>CALMZR010000244.1 GCA_937870845.1 uncultured Chloroflexota bacterium
CGCGCCGAGTTCGTCGGGCGGCCCAAGGCCGCCGCGGCGTTGACCGAGGAGCTTCGCCGACTCGTGTAGCGGAGGACGCCCAATCGCGACATGACACGGTTGCGCTGTTGAACCGGTGGCCGTTGCTGCCGCCGGAAACCACCGCCGATGCCCGCGTCCTGCTCCTCGCCCGAGCGACGCGGGCGTTCGGCGATGGCTTCGTCAGCATCCTGCTGCCGCTGCACCTGGCGCGCCTCGGCTGGAGCAACGTCCAGATCGGCGCGGTGGCGACGGCGACGCTGCTCGGCTCGGCCGCGCTGACATTGGGCGTCGGCTTCGTCGCCAACCGCGTGGGGCAGCGGGCGTTGCTGCTGCGCGCCTCCCTGCTGATGGCGGCCACCGGGATCGGCTTCGCGACGTTGCGCGACTTCTGGCCGTTGCTCGTGGTCGCCTTCGTCGGCACGATCAACCCCTCCTCCGGCGATGCCAGCGTTTTCCTGCCGACGGAGCAGGCGCTGCTGCCGCAAACGACGAGCGACGCCCAGCGCACGGCGCTCTTCGCCCGCTTCAGCCTCCTGGGGTCGCTGGTCGCGGCGCTCGGGGCGCTGTTTGCCGCCGCGCCAGGGGTCGCGGCCGAGCGAACCGGGATCCCGCTGGACCGGGCCGTCGACGCCATGTTCGTGCTCTACGCGGGGTTGGGGCTGGCCGTGTTCGCGCTTTACCGCGGCCTGTCGCCCACGCTCGGGGCGCGATCGACCGAGGCCACGCGGCCGCTTGGGGAGTCGCGGCGGACGGTGCTCGGGTTGGCGGCGCTGTTCAGCCTCGACTCGTTCGGCAGCGGGCTGGTGGTGCAGTCGCTGCTGGCGCTGTGGCTATTCCAGCGATTCGGGGTGTCGGTGGCCGCGGCCGGGGCGATCTTCTTCTGGACCGGGGTGCTCTCGGCGTTTTCGGCGCTGGTCGCGGTCCGGATCGCGCGGCGGATCGGGTTGCTCAATACGGCAGTCTTCACCCATTTGCCAGCCAACCTGTTCCTGATGCTCACCCCGTTCATGCCGACGGTGGAGTGGGCCGTGGCGCTGCTGCTGGCGCGTAGCGCGCTCTCCCAGATGGACGTCCCGGTGCGCAACTCCTACGTGATGGCGGTGGTCACGCCGGCTGAGCGGCCGGCCGCGGCCAGCGTCACCTCGGTTCCTCGCGGGTTGGCGGCGGCGCTTGGCCCCGTGCTGTCGGGCTGGCTGCTGGGGCTCTCCCCGTTCGGCTGGCCGCTGGTCATCGCGGGCGCGCTGAAAAGCGTCTACGATGGGTTGCTGCTGTGGCGCTTCCGCGCTATCCGGCCGCCGGAGGAGCGGTGAGCCACAAGCTATCAGCTATCGGCTATCAGCTAGCAGTCGATGGCTGCAAGGCAGCACAAGGGTTGAATGCCACTGCCTTCAGGCCGCCCCCTCGGCCATTTGGCTGATAGCTGATAGCTGACAGCCGATAGCTTATGGCTCACAGCCGAGGATGGTTCGATGCTCAATCGCGATCCGCAACGGGATTCGCCGCGGCCGGTCTCGGCGGTTCGGCAATCGCCGCCGGCGGACGCGCTGGCCAACGTGGGGTTGTCGGCGTTCCGCCGCGGGTACCGGTGGCTGAATCTGACGCTGGTGCAGCACGGGATCTGGCCGTTGCTGGTCGTGGTCTGGGGCGCGCCGGCGGGGCCGGTCCCAGCGACGCCGGCGCCCTGGTTCTGGGTGCGGCTGGCGGCCCCGGCGCTGGCGGCGGTTCTGGCGCTGGCGTACCTGGCGCAGCGGCCGGAAGGATTGGAGAGCGATGCGGCACAGCGCGGCGCGGGAGCGAGGAGCGAGCGCGATCGCCGCCTGCGCGAGCAGGCGGTCATCCTGGTGGTTGGGGTCACGTGGGCGGTGGCTTTGCTGCGGCTCTTCGAGGGGCCGTTCGTGCCGGTGTTGAAGCTGGAAGCGTTCGGCTTGGCGCAGGTCGCGGCGTATCAGGCGATCAACTTCGGGGTAGCCGGTCGATCGGCGGCTCCAGGGATGGGGCAAGCGTTGCCGATCGTCCTTTTGGGGCTCTCCTGGGGATTGCAGGAACTGTTTGGGGCCGCGGCGTCGTCCGGCGCGGAGAGCTTGCCGCTGGCGTTCGCTGGGGGCGGGGTGCTGGGTGTGGTTTTTGGCGCCCTGTCGTTTGGGCTGCGGCGATGGCCGGGCGGGTATCTGGCGGCATCGGCGCTTCAGTTCTTGCTCGTCTATCTGGTGCTTGGCTTTGCTGGGGCATGACGCCGGGGATCGACCGGGGCTGGGCGGTCGGTGCGGCGGTGTCGCGGGGAGCGATGGGGAGGTATGCTCGGCGTGATGCGGCTGATGGCCATTGAGCGGAGAGGGCTTGCGTGCAGACACGGGAGTGGATTCTGACGGCGGCGGTGATCGTCGTGCCGCTGATCATCGCCGTCGTCGTGACGTTGTGGTCGCTCGACCAGGTGCGCTACCGGCCGAAGCGCCGTCGTCCGCCAGCGAGCGTTGCACGTGAAACACCGGCGCTGGTCGAGCCAGGCGAGCCTGAGAGCGAAGACGCCGGTCGGCCGCGCGAGGATGTCGGTTCCGGTGGGCGCGACGAGTTCGCACAGGCGAAGATGGGCGGCGGAGCTGGGAGTCGGCGCTGAGGCGCCAGGGGAGGAAGGCGAACGTGGCGGTGGAGCGGACACTGGTCATTCTGAAGCCGGACGCGGTGCAGCGCGGTCTCGTCGGCGAGATCATCGGCCGGCTGGAGCGGCGCGGGTTGAAACTGGTGGCGCTCGATCTGCGCACCATTGCGCCGGAGGTCGCCGCCCGGCACTACGGCGAGCACGAGGGGAAGCCGTTTTACGCGGGGCTGATCGAGTACATCACCTCGGGCCCGGTGGTGCTGATGGTGCTGGAAGGGCCGAACGCCGTGGCGGTGACGCGGGCGACAATGGGCAAGACCAACCCGGTCGACGCGCTGCCGGGCACGATCCG
>CALMZR010000245.1 GCA_937870845.1 uncultured Chloroflexota bacterium
ATCCGGGCCGCCGCCAGCGAGAACTGCGAGCAGCGGTCCAGCCGCCTGGCGCGACGGGGCTCGATCCAGTCCTCCGGCACGAAGTCGCGCACCTCTCGGCGATCGAGGACGTCGCTTGCGTAGAGGAGGGCCGCCTGGACGTCGTTGACCGTCAGCACCGGATACTCTTCGACGATGCGTTCAAAGGAGTAACCGTGGGCAATCAGATTGAGGATCAATGAAACGGGCACCCGCGTGCCGCGAACGACGGGCTTACCGACCATGATCCGCGGGTCGACAACGATCTGATCGATGTCTGGCGAACCGTTGGAAAGGAGATCGCTCATGCCGACGTTCCTCCATCCGTCGATTCGAGTATAACCAGAGTTCATTGTGGATTGAAGTGGCCGTCGCGAAGTCGAGGGAGTATCACGATGCCTCAACGTCTCCTTGCACCCGATCTGGTCCTGATCAACGGACTTGTCCACACGATGAATGCCGACGACCTCACGGTCACAGCGGTCGCGATCAAAGACGGCCGATTCGTCGCCGTCGGCAGCGACGACGAGGTGCGGGCACTCGCTGGATTCGGCACGACGATCGAAGACCTCAATAGCGCAACGGTGATTCCCGGTCTCATCGATGCGCACAACCACCTGCTGATGACTGGTCAGGTGTTGAGTCAGATCCAACTCTACGATTGCCGCACGATTGATGAGATTCTGAGAAGGGTGGCGGAGCGCGCCGGTCAAACCTCACCGGGGCAGTGGATTCTGGGTCGCGGTTGGGACGAGAGTCTATTGACTGAGCGGCGCCACCCGACTCGCTACGACCTGGACCGCGTTGCCCCGGATCACCCTGTCGTGATCCATCGTGTCTGGAACAACCTCGTCGCGAATTCCGCGGCGCTCCGCCTCGCCGGCATCACGCGGGAGACGCCGGATCCGCCGGTCGACGTCCTCTATGCCGGTTCCTTCGAGCGGGACGCGGACGGCGAGCCGACGGGACTCTTCCGCGACCGCGCCAAGGACCTGATCCTCCGTCATGTTCCGGTGTCGACGGAAGAAGAACTGGTCCGCGCAATTGAGACCGCCTGCCGCGCCTACAACGCCGTCGGGCTGACCGGCGTGGCCGAGCCCGGACTCTACCCGGAGGAGATCAGGGCCTACGACCGAGCCAGGCGCGAAGGGAAGCTCACCGTCCGCACCGACATGCTGATGGCGGCCTGGGGGTTCGGCGCGCCGGAAACCGAGGCGGGGATGCAGGAGCGGTTCGCCGGCATCGGCGTCGGCGGCGGGCTGGGCGACGATCTGCTGCGGCTCGAGGGCATCAAGCTGATGATCGACGGCGGCATGAGCGACCGCACGGCGCGCATGTTCCAGCCCTACCTCGGCGAGCCGGAGAACCGCGGCACGTGGGTCGTGGAGCCGACGCGGCTGGTCGAGCTGATCCGCTGGGTCCACGAGCTGGGCTGGCCGATGGACATCCACACCTGCGGCGACGAGGCGCAGGAGACGGTCGTGCAGGCCTTCGCCGCCGCGCAGCGCGCGAACCCGAAACCGTGGCTGCGGCACCGGGTGCATCACGCGTACTTCCCCACGGAAACCGCGCTCGCCGTCATGGCCGAGGCGAAGATCCCGGCCGTCGTCTCCTCCCCCTTCCTGACCAACCTGGGCGAGGGCTTCGTCAACAGCGTCGGCCCCGAGCGCGCTAGCCGCGCCATGCCGATGCGTTCCTATCTTGCCGCCGGCGTGCCCCTGGCCGGGTCGTCCGACTCCTACATCACCGACTACAACCCCTGGGTCGGCATGCACGCCGCCGTCAACCGCACCACCGCCACCGGTCGCGACCTTGGCAAAGCCGACGAGGCAATCACCGTCGAAGAGGCCCTGCGCTCCTACACGCTGGGCGGCGCGTTCGTCACCGGCCGTGAAGATCGCCAGGGATCCATCGCGCCCGCCAAGCTGGCCGATCTGGTCGTCCTCGACCGCGATCCGCTGGCGATCCCGGCCGAGGAGCTGGATCGGGTCAAGCCAACCGCGACGATGCTCGGCGGCGACTGGGTCTACCGGGCGTAACGACTCCCCAGGGCCGGGTTGGGCATCCGGCCTACGAGCGGTTACTATTCGCCGCGCGCGAAGCGCCGTGCTTCGTGCCCGTGATCAACCTCGATGCGTTCGCGCTGGAACGGGAGGCGACATATGGCCAGGGTCTTTGTCCATAGCTCACCTTTCGCTGCCTCCGACAGCCGCGACCGCTAGGCCACTTCCCCGGCATCGCGCCCGGTCGGCGCACAGTCAGCGTTCGGACTCGCGTTTTCGCGGGTCTGCGGCCGCGCGTGCGCGACGGAAATCCTGTTCGAGGCGGCTTGACCGGCAGCCTCGTCTCAGGAGTCACCGCGTTGATCGCTACCCAACTTGACCTTTCCGATCTCGGGTACAGCCCGTTCTTTTCGTCGCAACTCGATCAAATTCAACGCCCTGGCCTCGTGCCGGCGCGCATCGCCGCCGATGGGCCGGGCATCTACGCCTTGCTTGGCTGCCGGGCCCCGCTGGGGGAGCTGTCCGGGCGGCTGCGGCACGAGCTGCACGGCACGGAGCGGCCAGTCGCCGGTGACTGGGTCGCCGTGGCTGACGACGGTGAGCGCGCCATCATCCATCATGTCCTGCGGCGGCGGACGGCGATGATCCGCCGCGCCGCGGACAGCGACGTGACCGCCCAGGCCATCGCCGCCAATGTGGACGTCTTTGGCCTCGTCAGCTCGGCCAACCGCGATCTCAATCCGCGCCGCATCGAGCGCTACCTCTCCGCGGTCTGGGACAGCGGCGCTTCACCGGTCATCGTGCTGAACAAGGTCGATCTCGTCGAGGATGTGTGGCCGCTGCTGGAGTGTATCGAGCCGGTGGCTCTCGGCGTCCCCGTCGTTCAGGTCAGTGCGCTCACCGGCGAAGGGATCGAAACGCTGCGCACGCACGTCGGGCCGGGGACGACTCTGGGGCTGGTCGGCTCGTCCGGCGTAGGGAAATCGTCGTTGATCAACCGGCTCCTCGGGGTCGATGTCCAGCACGTCAGCACGATCAGGGAAGACGACGCGCGCGGCCGCCACACCACCACCCGGCGCGAGCTGATCCCGCTGCCCGGCGGCGGCGTGCTGATCGACACCCCCGGCATGCGCGAGCTGGGCCTGATCGAAGACGAGGGCGGCGTCGACGCCGCCTTCGCCGACATCGCCGGACTCGCCCTGGCCTGCCGTTTCAACGATTGCCGGCACGAGACGGAGCCAGGGTGCGCGGTGCAGAAGGCGCTCGTCTCCGGCGCGCTGACCAAAGAGCGGCTGCAGAGCTACCGCAAGCTGCAACGGGAGGTCGCCGCGGCGGAACGCAAGCGCGATCCCGTCCTGGCCGCTGACGAGCGCCGCCGTTGGAAAACCATCGCCAAGGAGTATCGGGCTCTGGAGAAGGCAAAAGGGCGTCGCTGACCGCAAAAGCACGGACGTTGCGCACAGTTCGGTCCACCCATCTCGTCTCAGCCGGGGTATGGCATGCCGCGTGCGTTCCTCCTCACGCAATTCACCTTCGTGAACGTCACGGGGGAGACTCGTCGGGCGGCGTCATCGCCGCCCCAAGCCACCGGTCGTGGCGTGCGTTGAGGACAGGAGCGGGATCGTGTTTTTCCATGTCAAGGAATTGCAGTACGAAGCGCGGCCGGAGCGGCCGGACCCGATCTACGCCAAGAAGCTGCAGGAGATCCTGGGCGGCGAGTTCGGCGAGATGACGGTGATGATGTCCTACCTGTTCCAGGGCTGGAATTGCCGGGGGCCGGAGAAGTACCGGGACATGCTGCTCGACATCGGGACTGAGGAGATCGCCCACGTCGAGATGCTGGCGGTGATGATCTCCCGGTTGCTGGAGGGCGCCCCGCTCAAGGCGCAAGAGGACGCGGTCGCCGACAGCCCGGCGGTGGCGGCGGCGATGGGCGGCACGGACATGCGCGACGCCATCGTCGCCGGCATGAACCCGCAGCACGCCATCGTCAGTGGCCTGGGGGCGACCCCGAAGGACAGCGTCGGGTTCCCCTGGAACGGCAACTACGTCGCCGCCAGCGGCAACTTGCTGGCCGATTTTCGCTGGAACCTGATGGCCGAGTCGCAGGGCAACCTCCAAGTCAGTCGGCTCTACGAGATGACGACCGACCGCGGCGTGCGCGACATGCTCTCGTTCAACCTGGCGCGCGACTACATGCACCAGAACCAGTGGGAAGCGGCGATCGAGGAGCTGCGGCAAGACGGGCTCGAGCAGTTCCTCGTCCCCGGCACGATGCCGCTGGACCGGGTCATGATGGACCAGGCGCACACCTTCTGGAACTGCTCGGCCGGCACGGAGAGCAAGATTGGCCGCTGGGCCAAGGGCCCGACCTACGACGGCCAGGGCGAGTTCAGCTACATCGCCGACCCCGCCCCGCTGACGGACGACAACGGCATGGCCCCGCCGCCGAATCCGCTGCTGCACGGAACCGCGAAGCAACCGCAGCCGCCGATCTCCTCCGGACCGAATCCGCGCGCCAACGGCCGTGACGGGCGAAAGAAGTCCCCGGACGATGTCGTGGTCTCGGCTCGCGGCGGCCGCGGCCAGGGCGACCGGGCGGGAGCATAGAGCCGAGGTCGGCGCCCGGCAGTAGCGCCTGGTTCGCCGCGAAGCAGCTCCCCTCGCGTTCTGCTTGCGCTAGGATGCGCGCAACGGACGCATCACGCGTTGAAGAATGCCGGCGACCCGGCTCCGACTTGGACCGGGTTGCCGCTTCAACGCGTGCGTGATCCGTGGCCTGACGATGGAGGGGAGGACTGCGGCATGGGGAGCGAGACTGCATCGTCTTCTGGCGGTATTGGCGTAATACCGAGAAGAAGGGGAAACACGGCCGATCGCCGGCCCCTCACTCGCCGCACCCTCCTTGCCAGCGGCATGGGCGTAGGCGGCACGCTCCTCATGGCAAACGCGCTGCGCCGTTCAGCTAGTGCGTTTCAGGCGACGCCTTCAGCTCAAGCGGGACACGAGCAGTCCCCACCCGAGGCCACGCCGTCCTGGCTCCTTTGGGAACCGGCGGATCTGGTTGAGCCCGAAGTCCGCGCGTCGGACGGAGGCGAGCTGAGCACGGAACTGCGCGTCGGGTACGCCTGGCACGACATCGGCGGCTACCGCCTCCACATGCGCGCGTACGAGGGGGGAGTTCCGGGCCCGACACTGCGCGTGCAACCGGGCGACACGCTCCGGCTCCGCCTCCACAACGACCTCCCGCCGAACAGCGACCCCGTCCCGCTCGCCGCCGACCTGCCGCACAACTTCAACACCACCAACCTTCACACCCACGGGTTGCACGTCAGCCCGGACGGCATCGCCGACAACATCTTCCGCTCCATGGAGCCGGGGGCGAGGTACGACATCGAGATCGCCATCCCCGAGGACCACACGAGGGGGACGTACTGGTATCACCCCCATCACCACGGCAGCGCCGACGTGCAGATCACCAGCGGCATGGCCGGGGTCCTGATCGTCGAGGGGAATTTCGCCGACGTGCCAGAGATCGTGGCGGCGCGGGAGCATGTGCTGATCGTCAGCGAAGTGCTGTTCGATTACCTGGGCGCCATCGAGTCGTACGATACCGTCTGGCCGGAAGCCGTGCCGCGCTTTCTGGCCATCAACGGCCAGCGGGAGCCGATCGTGCGGATGCGGCCCGGGGAGGTGCAGCGCTGGCACATCGTGCAGGCAGCCCACGAAAGCAATCTCCGCATCGCGCTCGATGGCCATCTCCTGCACGCCATCGCCTACGACGGTATCCAAAGCGACCACATCGATCTATCCGACGACCTGGTCGTCGCCCCCGGGCAGCGCGTCGATGTGCTCGTCCAAGCAGGTGAGCCGGGCGAGTTCCTGTTGCATGCCATCGCCAATGACCAGGGCTATCCCTCGCCGGTTGGTCCACTGGCGCGCGTCGTCGTTGAGGGCGACCTGGAGCCAATGGAATTGCCGACAGCGTTGCCCGCGTCTCCGCTGCCGTCGATCGGCGACGATGAGATCGTAGGCAGGCGGGAACTCGTCTTTTCCGCCATCCAACCGGAGTTTCCTCGGGCCGCCAACTATCAGGAGTTCCGATTCCTCGTCGACGGGCGTGTCTTCGACCCCGATCGGGTCGACCAGCGCGTCACCCTCGGCACGGCGGAGGTATGGACCGTCGTCAACGACCACGAGGACGACCACGTTTTCCATATCCACACCAACCCGTTTCAGACGACGCACGTCAACGGCGAGCCGCTGGCGCGCCCGGTCTGGCGGGACACGGTCATCGTGCCGCGCGAGGGAAGCGTCACGTTCCGCTCGCGGTTCCTCGATTTCCCCGGCAAGACGGTGCTGCACTGCCACATGATGAACCACGAGGAGCTGGGGATGATGCAGGTGGTGGAGTTCGTGAATCCGTAGAAATCTCCGTACATGCTGCGGATGCGCGGCCCTCGATCGTGCCCCACGCTTTGACTCGTGCCGGAAGGAACCGGCGCCGGGCCACGGCGAGGGACGATCATGCTCCGCTACGACCAATCCCCAGCGCAACGTCGGGACGCCATCGACCAGCGCCAGGCGATGATCGGCACGATCGCCGACTACCGCTTCCTCACCCCGCACAAGATCGCGGCCGACGAACGGCGCCAGCGGGCGATGGCGCACGCCGCGCTGTCCGGGGCGACCGGTGGCTCGGCCGTGGCTTTTCGGCAATGGCCGGTGGCGCTGCGGCGCCGGCTGGGCGCGGCCCTTGTCGAGGTCGGAACGCGTCTACAGGGCAACGTCGCCGGTCTCGCTCCCCAACCGGAACCGTGAGCGACGGCCGCGTAATCGGCCGTGAAAACGCACAGAAAGCGATTGACATGCATCCCCAGCAGCACACCCCTTTCGAGACATGGCAGGCCGACGTGATGCGTACGCTCGTGGATGCCGGTCCACTGGCGACATCGTACTTCGCCTCGACCGAGCGCCATCAGGAGTCGCTGAACAGGGCGCGCACTGCCCTGGTCGGCAATGGCGCGACTCGATCGGATCCTGGTTCGCTCCTGGCCGTGGCCCGGCAGCTCGGCAGGCTCGTCGCTGCCACCGTCATCGGCCGCCTCCAGGACCTCCGCCCGGTGGCCGCGAGGCGGGGCGCCGTCGCGAGGCGAGCATCCGCCCAGGCGCCCTGACTCAGGGTCGACGGCGACGCGGGGGAGTGGCTGCTCGCCTACGGGGCGGGCGTTGCCGCCGGCCCGGCGCTCTGCAGCTCCTCGGGGGTGATCACGCCGAGGCGCTGCAGCCGTCCCAGGTCGTCGGCCACCGACCAGATCTCGGCGATCTTGCCGCACTCGATGCGGAAGAGCGCCATGCTGACCCACTCGGTCTACAGCCCGGTGGCCGGCACGCCCATCTCCTCTTCGACGTTGCCCACCTGGGCGCCGGTGTAGCGCTGGTAGGAGGCGACCGTGGCGTCCTCGGCGATCATCTGCTCGACGACGACGTTCAGATCCGGATAGTCCTGCTCTCGATCGCCGGCCCACTCCTCCGTGCCGCCGGTCTGCGCCGGCTCCTCAGGCGAAGGATCGTGGTAGACGATGTCCTCGGCCGCGAGCTCGGCGAAGTCCTGGGCGGCATCGCCTGAGAGCGCGGCGAACCAGCGGCGAACCAGTTCCTTGTTTTCGTCTGGCGTCGTCGCCGGGCAATCCGCGGCCGGGGTGGCCTCCTGCGCGACGGAGGGGAATGGCCCGAACGAGGCGAACAGGCCGACGCTCAGCGCGATGCCGATCGAGGCAATCACCGGGGCACCATACACGGAACCCTCCTCTGCTGATGACCCTGCCGCGGCCGCGGCAGGGTCATCTTACGAGATCGCGGTGTCCGGCGGCGAGTCGCGTTCCTACAAGCGGCCCGCGAACGTGGGAACGCAAACCTCGCAAAGATCCCGCACGTCCCCGCAACACTTGTTGCACGAGGAGTCGTAGAACGTCCCAGCCGGGCAACACCTGCCTCTCCCGGCGCAGGATCCCCCGAACTCCGCCCTCGGGCAGGCATAGCCGCTGTTGTCGGGGCCGGTGAAGCAGCAGATTTCATCGTCCGTGGCGCAAACGCGGTTTTGCGCGTCCACGGCGCCGCACGCGCCCTGGGGACAGCACGTCCCGTTGACGCAGCTAAACTCGCTGCAACACTCCGTCCCGCAGCAGATCTGGCCGAAGGGGCAGCAGAGGTTGCCGCCGTCGCAAATCTCCCGGCCGCCGTCGCAGCACCGCCCCGCGGCGCACGAGCAGCGGGTCCCCGAGCAGCCGGCGCAGGCGGGCCAGCGCGTTGCTCATCCCCGGCTGGCTCAGGCCGACGCGGTGCGCCGCGCGCGTGACGCTGCGCTCGCTGAGCAGGGCGTCGAGCGCGACGAGCAGGTTGAGGTCCACCCCACCGAGGTTCATTCCCATCGCGAAT
>CALMZR010000246.1 GCA_937870845.1 uncultured Chloroflexota bacterium
TCCCCGAGGGCTACCACGCCTTCGCCGTCGCCCAGGGCTACACCGGCTACTACCTCAACGTCCTCGCCGGCGACGAGCCAATTCGCACCATGCAGCCGAGCGACGACCCCGCTTACGCCTGGGTCCGCGCCACCTGGAGCGACGACCTCAACGCCGGCCTCTCCTCCTGGCGCGACATCGCCGACCGCGTCAACGGAGCGGCGGGGCGATTGCCCGGCTGATCTTTCCGCCTACCCAGGGCAGGAGTCCAGGCACCTCCCGCCAGCCGGGGTGCAAGCGACGAACGAGCAGAATGCATCCGGGGCGCAGTCAGCATGGGAGTCGCACTCTGGCGTCGCGCAGACGGCGTTGGGATCGGGCATGACGAAGCAGTAAGGGATCTCGGTATCAAAAGTGGCGGTACAGGCGCAATTGGTTCGGGCAAAGCACGCGTCGTCGCAGATGGGGGCGCATCTCTGGCCGGGAGGGTCGGCGCAGACTTCGCTGGCGCCGCAGCGCGTGGCGCAACCGGCTCCACAGCAACTAGCGTCGCACGACCCCTTGAAGCATTGGCCGCCGGGGCATCGCGTGCCGTTCGGCCGCTTTTTCTTGCATTTGCCCTTCTTCTTCGTCAAGCACGAACCGCATTTCTTGCTCGCGCCAGCATCATCAGCAACGATCGCAGCGAGCGTTATGCTCACGCCAAAGCCGGCCAAGAGCCGCGTCAGCCTTCGCCTCGTGACGGCGACAAACACGAGGCGCGCCATGCCGTCGAACCGCTTGGCGTCCATGCGGGGCCTTTCTCAATAATTCGCATCATATCCACCCACACCATAGTGAGCCATCGCACATCAGTCAAGACATAATTGCTCCGGTCGCGCGACACGCGGCTGGTTCCAGGGTCTACGACGCTGTCGCTACGGTCCAGGGCCGCCCAGATCGTTGAGCTCGCCAGTGACGATGGGGCGCCCACCACATCCCCCGGCGATGACCTCAACGAAGGGCTTGCCGCCCGACATGATGCCCCCTGTCTCCTGAACCGGCGGCGCCATGTAGTTCCTCGGAAGTCATTCGTGCCGCATGGGCGTTGGCAAGGTGAATGATGACTGAGCCTCGCCCGCCTCCTCACGATCGAAGCAGGCGGGGCGTCGCTCGGAAAGCAACGGCCGAAGCTCAATTCGTCCGATCGACCGCGGTCGTTTCCTTCAGCGATTGGCCAGTTCCGGCCAAACCGGCCGCGCGGGAAGTCCTCGCGGTGCATCGCCGCCGGCAACGACCGCGCCAACTCGCATGAGACCGATGCCAACCCGGCGCCGCACCAGGGTCGCCAGACGCGGTGACCGAGCGCCGGTTCGATCGATTTGGACGCAGCGCTGACGTTCGCTGGCCAGCCGTTCGCTCTGGTATCGGACGTGAGCATCGAGCTCGTGTGGGCTGCGGAACATCGCAATGTCCTCGTCGTACTGGCGCGGCACGTCGACGCAACGGCATCGGCGGGGATCGTGAGTCGCTATGGGTTGGCGACAGCTTCCTCCGCGTCGAGCCGACGCAGCGCCTCCTCAACGTCGATCTCTCCCCGCTCGACCGCCTCCAGGACGGCCAGGCGTTCCGCGCTCTCCTGAGCGGGCGGCGTCTCGTCCACAAAGACCGCCGGGCTGGGAGCGGGGACGAACTCGCGTCCCGTGACGGCAATCGTGGCCGTCAGATCGCCGTTGACCGTCGAAACCTCGATGCTCGGTCCTCGATCGCCTGCGCCAGACTGCCAGCGTCGGCGGTCCGTCTTGCGGAACGGCGCGGACACATGGGCGTCGCCGGAGACGGTGCGGAACGCGAGGGCCGCCGCCGGTTCCGCCCCATCCGCGGCCGGTCGCCGCAGGGTCAGGCGGACATCGCCGCTCGCGGTCTGAATGCTGGAAGCGCCGTCTCCGACCACCATGGCGTCCACATGCACGTCCCCGCTCGCGGTCTTGACGTCGAACCCATCGTTTTGACTCGAGACGATGCGAACGTCGCCGTTGGCGGTGCGCGCGGTGAGGCGGCCGTTTGCTTGCTCGACAAGCAGATCGCCGCTCGCCGTCTGCAGCGTCAGCCCTCCGGTCGTGCCGGCCGCGCGCACATCGCCGGACATCGTGGTGAGCGCGATCTCGCCGGTGAAGCCCTCGATCGACACGTCGCCGGAAGCGCAATTGACCTCGACGCGCCCCGTGATCGAGCGAGGAACCTCGATCGCGATGTCCGGCGAGTGGCGGCTGGAGCCGATGCGCGCCTTGCCCGACTTCGCCGAAAAGAACGATCCGCCGCCGCGAAACGCCTTGGTGATCTGCCCCACGACGCTCTCCAGATCGAGGTCCTCGCCGACGCCGGCCCATCCCACCACGGCGCCCAGGTTTGGGCGAACCTCGATGCGGTTCCCGCGGGCATCGACCGTCAGACCGCCTTCGTCGTCGTCTTCGTCGTGCCAGATTTGTACGTCCGGACGATCGACGGCGCGCACCGCGACGTCGCCGCTGTGGCTGTGCACGGACAGCGCGAGGGGCTGGGCGTGATCGACGGGAATCCGCTTCCCGGGGCGAGAATCCGCGTTGGCCTGGTGCATCACGATCGCTCCTTCCGGCGGTGTATCGCTCGCGCCGCCGCCTACTCCACGATGATCTCGACCCGCTGCCCGCCGTCGTCGACGTCGAGCAGCGAGCCGCGGAACCCGGCGCCCACGCTCTCCCGGATCGCCTCCACCGTCGGCAGATACTCCGGCACGAACTGGCTGGCGATGTCCAACCCCGACCCGACCAGGCCGACCGGGAAAGCGAGGTCCACCAGCGCCTTGCCGGCCGACCTGTCGGTCACGCGGATGCGGACATGCCGCCCTTCGGCGTGGCGCGGAGCCGCCGCTCCGTTGCCGACCGGCGGCTCCGCCGCCCGGTCCAGGGCTTCGAGCAGCGTGGCTGCCTCCTCCACCGAGATGCCCCCGTCTTCGAGCATGCCGAGGATTTCGAGCCGCTCTTCGCGCATCTGGTCGCGTGGATGTGCCCGAGGCGGAACGGACTGAACCATGAGCCAATCTCCCTGGCGAGCAGAACGCGACATCCTACGCCGATGACCCAGCCAGCAGGCGGGCTGCTTCGTCGGCGCTGATCCGCTGTTCTTTCAACTCTTCGAGGATGCGGCGCCGCTCCTCCCGCGCCTGGGCGCGGGCCTCGCGGGGGGAGACGCGCGGGTCGTCCTCGCCGCCGGCCGGAAAGCCCATCGCGCGCAAGACCTCATCGAGGCGGGCGCGAACGGTCGGGTAGGAGAGGCCCAGCTCGGCCTCGACATCCTTGATGATCCCCCGGTTCTTGACGAAGACCTCGAGGAACGCGAGCTGCTCGGCGGAGAGGCGCTGAAACCGATCCAGTTGGAAGCGCCCTTCGATCTGGGTGGCGCAGGTCCCGCACTGAAGCCGCGTCACCGCCAGTTCGTCCCCGCAGACCGGGCAACGCCCGACGACTGGGTACATCACCACGAGACGGCCTCCCTCCCAGCGGACTCTGTAGACGAGCCTCACGACTCAGCGATCGCCGAAGCTATTGAAAAAATACACCGAAGTATTGATTTTGTCAATCTCGTCATTGATTATGAAGAGACATGCTTCGTAGCAGGATGGAGGCCCCTGGCGCCGACCCAAGATTGCCAACTCCGGCGGGGGCAGGAGGTTGGCGATCTTGGCAATGTTGGCAATCTTCCCTGCACGCGACGCCAGCCATCACGCGTACGTCGTTTCAGATTTCCGAGCCGCAGGGAGCCGACATAGGCGTCGGCTGCCGCCTCGGGTGATTTGCCTGCCAAAGGGGATGAGCAGAAATTCGGATCGCTCGCCGATCTCCGCGGTCTATCGGCCGGTCGTTGCTACCATGACGCCGATCAACACGAATTCCTGTAAGTTCAGTCAACGACGTGACCGCGGTTCCTTGCGGCGTCGGGAGCGGGGAAGGAGAGACCAATGGCAACGCGGATCGAGACGGCGCGCCTGACCATGGCCCAGGCCGTGGTGAAGTTTCTCTCGCAGCAGTACGTGGAACGAGAC
>CALMZR010000247.1 GCA_937870845.1 uncultured Chloroflexota bacterium
CGAAAAATATGATGGAATATATGCTGCCGTCGGAATCCATCCTCACCATGTGTTTGAAATTAAAGAAGAGGAAAGCATTACGACCTTTGTTCCACAACTTAAAAAAATGCTCAACCGCCCGAAAGTAGTAGCAATAGGGGAGATAGGCCTTGATAAGCATGTCTATAAAGAAACTAAGTATGAGAGCTACAATGTCTCGCCAGAATTTTTAGAGACTCAACAGCAATTAGTCATTGAACAACTTAAGCTTGCTTACGAACATCGGATCGCCTCCTAGCATCCAGGTGCCGAGGTCAAAGCACCCAGCCGCGGACGAAACATTGCGGTTCGATACACTACGAAGGGCCCTGTAAAAATCGTCTTAAATACGGGCGTGAATCTGTAGAAAACCTCGGTAACGATAAGATTGTCTTTCTCGTCAAGCAGAAACGTCTGAGGAAGTGTAGCGTCGTTGCCGACTTTTCCAACCTTGCTGACAACGTTTAGCGCCCCGGCGTTCTCGCATTGCCAGCGCACCTTGGGCTTTTCGGTGCCATCGGGGTTGTAGACGGACGACAGAATCACCCGCCCATTGGTGTTGAACGGGTGCGGTTTCATGATCTGCTCGACGGCCGCGAACACCTGGGAGATTTCGGTGCTGGTCACGGATTCGTACTGCGCCGTCACGTCGGCGACGGAGAATGCGATTTTTTCCGCCTTCTGCTGAACGATCAGAAACCGCGCCATTTCGAAACCGCCGAGCAGCAGCAGGATCAGAAAGGGCGTGACGATCGCAAATTCCAACGCGGCCACGCCACGCTCGCAACCGCCGTAGGTTCTCAGTGAGAAGCTGCGCGTCACGAATAGGGCTCGTTTTTTACGACAGCGCGCGCGCTGAGGATCACCTTGCCGTTGGTGCCGAGCACGTACGAGATCATCGGGGTAAAGAGTTCCCAGCTGTAGGTACTCGTATAGACAACGATATTGGAGGCGGCGCCCTGGCCGGAGACGCCGCGGTCGACGTTGGAGGCGATGGCGCGCGCCATCTTCCGCATGTCGGCGCGCAATTTCGGGGAGCTGCTTCGGCTGCGCCATCTTTCGCGGGAGGAGTTGATCGCGCTGGTGCCGCTCTCCGCCGAGAGCATTGCGGTGCTGCGCGAGGCGCGGGCGCGGGGGCAAGGGGTCATCATCGCCACGGCGCACATGGGCCCGTTCGACTTGCTGGGCCACGCTATCGCCGCGCAGGGGGTTCCGATGACGGTAATCACGGGGCGGACCACCTCGCGCTTCGTCTTCGATGCGGTGACGCATCTGCGGCAATCTCACGAACTGCGGCTGGTCGAGCCGACACCTGGGGGGGTGCGGCGCGTGATCCGCGCGCTGCGACAGGGAGAGATCGCGGGCTTCGTCACCGACTACGATTTTTTCCAGAATGGGATCCGGATGCCGTTTTTCGGCCGGGAGACGACCTTGCCGCCCGGAGCGATCCGCATCGCGCGGGACACCGGGGCGCTGGTGGCGCCGATGTTTCCACGCCGGACGCGCGACGGCTATCGGCTCGACGTCGGGGAGCCGTTCGAGGTGGCCAAGTCGCGCGACGTCGACGGGGACGTGCTGGCCGGGATGGAAATCCTGAAGTCGCGCCTGGAAGACGGGATCGGGGCGTATCCCGACCAGTGGGTGCTGTTCCAGCGGGCATGGTCGTTGGAGCCGGCGGCGCCGGTTCGCGTCTTTCCGGTCGGGTCGCCCCTGGAGAGCGAGTTCTTGCAGCGGGTCGATGCGGTGCTGCCGCCGCCCCGGGATGAGGGGGATGGGAAGCGTTGATAGCGAAACGCCGCGTGAATGATGCTGAGCGTGGGCTCCGTCATCCGGAGTTGCGCGCGAGCGTTGACGCCTCGCGCGGTCGAAACCACGATTCGATCGGAGGAGGTGACCGTGGACATCGCCGCGATCCGGAACCGAATGCGGAGCTTGAGATTCTGGCGCCGGAAAGATCCGTTTCTGGAGTTGCTGGAGTCCGCGCCTTTGGACGATGAGCCGGTTACTGAGGACGATTTGCGATCCCTGGAAGAAGGGCGGGCGGCCAACCGAGCCGGTCGGACCACTGCCTCGGAAGAGGTCAAGCGGCACTATCGCGAGCGACTCGGCGAAGCTACCTCGCCATAGGAACTCGCGCGCCTTGCCCGCGGCGTTCCGGCCGGGTTGCCCCTCGTGCCCGCTCGCTTGAAACGCGCCGACGGCGTGCCGAGGCTACCTTGGAACGCTGTTCCTGGGCTCCTGGCGCCTGCGCCCACAAGTCGTACGGACCCGCCTCAGCGATCTTCAGCTCGATGAGCGAGCCAACCGGGAGCGTTCCGGGAACGAAAACCAACCCATCGACCTCCGGCGCGTGGCGGCGGGCGCGGCCGACGGAAATCGGCTCGCTGTTTCCCAGTTCGTCCTCGGCTTCGCCGACGGCCTCGATGAGAACTTGCAGGGTCTGGCCGACGAGCGCCTGGTTCTTGCGCTGGGAGATGGGTTGCTGCGCGGCCATGATGGCGTTGCGGCGCTCTTCGGCGACCTCGCGGGGAACGGCGGGGAGGTCGAGGGTGACGGCTTTCGTGCCGGGTTCGGGGGAGTAGGTGAAGACGCCGACGTGGTCGAACTGCTGCTCCTGGACGAAGTCGAGGAGGGTCTGGAACTGGGCGTCGGTTTCGCCGGGGTAGCCGACGATGAGGGTGGTGCGCATGACGACGTCGGGCATTCTGGCGCGGGCGTGGTCGATGAGGCGGCGGGTCATGTCGATGTTGCTGGGGCGGTTCATGGCGCCCAGCACGGTCGGGTCGGCGTGCTGGATCGGCATGTCGAGGTAAGGGAGCAGGGCATCGTGCTCGGCCATGACGTCGACCATGCGCAGCGTGAGCGGGCTGGGGTAGATGTAGAGCATGCGCAGCCAGGGGAGATCGGGCACGCCCTCGACGATCTGGGTCAGCAGGTTGGGCAGGCCGTGCTTGATGCCGAGGTCGGCGCCGTAGCGGATGGTGTCCTGGGCGACGAGGACGATCTCTTTCGTGCCGCGCCCGACGAGATCGACGATCTCCTGCAGGACGTGCAAGGGGCGCTTGCTCATCTGGGCGCCCTTGATGCTGGGGATGGTGCAGAAGGCGCAGGCGTGGTCGCAGCCGTCGGCGACTTTCACATAGGCGGAGGGGCCGGCCTGGGCCGGGCTGAAGGTGGTGAGCATGCCTTCGCAGCCGGCGACCTCCGCATGCGGCGTCTCGCCGAGCAGATCGCCGACGACGGCGCCGATGCGGTGCCACTCACGGGTAGTCAGGATGTGATCGACGCCGGCGGGGATGTCGTGCGCGTAGCTGCCGAGGGCCGGCATGCAGCCGGCGGCGATGACGATCTGGCCGTCCTGCCGCCGGTCGAGCATCTCGGTGATGACCGAGACCGACTCGTCGCGCGCGGCGCCGAGGAAGCCGCAGGTGTTGACGATGACGACGTGGGCGTCTTCCGGGTTACCCGTGGCCACCATGCCGCGCGAGCGGAGCAGATGATCCATCCCGTCCGAATCGACGCGATTCTTGGAACAGCCGAGCGTCAGAATATGGAAGGCGCGATCGGTTTCGCGCGCGGGGGCGTCTACCACGAATTGAGGCTCCTGGCTATTGGCTGCTGGCTATTGGCTGCTGGCTCGAATCGGCTTTCGCGCATCGCCAACGTCTGCGCGTCGGCAAGCGTTGAAAGCCAGGAGCCAGGAGCCAATAGCCAAGAGCCCGCTAACGATAGTTCGTGAACTGCAACGCCACGGGATAATCCTCGGCCTTGAGGGCCTGAATGACGGCTTGCAGATCATCCTTGTTCTTGGCCTGGACGCGGACGGCGTTCCCTTGGATTTGCGGCGTGACCTTCTTGAAGTCGTCACGGATGCGCTTGCTGATCTGCTTGGCCAACTCCTCGGGGACGCCGCGGCGGAGCTTGACGACCTGGCGGACGCGGCCGCCGGAGGCGGGCTCTTCCTCGCCGTAGTCGAGGATTTTCAGGGAGAGGCCGCGGCGGATGAACTTCGATTCCAGCAGATCGCGCACGGCGCCAAGGGTGTACTCGGAGTCGGAATTGATCGTGAGCTGGCCGTCGGTTGACTCGATGGTGGTCTTCGTGTCCTTGAGGTCGTAGCGCTGGTGAATCTCGCGCAGCGCCTGATCGAGGGCGTTTTTCAGCTCCTGCTGGTCGTAGTCGGAAACGATGTCGAACGAGGAAAGCGCTGCCATGTAGAACACCCTCCGTGAGTGGCAAACGGGTATTCTACCCGATGAGGGCCAGACGATGGTGGATCGGGATATCGTCCGACTTCTGCATATCCGGGACGCGATCGCGGCGATCGAAGAGTACGCCGCGGTTGGTGACGGGGCGCCTGGTCACGAGCCGCTGATCCGAGATGCCATCATTCTGCGACTCGAAGTCATTTGCGAGATGACGTGTCAGCTCTCGGCCGAGCTGCTCAGCGAACATCCAGACATTGCCGCGGGCAAGCTCGCCGAGCTTCACGATGCGTTCCACAACAACTACTTCGACATCGATCCGCGATTGGTCCGGGATGTCACGCACGAAACACTTCCGGGACTGAAACGAACGGTCGAAGCGATCCTCGTCCAAAAGGATGCGCAATCCGGGGAAGATTATCGAGATTGTCACCAAGAGATGCCCGTCGACGCTCTGCTCACCAGGAACCGGGCCGAGATTCTCCGGATAGCCAGGGAGAACGGGGCCACGCGGGTGCGCATTTTCGGCTCGTTCGCGCGGGGAACGGCGCGGCCCGACAGCGACCTCGACCTCTTGGTCGACTTCGAGCCGGGGCGCAACCTCCTCGATCTCGTTGCGGTCAAGCAGGATATTGAGGATCTGGTCGGGCGACCAGTCCACGTGCTGACAGAGCCCGGCATCAGCCCGTACATGCGAGACGCAATTCTGCGCGACGCAACGCCATTGTGAGCGAAAACACGGCGTTTCTCGGCCATATCCTCGAGGCAGCGGTCAAAGCCATGCGATATGCCGCGGATGGCCAGGCATGGTTTTTTCAGGATTCGCGAACGCAAGAGGCCATCTTCTTTCTGTTGATCGTTATCGGTGAGGCAACCAAACACCTTTCACCCGAGCTTCGCGCCCAGCATCCCGAAGTACCCTGGAGGCGCATGGCGGGGATGCGAGACGTGCTGGTTCACAATTACATGGGGATCGATCTCGATTTTGTCTGGAGGGTGACGCAACGGGATCTGCCCACGCTCGAAAGGGCCGTCATTGCAATCCTCGCCGAGCAATCGAGCGGCTGAGCCAAGCGTTCCCTGGAGCGCTCCATAGCGGCGCTCCGAGCGGTGCGCTATGATCCGCGCACGCACAAACCGCCGGCAATGTGGCGCCCCGCTGGGCGATTCCATCAGGAAGGAGGGAGGCGTCAGCCACGCGTGAGGTCGATTCCCTGATTCTGGTTCGCAGGCCGGGTCGAGGGCGACCCGGTTCCGCTACGATCCCGGAGGAGCCAATGCATCGCTTGATTCGACTCCTTGGCGTGTTGTCCATCGTGATGGTCGCGGGGTTGGGGGCGTTCATCCAGCCCGCCGCCGCGCAGGACGACGAGGTCCGCATCGTCGTCGTTTCCCACGGGCAGGCGTCCGATCCCTTCTGGTCGGTTGAGCAGAACGGCGAGGCGCAGGCGTGAGAGGATCT
>CALMZR010000248.1 GCA_937870845.1 uncultured Chloroflexota bacterium
TGGCGCGCATCATAGAGCACGATGCGGTTGTCCGCAAGTGCAGGACGAGGGTGACGGGGTGTCAAGGTGACGGAGTGTCAGGGGTCGACGCACGGCAGCCCCAGTGCCCACCATCCTGTCACCCTAACGCCCCGTCACCCCGTCACCCTCTTTTGAACCGGTGCTCCTCCGGGTCGTTGGTGTCGAACGGGATCGCGGCGATCTCGTCCCACAGCGTGTCCGGGATTGGGGTGGTCAGGTAGGTCAGGGTGTCGGCGATGCGCTCGGGGCGGCTCATGCCAACGATGGTGGCGGTCAGGCGCGGGTCGCGGGTAGAGAATTGCAGGGCGACGGCGGGGAGTGGGACGCCGTGGCGGTCGGCGACGGCGGCGAACTGGCGGACGCGGTCGATCATCTCGGCGGAGGCTTGCTGGTAGGCATAGCGCGGGTAGGCGTCGGGGCCTTTCACCAGCATGCCGCTGCCGTAGGGGGCGGCGTTGAGGACGGCCATGCCACGCGCGGAGGCGGCCTCGATGAGGGGCTCCGCCGAGCGGTTCAGGAGCGTGTAGCGGTTGTGGTGGATCACCGCGTCGAAGACGCCGGTTTCGATGTACTGGATTTGCAGCGGGATCGGGCCGCCGGCGACGCCAAGGTGACCGATGACGCCTTCGTCGCGAAACCGTTGCAACACTTCCACCGGGCCGCCGGGGGCGAAGGCATCGTCGAAGGTGGTCCACTCCTGGTCGTGGAGGTAAACGATCCCGACGCGGTCGACGCCGAGCAGCTCGAGGGATCGCTCCATGCGGCGCTTGACCGTTTCTCCGGAGTAGTCGTCGTTCTTCGGGTTGCGGCCTTGCTTGGTCTGGAGGACGGCGTTGGCGGGGAGGCCGCCACGCTCGCGCAGCACGAGCCCGACGCGGCGCTCGCTCTCGCCGTCGCCGTAGAGGGCGGCGGTGTCGATGTAGGGGATGGGACTGTCGAGGGCGGCGCGGATGGTGGCGAGGGCGTCCTCCTCCGTCACGCCGTAGCCGAAGGCGTCGGGCATATTCCCGATGGGGGCGCAGCCGACGGCGATGGGCGGCACGGAGAGCCCGGTCTGCCCGAACGGCTTGCGGGCGAGCGGATCGGCGGCGGTTGTGAACATGCGTTCCTCCCCTTACGGCGGTAATCGACGGCGCGATGCTATCCGAGCCGCCGCGTCGGGGCAATGGCGCGGCGAGATCGGTACACTTGCCACAGCACCCTGGCCGGGGTGGTGAAATGGCAGACACGCCAGCCTTAGGAGCTGGTGGCCGCGAGGCCGTGCGGGTTCGAATCCCGCTCCCGGCACCGAGAACCGCACAATGGGACCGCTGCAGTTCCGGAGCCGTCGCGGAGGTCGAGCACGTGGCCCTAGTTCCGGCGCCCTCATCTCCTGGCGCATCCGTGGTGATCACCCGACGCAGGCTGCTGCGCGCGTCGGGGTTGGCGGCCGCCGGTCTCGCCGCCGCTCCCTGGCGGATCCGCGATGCTGCTGTGGCGCAGACGGCCACGCCGGTTTCCGCCCCCGATTCGACCGCCTGGGACGATCTTGCGAGGCGGCTGAGCGGACATCTGCTGCGCCCGGATGACGCGATGTACCCGGCGGCGGCCATCATCAACGCGGCGCGCTACCAGGGCACGCGGCCGGAGGGGATCGCGGTCTGCGCCGCGCCGGAGGATGCGGCGGTCTGCGTCTCGTGGGCGCGGGAGCATGGCGTGCCGTTCGTGGTGCGCTCCGGCGGGCATTCCTACGCCGGGTTCTCGACATCCGACGGGTTGGTGATCGACGTCAAGGGGATGCGAGCGGTCGCCGTCGATCCTGCGAACGGCACGGTGACGGTGGCTGGCGGGGCGAACAACGCTGATGTCGGCGATGCGCTGGCGCCATACGGCGTCTACTTTCCCGGCGGGCGCTGCCCCACGGTCGGCGTTTCCGGGTTGACCCTCGGCGGCGGCTGGGGGTTCAGTTGCCGCCACCTCGGCATGACAAGCGACACCCTCGTCTCAACAGATCTGGCCGCCGCCAATGGGGAGATCGTCACCGCGTCGGAGCGCGAGAACCCCGATCTCTTCTGGGCGGTGCGCGGGGCCGGGAACGGCAACTTCGGGGTGCATACCTCGTTCACCTACGAAACCGTTGCGGCGGGCCAGGCGACCGTCTTCAGCCTGACGTGGGCGGGCGGCGACACCGCATCGCTGGTCGATGCCATCAGCCGCATGCAGGTGAATGGGCCGCGCGAGCTCGGCATGCGGGTCGCAGTGCGCTCACCATCGCGGATGCCGCTGACGACCCCCGCGCCGCTCGACATCGACTTGATCGGGCTCTACTGGGGTCCGCCGGCGGATATGGACGAATTGCTCGCGCCTGTTGAGCGCATCCAGGCCGCCGATGCCCGGACCGTGGCCGCCATGGCGTTCCCGGCGGCGCGGGCGTTCCTGGCGGCGACGACGCCGACGGGGACGTACGGCATCAAGACCGGGTTCGTCACGGGGCCGCTGGCCGCGAAAGGCATCGTGACCATGCTGGAGTGGATCGGGGCAATGCCGGGGTTCCCCTCGCGCGCTCAGGAAAGCACGGCGGGGCTCTATTGCTGGGGCGGCAAGGTGAACGACCTGGCGCCGGACGCCAACGCATTCGTCCACCGCGGCCCCGATCTCCTCTTCAAGTGCGAGGCGCTGTGGGAGCCGGAAGATGATCCGGACCTGATCGCCGCCAATCTCGACTGGCTCGAGGGCTACCACGCGGCGATGCAGCCGTACCTCTCCGGCGGGGCGTATCAGAACTTCACCGATCGCGCCCAGACCGACTGGCAGCACGCTTACTACGGGACGAATTTCGAGCGGCTGGTGGAGATCAAGGGGCGCTGGGATCCGGAAAACGTCTTTCGTTACGGGCAAAGCATTCCGGTCAGCCGGTAACGTCGCTTCGGCATGTGACTTCGGGAACGCGCCTTGGGCAACGCCCCAACGAGCGATGCGATTTCTGGCTTAACTCCGTAACAGGGCTTTCAGCGACTCGTCGATGGATCGAGAGGCTTCTCCCGGCGCTGTAACATCCGGGCGCGTCGCGAAACCGTATATCCACGTGAGCCCCAGCCAGATCGGGACCCACGATCCGCGCCCACTCGGTCGCCTGCATGAAGCGCAAGGGGAGCCCCTATGAACCGTCACGTCGTCAGCACCGCTCCGTCCGCGACCGAGACGCCGCGGGACGATTGGCTTCGCGCCGGAATCCTGGCCGGATTTCTGGCGACGTTCGCCATGACGGTCGTGCTGGTCGCCGCGTACTGGCTGGCCAGGGCCGTGGGCGACCCCGATGGCGGGGTGTTGCAGCAGTGGAGCTGGGGGCTGGTCAACAATCCGGTGGCGGAGATGACGACCGATTCCGTGGTGCTCGCCATCGGCGTAAACCTGGCGATGGGTCTGATCCTGGCCGCCGTCTATGCCCGCTTCGTCGAGCCGCGGCTGGACGGACCGAGCTGGTGGCGGGGGGTGCGGTTTGCGCTCGTGCCCTGGATCCTGTCGCTGATCGTCTTCTTACCGCTGCTGAGCGGCGGCATGATGGGGATGGGGATTGGAGCCGGTCCGCTGCCGATTCTTGGCAATCTCATCCTGCATCTGGTCTACGGCGCGGTGCTTGGCCTGGTTTACGCCGAGGCGGCTGAGGATTGGCTCGACGACACCGATGCCGACCGGGCGAATGCGGCGGGCGCGGAGCGCGGCGCAGCCTTGGGCGTCGTTATCGGGCTGCTCGTAGGAATCGTCGTCGGTTGGCTTGCCGGCCCAATGTTCGAGGGTCTGGCCAGCCGCCCCGCGAGCGCCATCGGTCTCGCGTTCATCGGGGCGGCCGTTGGCCTGGGAGTCGGTTCCTTCGCCGGCATGAGCCGGGCGCAGGACGTGGCGGGCGGCTCGACGGCTCGGCGCTAGCGATCCCGAGTCAGGCGCGCGGTGCGTCCGCCTCCGACAGCGATTGAGCCCACGCGATCGCCTCGTCGACCATTGTCAGCCACATGGGGAGCGTCGCGATCCGCTCGGGCGACGCTGCCTCCAAATCTCCGTCAAAAATCGTGATGTCGGCCAGCTTGCCGGCCTGAATCGAGCCGATACGGGCGGCATGATCCGTGCCCGCGACGACGATGCGGTCGCCGGAAGTGGCGACGTCGTCTGCGCGTGGGTTGGCTGGGTCGCCGGTCCACACCTTGCCGTTCGAGATGACGAGATCGTGCATGCGGTTCTCTTTCGGTGCATCCATTCCGCCGGGTCGCCGGAGGCGCCATGACAGGCGACAAGGGGGGACTCTCGGCGTTCGCGGAACGTCCGCCCATGGGGCACGAGATTCCTCCCTGACGGTCTGAATGACACGATAGCGGCACGCCGCGTCGTCCTGTCATGCTGAACGAAGTGAAGCATCTCGGCGCAACCGCAGCGCGCATGACTGGCGCCGAGATTCTTCGCTGGCAGTCAGAAGGACACAGTCTCGCGGGGATTAGTTGCCGCGATTCCGGTCGCCGCGGCGTCAGTCCTCGAGCTCAAGCAGAAGGCCGCGGAGATCGAGCGGGTCGAGGGTCATGCGCAGGGAGCCGTCGGCTTCGCGCGGCCACTCGTCTCGGGGGCGGTCACGATAGATCTCGATGCCGTTGCCGTCCGGATCGTGGAGGTAGATCGCTTCGCTGACGCCGTGGTCCGAGGCGCCGTCGATCGGCACGCCGTGGTCGATGAGGCGCTGGAGGGCGCGGGCAAGCTCTTTGCGGTTCGGATAGAGGATAGCGAAGTGGTAGAGGCCGGTCGTGCCGCGTGCCGGTGGTGGGCCGCCGCGGCTCTCCCAGGTGTTGAGCCCGAGGTGGTGGTGGTAGCCGCCGGCGGCGAGGAAAGCTGCCTGGTCGCCGTAGGTCTCCATCAGCTCGAAACCGAACGCGTCGCGGTAGAAGGCGATGGCGCGCGGGAGATCGGCCACCTTCAGATGCACGTGGCCGATGCGCGTCTCTGGGTGGATCGCCGGCGCCGCTGGCGTCGTCTCTGTTGCAGGTGAAACGGTGGACATTGCATTTACTCCTTCTTGTCCCGTCCGATGGGATCGTGGGCCGTGAGCGGCGTGAGGTTCCGCTCGATGTCGTCGCGGTCAGCTTCGAGCCAAGGCGGCAACTGGAGCCGTCGCCCCAACGCGTCGCTCGGTTCGTCGGCGGTGAAGCTTTGCGTCTCGGTGGCGATCTCCAGGAGGAGGCCGTCGGGGTCGTGGAAGGCGACGCTGCGAAAGGAGACACGGTCCCGGATGCCGGAGGTGGGCGTGCCCCGCGCATGAAGATAGTCGCGCCACGCCTCGAGCGCGTCGTCGTCCGGCACGCTGAGGGCGAAGTGATGTGTCAGGCCCGCGCCGGGGCGCGCCGGGCGCATCGTGCCGCGGGGATAGGCGAAGTAGGTCACGATCGTGCCCGGCGAACCGCTCCCGACGCCGAAGTAGAGATGCGGCGTGGAAGGACTGTCGAAGTTGACGGTGCGCTTGACCAGGCGCAGACCGAGCAGGTCGGTGTAGAAGCGCTCGATTTCGACCGCGTCAGAGCCGATGGCGGTGACGTGGTGCATTCGCTTCAGCCTCATTTCCGGCGTCGGAATCGGAACGGGAGCCGGCCAGCTGTCGGCGGCGATGGCTGCTTCGTCCCGGCCGCCTGCCATCGTCGCGCGTGGAGGCAATTTCACCTCCGTGCCAAGCGCGTCGGGGGCTTCGTCAACGGTCCAGCCGGGGCCACGGGTGGCGATCTCGAGAATGAGCCCGTCCGGGTCCGTGAAGTAGATGCTTTCGAAGTACACGCGGTCGTACGGCCCGGTCACCGGCAAGCCCCAGTCGGTGAGCCAGCGCTTCCATTGGCGCAAGGAGTCTCGGTCCTCGGTCTCGAACGCCAGATGGTGCATCCCCCCGATGCCCCACTGCCCTCGTTGCGCGTCGTTTCGCTCTACAAGGGTGAGCGCGCCCGGGCCGTAGTCCTCGTCAGCGAAAATCAAATGGCGGGAGGTCCGCTCGTCGAGGTCGACCGTCTGCTTGACCAGGCGCAAGCCGAGTACGCGGCTGTAGAAATCGACGGCGCGTTGGGCATCGGTCGTCAGGGCGGTGAGATGATGGATGCCGGTGATGCGGCTCGCCGGAATATCGATCACGCGAGATCCTTTGGAGTGGGCGGCGCCATCGGCCGCCGTGCGGCCTGAATAGAGAAACGAAGGAGCAGACTCGTGACGCACTCCGGACCCGATCGACACCCGCACGGCGACGGCCGCGTGCTGCACGCTGGCGCGCCGCTCGACGAGGCGACGGGGATCATTATCGCGCTTCACGGCCGCGGGGCCGGAGCCGAAGATATCGTCGGCTTGGCGCAGGAGGTCGCTCCATCGGCCGTGGCGATCGTGGCGCCGGAGGCGGCGGGCAACACCTGGTATCCCTACCGCTTCCTGGAGCCGACCGAGCGCAACGAGCCGTACCTCTCCTCGGCGTTGCGGCGCGTGGGCGAACTCATCGATGACGTTCAGTCGAGGGGTATTCCCGCGCAGCGGATCGCCCTTCTCGGCTTCTCGCAGGGCGCGTGTCTGGCGTTGGAGTCGGCGGCGCGCCATCCGATGCGATACGCGGCCGTTCTGGCCTTCAGCGGCGGATTGATCGGTCCGCCGGGGACGGTCTTCAACTACGAAGGATCGCTCGACAGGACGCCGGTCTTCATCGGCAGCAGCGACATCGATCCCCACATCCCGAAAGAGCGAGTCGAAGAATCCGCCGTGGCGGTGCGGCGACTGGGGGCGGAGGTCGACGCGCGGCTGTATCCGGGGATGGGTCACACGGTGAACCGGGACGAGGTGCAGGCGGCCCTGGCAATCTTGAAGAAAGCCTTCGGGGCGGAGGGGTAGTTCCTCACACTCCTCGCGCGCTGCCCCTCACGCCAGACCCCTCGCCCCGCGCGCGGGACGAGAAGCATTTCTCGACGTGTGGCCTAGGACTGCTTGACGGCCTCGACGTCGATGGTGATCTTGACGTCGTCGCCGACAAGGAAACCGCCAGCCTCGAGGGGGGCGTTCCAGGTCAGGTCGAAGTCCTTTCGGTCAACCTCGGTCTCGGCGGTCCAGGAGGCGACTTCGGTGCCGAAGGGGGTCTTGCCGCCGCCTTCGTACTCCGCTTCCAAGGTGACGGGGCGAGTGACGCCACGGATGGTCAGGTCGCCGTGGAGGAGGAATTTGTCGCCGCCCCGCGGGTTGACCGACGTCGAGCGGAAGGTGATAAGCGGGTTGTCGCCGGTTCCGAAGAAGTCGTTGGTGCGCAGATGGCCGTCGCGCTGGGCGTCGTTGGTGTCGATGCTGTCGGCCTTGATCTCGACGGTGACCTGACCGTCGGTCAGGCTGTCGCCACGGGTCTCGATGGTCCCCGAGATGTCGGAGAAGCGGCCGCGGACCTTGGTGAACATGTGGCGGACGGTAAACGACGCGCTCGAGTGGCTGGGGTCGATCGTCCAGACGGTTGTGGCGCTGGTCCCCGTGCTGGGGGCGGTATCGGTGGTGGTCATCCCTTCTCCTTGGATGGTGTGAAAAACCCTGCTCGTCGTGCCGTTTCATCCCGCACGACCGGCGCCACGTCCCCGGTGGCGATGCATACTCTATCGCAGGTGAGTTATCATTGTCAAGTAGCTTACGATAAGTAATTTTCAGAAGGGCCGGGACGTGCGATGATTGACGATATGGACCGTGACACGGGCGAGGCATGCATGCGCCACTTGACCGCCTTTTGCCCGACCTACCATCGGGCGATCGAGCTGATCGGCCGGCGCTGGACCGGGGCGATCTTGCGCGCCATGCTGTCGGGCGAGGCGCGCTTCAGCGAGATCGCCGCGGCGGTGCCGGGGTTGAGCGATCGGCTGCTCTCCGAGCGGCTGAAGGAGCTGGAGGCGGAAGGGATCGTGCGCCGCACGGTGGTTCCGTCGACGCCGGTGCGGGTCGATTATGCGCTGACGGACATGGGGCTCGCCCTCAACGAGGTGATCGTCGCGGTTTCCCACTGGGCGGAACATTGGCTGGCTCCGACTGACGAACGGGCAAATCTACCGAAAAGGTGATTCCAAATCTGGTTTCCACTGCTACACTAGGGGCAAGCCGGGGCGGCCGGCGGGGGGATTCGGGAGGGCAGTGATGGACGTCAACAGCAGTTTCGGGATCTTGTCCTGGATCATCTTCGGCGCACTCGCCGGCTGGGTGGCGAGCATGATCGCCGGCGACAACGCGCGCCAGGGCTGGCTCGGCAACATCATCGTCGGCATCATCGGCGCGTTCCTGGGCGGCATCATCTTCGGCTTCCTCTTCGGCGGCGGCCAGTTCACCCTGGGCTGGAACATCGGCAGTTTCATCGCCGCCGTTATCGGCGCGATCATCCTGCTGTTCATCCTGCGCATGTTCCAGGGCCGCACGTAGCGACGGCCTGACAACTGAAGAGCGCGAGACGCGCCCCGTGGGTAAGACCCACGGGGCGCTCAATTGTCTGAAAATGACCGTTGGTCGGGCGGGTCACTGATACCGGCGACGAGCCAGAGCCGAACGGCGAACACACCGGAACTGTCTGGCGATGACGGCGGTCTACGTATCAACCAACCGCCGCTCTTCTCCGGCTGAGGATCAGAAGCCGCACGCCTCCAGCCCGCCGTTCTGGCCGGCGAGGAAGGCGATGGCGCGCTCGGATTGGGTGCCGTGGATCGCTTCGTCGAAGGGGACTGCCCACCAGACGTCGCCCGCGGCTTGCGTCAATTGCAGGGCGAGCGTGCCGATGACCGGATTGATCAGATCCGATTCTGTGGCGTAGGCGATGAACGCGCCGGCGAAGCAGTCGGCCTGCAACTCGTACTCGATGGCGCTGCCCACGCCGGTGTCAGTCTGGATCTGGATGTGGTGGCCCCACTCGTGGCTGATCAGCGTCAGCAATGCGATCAGGGAATCCGGTCCCACGAATCCGGTGGAGATGGTGATCTCGTTGCTGCTGGGGCAATAGGCGGCTGGGACGGCGAAACTGTCGAGGAAGCCGCAGAAATCGGTCCCCGGCGCGTCCACCAGCTCCAGCCGCGGTGAGCTATAGGACAACCCTCGCTCAGCGAAAGCGGCCGCCCACCAGGCGTCCAGCTCGGCGTAGATCAGATCCGAGGTGCTCTGCGCCCGCGCCACACTGGGCGCCAAGAGCGCCAGCACAACCGCCAGCGCCAACACGATTCGCCGCGCCATCCCGTATCCCCTCCGTTCTTCCCTCGACGGATTGCGACCCTTCCCAGGAGTCGCTTTCAGTCTACGGGGTGGGGGCGCTGCTGGCTACCGGCTGCGCGCTGTGGGCTACCCGCCGAAGCCGCAATCGGTCACGTCGCCGTTCATGCCGGTCATGAAGGCGAGGGCGCGCTCGGACTTCGTGCCGTGGGCGGGGGCGTCGTGGGGCAGGAAGAACCAGACGTCGCCCGCGGCCTGGGTGAGCTGCATGGCCTGGGTGACGGCGGCGGGGCTGACGAGGCCGGCGTCGGCGGCGTGGCCCATGTAGGCGCCGGCGAAGCAATCGGCCTGCTGCTCGGCTTCGAGCACGGTGGTCACGCCGGTGTCGGCCTGCCATTGGATGTGGTGACCCCATTCATGGCTGAGCACCGTCCACCAGAGGATTTCGGCGGAGGGATCGTTCGGGCCCCAGGCGGTGGAGAAATAGACCGTCAGGTCGGCGGCGCAGTAGGCGCCGGGGCTGACGTACGGGTCGATGGGCCCGCACGAGGTCGACATCGGGCCGTCGATCGACCTCACGCCGGGTGAGGCATAGCTCAAGCCGGCGTTGGCGAACTGTTGGGCCCAGAAGGCGTCGATGTCGCCGACGACGAGCTCGATCGTGGACTGGGCGGCCGCTGGTGGCGGGGTCAGCAACGCCAAGACGGCAATCACGACGATGAGAAACCGAATTCGCATTCTTACGTGTCCTCCGGCCGCGCCCCGGCGGGCACGGCGCATTCGCGGGCCGTTGGCGATGATAGGGCATCCCAGAGGTTCTGACCGGCGCCGGTGACGGCCCGTCCGTCCCCATTCGGCAAAGTCCCTTCCCCTGGAACGCGGCGTGCATCGGTTCATTCCGGGCGCGGGCCTATACTCAATGATTGAGTGCCGAAGCCGAACCTCCCGCGAGGAACCACGCCGTGAACGATCGCCCCTCGTACCTCGATCTCGTCAACGAACGCGTCGTCGTTTTCGACGGCGCCATGGGGACATCCATTCAGAACTATGGACTTGATGAGGTGGGCTACGGCGGGATCGAGGGGTGCAACGAGTACCTCGTCCTCCACAACCCTGGCCTGATCGAGGAGATTCACGCCTCGTTTTTCGAGGTCGGCGTCGACGTCATCGAAACTGACACCTTCGGCGGCAGCAGGCTGAAGCTCGAGGAGTACGGGCTCGGCGAGCGGACGTATGAGATCAACCGGGCGGCGGCCGCGCTGGCGCGGGGCGTCGCCGACCGCTACTCCACGCCGGGGCATCCCAGATACGTTGCTGGTTCGATCGGGCCGACGGGGCTGCTGCCCGCGTCCGAGGATCCTCTCCTGGGCAATCACCGCTTCGCTGATGTCGTGGAGTTGTTCGTCGATCAGGTGCGCGGTCTCGCCGACGGCGGCAGCGACCTGCTCATCGTCGAGACGACGCAGGACATCCTCGAGCTGAAGGCGGCGATCCACGCCATCCTGCGCGTGCGGGAGGAGACAGGCGTACGCATCCCTATCCAGGCGCAGGTGACGCTGGACACGAGCGGGCGCATGCTCCTTGGCACCGACATCGCCGCCGCGCTCGCCGTGCTCGAGGCGCTGCCAGTCGACGTCGTCGGCCTCAACTGCTCGACGGGGCCGGAGCACATGCGAGAGCCCGCGCGTTACCTCGGGGAGCATTCGACGCGGCCGGTATCGGTCATCCCGAACGCGGGGTTGCCGATCAACGTCGACGGTCAGGCGGTCTACCCCCTCGAACCGGACGCCATGGCGCGCGATCTGGCGCAGATGGTCGCCGAATTCGGCGTCGGCATCGTGGGCGGGTGCTGCGGCACGACGCCTGAGCATCTGGAGGCGCTGGTCAAGGCGGTCGGGACACGCCCCGCGAGCCCGCGCCCGGCGAAGCCGCTCCCGTTGACGGCGTCGATGGTGCGCGCGGTCGATCTGCGCCAGGATCCGGCCCCGCTCATCGTCGGGGAGCGGGTCAACACGCTCGGCTCGCGCAAGGTCAAGCGGCTGGCGCTGGCGGACGATTACGACGGGATGGTGGTCGTCGCCCGCGAGCAGACCGAGATCGGCGCGCACGCCCTCGACGTCTGCATGGCGATGACCGAGCGCTCCGACGAGCGGGAGATGCTGCGCACGCTGGTCAAGAAGCTGGCGCTGAACATCGAGGCGCCCCTGGTGCTCGACTCCACCGAGGCGGACGTCCTGAAAGACGCGCTGGAGCAGTACCCCGGCCGCGCCATCATCAACTCGATCAACATGGAGAACGGCCGGGCCAAAATCGACTCCGTCATGCCCCTGGCGTTGGCCCACGGCGCGGCGGTGGTGGCCATGACCATCGACGAAGAGGGGATGGCCAAAACCGCTGAGCGTAAGGCGGAGGCGGCGCGCGCGATCCACGACATCGTCGTCGGCGAGTACGGCCTGGCTCCGGAGGCGCTGATCTTCGACCCGCTGACGTTCCCCCTCTCGACTGGCGACGAGGAGTTCACCCGCTCCGCGCTGGAGACGCTGGAGGGCATCCGGCGCATCGAGGCGGAGCTGCCGGGGGTGATGACCATCCTCGGCATCTCGAACGTCTCGTTCGGGCTCAACCCCGTCGCGCGTAAGATCGTCAACGCCGTCTTCCTCTACCACGCGGTGCAGGCCGGGCTCGACTTGGCCATCGTCCACCCGTCGCACGTCGTGCCCTTCGCCGAGATCCCGACGGAGGAGCGCGAGCTGGCCGAGGATCTGGTGCTGGCGCGGCGGGACGATGCGCTGGCGCGGTTGATCGAGCACTTCGAGGGACGCGAGGAAGAGGCGAGCGCCGGCGGGCCGGACCCCACGCTTGGCATGACGCCCGAAGAACGCCTGCACTACCAGATCGTGCATCGCCGCAAGGAGGGGATCGAAGAGCAGATCGACCTGGCGGTCGCCAACCGCGATCCGGTCGAGGTGCTCAACGGGGTGCTGCTGCCGGCGATGAAAGAGGTCGGCGACAAGTTCGGGGCCGGCGAGCTGATCCTGCCGTTCGTGCTGCAATCGGCCGAGGCGATGAAGCGGGCGGTGGCGCGGCTGGAGACCTATCTCGAACGTCAGGAGGGGGTGACGAAAGGAACCGTGGTACTGGCCACGGTCTACGGCGACGTCCACGACATCGGCAAGAATCTGGTCAACACCATCCTCACCAACAACGGCTACACGGTGCATGATCTGGGCAAGCAGGTCCCGGTCAACCGCATCATCGACAAGGCGGTCGAAATCGACGCCACCGCCATCGGGCTGTCGGCGCTGCTCGTCTCGACCAGTAAACAGATGCCCTTGTGCGTGCAGGAGCTGCACAGAGCTGGGCGCCGCTTCCCGGTGATCATTGGCGGGGCGGCGATCAACCGCGGGTATGCGCAGCGAACACTCTTCGTGGACGAGGATACGCCATACGGCCCCGGCGTCTTCTACGCCAAGGACGCCTTCGAGGGCTTGTCGCTGATGGATCGCATCGTCGACCCCGAGGCGCGACATAGGCTTGTGGTGGAGACCACGGCGGAGGCGCGGAAGGCGCTGGAGCGGCCGGGCCGCGAGGCGTTCAGCGTTCCCCAGGAAGCCAGCGACACCGGCGGTTCGACCGTCAGGCTCGTCGACCCCGGCTCCCCGCCGTTCTGGGGCGCCCGGGAGATGGAGGAGATTCGGCTCGAGGACGTCTGGCCGCACCTCGATCTGAAGACGCTCTTTCGCCTCCACTGGGGCGCCAAAGGCGTCAAGGACGAGGCGTGGGAGGCGCTGCAGCGCGATGATTTTCTCCCTCGGTTGGAGCGGATGCAGCGTGACGCCATCGAGCGCGGCTGGCTCAAGCCACGAGTCCGATACGGCTACTTCCCTGCCAACCGGGACGGCAACGATCTGGTCGTTTTCAGCCCGGACGAAGAAGAGCGCGAGGTCGCGAGGTTCACGTTCCCGCGGCAGCCGCGTCGGGATCGCTTATGCCTGGCCGACTACTTTCTGCCGCTCTCGACGGGCCGGCGGGACGTAGCCGTGTTCCAGATCGTGACCGTCGGCTCGGAGGCGACGGCGCTGACGGAGCGCTTGCAGGCCAACGGGGACTACAGCGAGAGCTTCTTCTCCCACGGGCTCAGCGTGCAGACGGCCGAGGGACTCGCCGACTACGCGCACGCCCGCATCCGCACCGAGCTTGGCGCCGGCCGGGAGCAAGGCAAACGCTATTCCTGGGGCTACCCCGCCTGCCCGGACCTGGGCCAGCACGCGCTGGTTGACCGCCTGCTCGACGCGGGCGCGGCCGGCATTCGCATCACCGACGGGTTTCAGTTCGATCCCGAACAGTCGACGGCGGCGCTGGTGGTGCTCCACCCCGACGCGCGGTACTACGCGCTGGCGCGCTCCGGGGGTGACGGATGACGGATGACGGGTGTCAGGGTGTCCAGGTGACAGGGTGATAGGGTTCTTGGGTGATGGGAGCCGCGGGGATGAGTGGTGAGCCCGTCGACGGCCATCTCTCATTACCCGTCACCCTGACACCTCGACACCCTGACACCCCGTTCAGGCAACAGGGGTGGCCAAGGGCGCGGCGTCAGCGGGAAGCGTGATGGCGCCGAGCAACTCCTCGACGCGAGGAAAATCCTGGTTGAAGGTTTCGGTGATGGTCTGCCAGGTGATCTCTAGTACGGCGGTTCCGGGGACGAGCGTGCGGCACTCGACGTATTCGACGCCACGAAAAACCGTGCCGTCTTCGAGCGTCAGGGTGAGTCCGAAGAGTTGGGCTTCGCCCCGCTCGTCCTCCGGGACGGGCAGCGCGCGGCCCGTGAGCGGCACGACCTCGGTGACACCCTGCCGCTCGACGATTTCGGCAGCGGCGTCGGCGAGGCAGGCGGCGGCGTCGCCGCCAAAGCCCGCGTAGGCTTCGAGATAGACCGTGGAGAGGGGCGTGCCGATCTGGAGGCCATCGTACCCGGCGTCAATAAACTCTGCCTCCACCGTCCAGTCGGCCGCGTTCCAGGAGACCCCAGCGCCCCAATTGGGGCCGGTCCAGGTCGAGCCGCTCACGCCGGTCGTCGCCCCGCTGGCGGGCGCAACCTCCTCGGAGGCGACGGGGGTCGCGGGAAGGACGGGCTTCGGCTCCTGCGATTGCGCCCCGGCAAGACCGGCGATGCCGGTTGAGAGCAGCAGAGCGAGCGTGACGATCGTGAAATGCCGAACTGCGGCAACCGGTGAGCGCATGATGCCTCCAGGGACTCGACGGCCGACGGGGTTCATGCTAACAGGTCGTGAGATCGCGCCCGGCCGGGTTCGGCCTTGAGCGAGCGGTTCGATGCGGTTGTGGTTGGCGCCGGACCGGCCGGCAGCGCAGCGGCCGTCACGCTGGCTCGCTCCGGTTGTCGGGTGCTCCTGCTGGACCGAAGGTCGTTTCCGCGGGACAAGCCGTGTGGCGATCTCATCGGCGTTCGCGCCTTGCGCGCCGCGCTCCGCCTTGGCGTTTCCGAGACAGACCTCCGGGAATACCCGCGAATTGCCGGAGCGATCGTCACGACCGAAGGCGGCGAACTGGACCTCGCGCCGCGGTCAGGCTGGGGTCAGCGCCTCCTCTCCGGCTCTGATGCGCGGGTCGTGCCGCGCGTCGTCTTCGACGATCTGCTCGTGCGGTCCGCCGTGCGGGCTGGCGCCACCTTCCGCCAGGCGACCGTGCGCGACGTGGGCCCGTGGGCATCTGGCGCCCGTGTCGTTTCGGGGCAGGAACGCCACGGTGCGCTTTCGGTGGCGGCGCGCGCGGTCGTCGTTGCCGGCGGGTACGGTTGCCGCGTCGCGTCCGACGCGGCTCCTGACGATCGGGATGAGTCGCCGGCGCGAGGAATCGCCATGCGGGGGTATTTTCGCGATGTCGCATGCCCGGCCGATCGCATCGTGTTTTCGTTGGAGCGGTGGCTCCTGCCGGGCTATGGGTGGGTCTTCCCCCTGCCGGGCGGCAGGGCGAACGTTGGCGTTGGCAGACTGGCTCCGCCGCACGACGAAGGCGGGGAGGAAACGCATCTCCACGAGCTGTGGCAACGTTTCATCGAGGATCCGCGGTCGCCGACGGCCCAGTGGTGCAGGGACGCCGTACCAGATGGTCGCCCTCGGGCGTGGCCGCTCGATTTGGGCCCGCGTCGGCGCCCGCTAACCGCGGATGGCTTGCTTGTCGCGGGTGAGGCGGCGGGGCTCGTGGGTCCGCTGACCGGGGCCGGGATCGCATTTGCGTTGGAGTCAGGTGAGCGCGCGGGGTGGGTCATCGCTTCCGCGCTCGAGTCGGGTGAAGCAACGAAGGACCGGCTCAGCCCGTATGGGCGGGAAACTCGGCGTAGGGCGGCGCCGTGGTTGCGCGCGGAACTGCTTGCGCAGCGTTTTTTGGCGGATGCTGAGCGCGCGAGGCGCTTCTTTGACGTCGTTCGGCCGCTGCCGCCGACCGGCGCGCTAGGGGCGCGGTTGCTGTTACATCTCGGCTGAGGCAAGAAGAACGTTTTATTGAATCAGGCCAGCGCCTCGGCCCAGCCCAGCGCGCGAAAGCCCTCGTCGCGGGCCGCGGAGAAATCGTCCATCGCCTCCATGACCAGGCGGCGAACCTGGCCGGAGAAGGGGATGGGCTGCGCGAACGACCAGCGGCGGACGTGCTCGAGACGGTCGCCCGCAAGCCAGCCGCGGGCCAGCACCCATCGGCCATCCTCGTAGGCGCCGATCAGGACGATCCCTGCTCCGCGCCACATGAAGAGCGGGGCGGCCTCGCGCTGCAGGGCGGGCGTCGCGGCGTGGTGGGACAAGAACATATGGTCGCTCATGCGGGTCCATTTCGTTCGCAATGTGCAAGCAAGAGGACCGTCTTCGGCCCAGAAATCATGCTAGAACCAATGGCACGCCGGGTCGTTAGGCGCAGACGCCAAGGGGACTATGTTCAACTTGGGCAGCTTATCCCCGCGTCGATTCGGCGGCGAGCCGCGCGACGAGGTCGTCATCTTCGCGTTCATCCGCGCTCCAGGGCAGCGCGGAGCGGACGAAGTACTCCCGCCGGAGCTGGCGCTCGATCGCCTCATCCGGGATGTGCTGCAACGGTCCGCCGTCGCCGGTCTGGGTGACGTGGGCGGCGATGGCGGCGCGTTTGGCCTCCGACCAGGGGGTGATGTCCACGACATGGGTGATGTCCGCCAACGGCGTGCCTACGGTTTCGCGGGCCTCCGGGGGAAGAAACGCCAGCGGACTCCCCGGCCGATCGAGGATGTCGAGCATTTCCTCGCGGGGAAATGTGCCGAAATAGAGCGCCGCGGTTTGCCACGGCTCGGCTGGCTCACCGCTGGCCACCGCGGGATCGGCGGCGAGCGCGACGGCGCGGAGCACGACGTGGTGCATGTGCAGATGGTCGGGGTGGCCGTACATTCCCTCTGGGCCAAAGGTGATGATGGTCTGGGGCCGCAGCTTGCGGACCGGCGCGACGAGCCTCGTCGCCGCCTCGTCCACCGTTGTGCGGACAAATGCGTGGGGGTGTTGCGCCTCGGGGGAACCTGGCATTCCGGAATCGCGGTAGCCGAGGAACCGCACGTCCGAGACGCCGAGATGGCTCATCGCGTCGCGCAGTTCTTGCTCACGGACTTCGCCAAGGCGTTGTGGATCGTCCAGGCCGGGGATCGAGCTCTCTCCAGCTTCGCCGCGCGTGGCGCTGATGACCGCGACGGGCACGCCGCGCGCCGCCGCCGCGGCCATGGTCCCGGCGGAGGTGAACGTCTCGTCATCGGGGTGCGGAAAGATCGCCAACAAGGGGCCCATCAGACAAACTCTCCGGTGGCGACGAGGGCGTTCTCGAGCCGCTCCTGACGGGCTCTGCCGGCGCGGTAGCGGTCGTACGCGGCGCGGTCGGGCTCGTACGTGGTCGCGTTCACGGCGACATCGGCGGCGGAGTCGAGATTCGGCAGGATTCCCGCCGCCGTCGCCGCCATCAGGGCCGCGCCGCGGGCGGTCGTCTCGTCGTCGGAGGCGAGCGCGGTGAGCGGTTGGCCGAGGGCGTCGGCGACGATCTGCAGCCACGCCGGCATGCCCAGAATGGCCCCGCCGCTGACGATGATGCGGTGATCGGCCGCGCAGAGCGGCCCCAAGGAGTCGTAGACCGCCGCCAGCCGATAGGCGACCGATTCCATGCCGGCCCGAATGAGGTGCTCCGGCCGTGTGGCGATGGTGAGGCCGGCAAGAACGGCGCTGGCGTCGTCGTGCCAGCCCGGGGATCGCTCCCCGGCCAGGAACGGTAGAAGCGTGAGACCAGTCGAATCGGGGGCCAGCGCGGCCGCCGCCGTGGTCGCGTCGCTGTCGGGGCCGGTTCCGGTGGTGTTCCAGAGCCAGCGAATCAGGTTGCCGCCGTTGGAAAGCGCGCCGCCGAGTACGGCGCGCTCCCGATCGAGCCGGTACGCCCACAAGCCGGGCGGGATCGCCCATTCCTCGCCGGCCGGGCGAGGCAGGATCACGCGCTCGGCGGCGGAGGTGCCGACGGTGAGCGCGATGCTGGCAGGCCCGATAGCGCCGCTGCCGACGTTGGCGCACGCGCCGTCGCCGAGGGCAGGAAACCAGTCCACCGCGGCCAGCGCCGGCCAGCGCGCGGCGAACTCTGGCCGGAGGCGGCCCGGGGGCCCAAGGTCGACCAGAGGAGAGAGACTCGATGGGCTGGCGCCGGTCGCGGCGAGCATGTCCGCGTCCCACCCCAGGGCATGCACGTCGAGGAGACCGGTCCCCGAGGCCATGCATACCGTGGCGGCGTCCGCGTTGTCGCCGCAGAGCCGGCCCAATGCGAATTCCGCAAAGGAGAGCCAGCGCGTCGTGCGAGCCACGGTCTCCGGCGCGGTCTCCCGCAGCCAGCAGAGCTTCGCTGGCCAGTACGACGAATGCAGACGGCAGCCGGTGCGTTGCCAGACGGCAGCCGGGTCTAGCTCGGCGCGAAGCCGGGAGGCCTGGGCGGCGGAGCGGGTGTCGGCCCAGTACAGGACGGGGGTCGTCGCTTGCCCGGCGTCGTCGATGCCCATCAGGCTATGCCAGAACGAGGTCGTGCCCACGGCGGCAACGTCCCTGGCGCGATCACCCAGCCGGGCGACGACCCCGTCGATGGCGCGCACCGTGATGTCGAACAGCGCGGCTGCGCCGAAGGTGGCAGCGCCGACCGCCGTTGTGTCCAGCGCGTACTTGATCTGCTCTTCGCTGTTGTGAATGTCGCGCCCGGCGCCGTCGTACGCCAGGGCGCGTATGGAGGACGTCCCGGCATCAAGGGCGATGAGGAGTGGTGCTCGAGCCTCGGCCAGGGGTATGCGCGGCATGGACACTCCTCTAACGGCGACAATGCTCTCGGTCTTGCCCGCGGAGTCTATCAGGCGTATCCGGTGGCTCGGGCTTGACGGCGCTGAGTAGACTGCGGCCATCTGGCGATTCGGGCGGGGGAGAAGCCGACTTGGAGCTGAGAGACGACGTGCGCGCATTCCTGGACGAGCCGCGCTTCGGGGTGCTGGGCACGGTGAATGGCGACGGCAGCCCGCAGCAGACGGTGATGTGGTACGTGCTGCGCGGCGGCACGGTGATGATGAACACCAGGCGGGGCCGCAAGAAGGACCGCAACCTGCTGCGCGATGCGCGGGCCTCCCTCTGCATCGAAGACGGCTTCCGCTACGTGACGCTCGACGGAACCATCCGCATGGTCGAGGATCAAGACGTCGCCCAGGCCGATATCGCCGCCCTCGCGCGCCGGTACCATGACGCGGACGAGGCCGAGCGAATGGCGCGCGACGTGTTCGCTCCCCAGGAACGAATTTCTTTGCTGCTCAGCTTCGACCGCGTCGACGTCCACGGGTTCGACGGCGAGGAGTGAGCGGTGATCGTCGCGCTCGCGGGCGGCGTCGGGGGAGCCAAGATGGCGCACGGCTTGCAGGCCGCGCTGCCGCCGGGCGCGCTGACGACCATCGTCAACACGGCCGACGACTTCGACCTGTACGGATTGCGCATCTGCCCCGATCTCGATACCGTCATGTACACCCTGGCCGGGATTGCCGATCCGGTTAACGGGTGGGGCGTGGCGGGGGACAGCCGCAACACGCTCGATGCCATCGCCCGGTACGGCGAGCATCCATGGTTCCTCCTGGGCGACCAGGACTTCGCCACCCACATCCTGCGCACCGAGCGATTGCGAGCTGGAACGCCGCTCTCCGCGGTCACGGCGGAGCTCGCCGCGTCCCTCGGCATACCCGGACGCATCCTGCCCATGACCGACGATCGGGTGGCTACCTTGATCGATACCCCTTCGGGGCGGCTGGAGTTCCAGGAGTACTTCGTCGCCCGGCGCCAGAGCGACGACGTGCTCGGCGTCGTTTTCGCCGGGATCGACGAGGCGACAGCGAACGCCGGTGTCCTCGATGCCATTCGCGATGCCAAGACGATCGTCGTCGCGCCGTCGAATCCGATCGTCAGCGTGGGACCGATCCTGGCCACGCCGGGAATCCGCGCGGCGCTGGAGCGGACGGAGGCGCCGATCGTGGCGGTCAGCCCCATCGTCGGCGGGCGGGCGCTCAAAGGGCCGGCGGCGCAGATGCTGGCCACGCTCGGCCACGAGGTCTCGGCGCTGGGCGTGGCGCGGTTGTATGCCAGTCTGGTGGATGGGATGGTCATCGATGCCGCCGACCGCGAATTGACCGCGGAGATCGAACGGCTCGGGCCGCGGGTGCTCGTGACGGAAACGGTGATGGGCGACGAAGCGGATCGGAGGCGGTTGGCGGCCGAGGTGCTCGAGTTCGCCGGCTCGCTTGCCTTGCATCGGATGGCCGTTTAGGTTGGCGACCCGTGATTCGATGGGCCAAACGCCACGTACCCCGCGTCAAGCAGTGCAGGCAGCGCTCCCGCCGCAGGCGATCTTCGAGGCTGGCGGTTCGCCAGTGAGCATCCACGCGAGCCGCGAGCAAATCGTCGCGATCGTGCCGATTCGCTCGTTCCGCAACGGCAAGACGCGCTTGACGCCTGTGTTCGATCGCGAGGCGAGGGAGGCGCTCTTGCGGGCCACGGCAGAGGGCGTCGTTGCCGCCGGGCGCAACGCCGAATGCGTCGAGACGGTGCTGGTCGTCAGCCCTGATGCCGAGGTTCTGGCGTGGGCAACCCGGATGGGACCGGGCGTGGCCCCCCTGGCTCAATCAGGTTCGATGCCGGGTCTCAACGGGGCGATCGCGGCGGGCCGGGAATGGGCGCTTGCCGCAGGGGCGACCGCTATTCTCTCGTTGTTCGCCGACTTGCCGTTTCTTACCGAGGACGACATACACACCCTTGTCGCGCGCCCCGAGCCGGTCGTCCTCGGCCCAGATCGGCACGGTGAGGGCACGAATGCGTTGCTGCTCCGGCTTCCCGACAGCGGCGCCGCGTTCCAGTTCGCGTTCGGCGAAGGCAGTCTGAACCGGCACATCGACGAGGCGCGGAGACTCGGGCTTGACGCGGGGATCGTGCGCGCCCCTGGGCTCGCATTCGACCTCGATACGCCTGGGGATTGGGCCGACTATCTAACGGCGCGGCGCGAGTGGGTCATCGAGGCCGAGCCATGTTTGCTGCCGTGTCGGGCGGGCATCGCGTGAAGGCCGCGGGCGGCGAGGTCCGCATCATCGGCATCGACGGCATCCCCGAGGTGGCCGCGGGCGACGACCTGCCTGCGTTGCTCGGCGAGGCCATCGCGGAGTCCGGCGCCGGCCTGCAAGCGGGCGACATCGTGGTCGTCACGCACAAGATCGTCTCCAAAGCCGAGGGGCGGATCGTCGATCTCACGACGGTCGAGCCGTCGCTGCTGGCGACGCAGTGGGCAAACCGGTGGGGGAAGGATCCGCGCAAGATCGAGGTGGTGCTGCGGGAGTCGCGGCGCATCGTGCGCATGCACAACGGGCTGATCATCGCCGAGACGGCGCACGGGCTCGTCTGCGCCAACGCGGGGGTGGATGCCTCGAATGCCGCGCCGGACGCGGTCGTCCTGCTACCAGAAGATCCTGATGGTTCCGCCGCGAAGCTGCGGGAGGCGCTCAGGCGACGGTTCGGGTTCGGCGAGAGCGATGCTCCAGCCGTCATCGTCAGCGATTCGTTCGGCCGGCCCTGGCGGCACGGAATCGTCAACGTCGCGATCGGGGTAAGCGGCATGGCTCCGCTGGTCGATTACCGCGGTCAGACCGACGCCGCCGGGTACGAGCTGTCGGCATCAATCCTGGCCGTCGCGGACGAGGCCGCCTCCGCCGCCGAGTTGGTAATGCACAAACTGGCGGGGCGGCCGGTGGCCATCGTTCGAGGATACCTGTCTCCGTTGGCAGGTTCGTCGGGAACCGGAAAAGACCTGATCATGGAGGCGGAGCGGGACCTGTTTCGGTAAGATCGCGCGGCATCGCGCGAAGGAGAAAAGCGGGACCATGGGCACGGTGGGCTACGCGGCGTCGATGGAGCAGTTCGCCCCGAGCGACTTGCTGCGCTACTGCCAGCTGGCGGAGGACCAGGGGTTTGCCGCGGTGATGGCGTCGGACCATTTCAATCCCTGGGTGCCTTCGCAGGGGGAGTCAGGGTTCGTCTGGTCGTTCATGGGGGCGCTGGGAGCGACGACGAAGCTTCGCTTCGGGCCGGGGGTGACGCCGCCGGGGTATCGCTACCACCCGGCCATCATCGCCCAGGCGGCGGCGACGCTGGAAGAGATGTATCCCGGCCGCTTCTACCTCGGGCTCGGCGCGGGCGAGGCGCTCAACGAGCACATCGTCGCCCAGTACTGGCCCGAGGCGCCGATCCGGCTCGAGCGGCTGATGGAGTCGATCGAGATCATCCAGAAGCTCTTCACCGGCAAGAAGATCAAGCACCGGGGCACGCACTTCACCCTGGAGAGCGCCCGCCTGTGGACGATGCCCGAATCCCCGCCGCCGATCTACGTGGCGACCTCGGGCCCGATCATGGCCTACCGCACCGGGAAGTTCACGGATGGGCTGATTACGGTGGGCGCCGCCGACGAGAAGCTGAAAATGCTCCTGGAGCGGTACGAGACGGGAGCGCGCGAGGCGGGCAAAGACCCGGCGACGATGCCGAAGATGCTGCAGGTGAAAGTCTCGTACGCGCCGACGGTGGAGGAAGCGACCGAGCGGGCGGTGCAGGACTGGCCGAACGGCGGCATGGCCTTCCCCAAGGGGGACATCCGGGAGCCGGAAGACTTCGAAGCGATGGCCAAGCTCGTCCGCCCGGACAACTACAAGAACCGCGTTCTCATCGCCTCCGACCCGGACGAGCACGTGGCATACCTGCAGCACTTCATCGATCTCGGCTTCGGCGAGATCTACGTCCACAACGTCGGCCGCGGCCAGGAACCGTTCATCAAGGTTTATGGGGAGCGGGTGATCCCGAAGCTGCGCTGGCCGGACGGAGGGTGACAGGGTGACGGGGTGTCCGGGTGTTAGGATCAACCTATTCCCTGACACCCTGACACCTTGAGACCCTGTCACCAATCGCCTGCTATACTCGCCCCGTCAAGCCTTCGGGGTTGTGGTGAGGCCGTCGAGTTATGGCGGCCAAGTCCCGACCGGCGGTAGAGCCCGCGAGCGAGCGCGCGACGTCGCGCAAGCACGATCCGGTGAGATTCCGGAGCCGACGGTACAGTCCGGATGGGAGAAGGCGTGCGGGCGGCGGCGGCCGATGACGGCCCCGGCCGTTCGTGGCGCTTTGCCGAAACGTCGACAACGCCCGGAGGATGATTCCTCCGGGCGCTCTTGTGCCCGGGGTCGCTTCGTGCAGCCGGGCGCCGTCGATGGTCGGACTCCTCGTCAATCGAATGTTCTTCGCCGTGGCTGTGCTGTTTGGCGTGGTCAGCGTCACGTTTGCCCTGATGCACCTGGCGGGCGATCCGCTGGCGGGGTTGATCCCGCCGGGCGCGCCGCCCGACGTCGAGAACGACATCCGGCGCAGCTACGGTCTCGACCGTCCGGTCCCGGAGCAGTACCTCGATTTCGCGAGCCGGGCGATGCGCGGGGATTTTGGCGAGTCGTGGCGTCAGGGCCGGCCGGCGCTGGCGGCGGTGCTGGAACGGTTGCCGGCGACGATGGCCCTGGCGTCCCTGGCGATTGCCCTCGCGATCCTTGTCGGCGGGTTCCTGGGCGTGGCCGCGGCGGCGCGGCCGGGTTCGCCGTGGGACGCCGGAGCACGGCTGGCCGCGCTGCTGGGGCAGGCGATACCCGCGTTCTGGCTCGGCACGATGCTGATCCTCGTGTTCGCCGTCGATCTGCGCTGGTTGCCCGCGTCCGGGCTGCCCGGCCCCGCTGGGGTCATCCTGCCGGCGCTTGCGCTGGCGGCGTACCCGGCCGCGACGCTGATGCGATTGCTGCGGGCATCGATGGTGGAGACCCTGGGCGCCGACTACATCCGCACGGCGCGGGCCAAAGGGCTATCTCGACGGCGAATACTGCTTGAACACGCGTTGCGCAACGCCGCGTTGCCGGCGCTGGCGTTCACCGGGCTGCAGGCCGGGTTCCTCCTCGGCGGGGCGGTTATCGTGGAGGGGGTGTTCGCCTATCCCGGGATCGGCGGCTTGGCGCTCGATGCCGTTGCGACGCGCGACATCCCGCTGGTGGAAGCGTTCGTCTGGGTGGTGGCGCTCCTCATCCTGGGGGTCAACACGCTGGCTGGCCTGATCGCGGCGTGGATCGATCCCCGGCTGCGGGAGCGGGCGGCTGCGTTCGGGGGCGCGGCGCCATGAACGCGGTCGACTTCGCCGTCCGGCCGACGGCGGCTCAGGCGTCGCCGACGTCGCTGCCCCGGGCAGCGTTGCTCGGTTGGCCGGATACGGTTCGTTATTCGGGGAGCGCGGCGATTGGTCTGACGCTCCTCGCGGCGCTGGCGATGCTCGCCCTGATTGGGCCTGCCTGGTGGCCACTGCATCCGGAAACGCAGGACTTGGCGAACCGACTGGCTCCTCCGTGGGGATTCGGCGGCACGGCCGCCCATCCCCTCGGCACGGATTCGCTCGGCCGGGACACGCTGGCGCGGGTGATCGCCGGGGCGCGGGTCTCCTTGCCGTTGAGCGTCGCGGCGACCGCGGCCGCCGGTGTGGTTGGAGTAACGCTTGGTGTGCTGGCGGGGTATCGAGGTGGCTGGGTCGATGGGATCGTGTCGTGGCTCTCGGACGTTCAGCTGGCCATTCCGTTCGTGGTGTTCGCCATCGTCGTCACCGCGACGTTTGGCCATTCCGTCGCCAACATCCTGCTCACCCTCGTCGTCACCGGCTGGGTAGCGTACGCACGGGTGATTCGGTTGCAGACGCAAGCGCTGCGGCAGGCAGCGTGGATGGAGGCCGCTCGGGCAATGGGGGCCGGGCCCGTGAGGTTGCTGGGAAGGCATCTCCTGCCGAACCTGGCCGCGACCGTGGCGATTCTGGCGACCCAACAAGCGGGGGCGATGATCCTCTATGAGTCATCGCTCAGCTTCCTCGGGCTGGGTCTTGGCGGCAGCACGGTGACGTGGGGCGGCATGGCCGCGCTGGGGCGGGACGCGGTTTTCACGGCGCCGTGGGCCGCCGCCGTTCCGGGCGCGGTCATCGCCGCGGCGATGCTGGGGTTCAACCTGACCGGAGACTGGCTGGCGACGCGAGGTCGTCGCTAGAGTGGCTGTAGGGCGTCGCGCGACGCCGGAGGTGAGTTGGATGAAGTATTCCCACGATTGGGAGCCGAGAGTCCTCGCTGGCGCTCGGAATGACACCCTTCGAGAGTGGCAGGATGCCAGGCGAGTGATGTCGCGGCGGTCGTTGCTGGGAATGGGCGCCGTTGCCGCGACCGGGCTCCTCGTACCCACGGGATTGCCCTCGGCGCGAGCGCTCCCGGCATCTCAGACGGACGCCGCGGGCGAGCTGACGATCGATCTGGCGGTCGAGCCGCCGACGCTCGACCCGGCGCTGGTGTACGAGGCGGATGGCTGGTCGGTGGTCCACTCGATCTACGACGCGCCGGTGCAGCTCGGGCCGGGCGGGGCGCTGCAGATGGTGGCGGCCGAAGCGATGACCCAGGTCGACGACCTGACGTGGGAGATTCGGCTGCGGCCGGGGATCGCCTTCCACAACGGCGAGCCGCTGGAATCCTCGTCCATCGCCTTCTCCGTGGCTCATATCCTCGATCCGGAGACGGCCTCGCAAGTGGCCGGCTCGTTCGGCGTGATCGAGGAGGTCGAGGAGGTCGATTCCCTGACCGCGCGGTTGCTTCTCTCCACTCCCGCGCCGTGGCTGCCGTCGCAGATCGCGCCGTGGCTGGCGCTGCTGCCGCCGGAGTACGCGGGCGACCCCGCCAACGATTTCGCCAACAATCCCGTGGGTACGGGACCCTATCGGTTCGTGCGATGGGATCGCGGATCGCAAATCGTCCTGGAGCGGAACGAGCAATACCAGGCCAGCGGGGCAAAGGGTGAACCAATCGCGGGGAGCGTCACGGTCCGCTTCGTCGCGGATGGCACGACGCGCGTGACCGACATTGTCTCCGGCGCCAGTCAGCTCGTGCGATCTGTCCCGTTCGATCAGTTGCAGGTCGTCGCGGAGACTGCCGACGTGATCGCGCAGCCGATCGCGGGGTGCGCCTTCGTGCGCATTCCGACCGACGTCTCCCCGTTCGATAACCCGGCGGTGAGGCTGGCGATGAACCACGCGGTCGACGTGGAGGGCATTATCGCCGCGTTGTTTGGCGGCAACGGGGAGCGTTTGGCCAATGTGTTCGTCCCCGGCGGTCTCGGTTACGATGAGTCGCTGGCGCCGCACGTGTACGATCCGGAGTTGGCGAGGCAGCTTCTGGCGGAAGCGGGCTTTGCGGATGGATTCAGTACGCGGCTGGCGCACACCACGAGCGACCGGGCCGATCTGGCCGCCGCCGTGGCCGGGCAGCTCGCCGCGGTCGGCATCGAGGTGGCGCTGGAGCCGGTGGAGACGGCGACGTTCAATGCCACCTGGAAGGACCCTGAAGCGGCCCCGCTGCGATTTCTCACGTGGCGGCCGTTGTACGATCCGTTCACGCTGCTCGGCCTCGTCATCTCCAGCTCAGGATTTCTCTCCCGTTACAGCGATCCGGAGGCGCAAGCGTTGATCGAGGCGGGCGCGGCGGAGACCGATCCCGAGGAGCGGGATCGCCTCTACCGTGAGCTGGGCCAGGTCTTGCACGCATCGCCGGCCGGCATCTATTTGTGGAGTTTGACGTCGTTCTACGGACTGTCTCGCGACGTGCAGGGATGGACGCCGCGGCCGGACGACTGGATTCTTCCCCTGGCCGCGGAGGGAGCATCGTGAGCGCAACGACGGAAACCGGGCATCGAGAGTAGGCGGCCATGAGCGAGCGTGGCCCGGAAGTGAGACTGGCCGGGCGCGGCGTGCGCGGGGACGATTGGGAGTTTGTCCGCGAGCGCCGGGTCGGCCGGTTGGCCACGGCGGATGCGGAAGGGACGCCGTCGGTCGTCCCGGTCGTCTACGCGGCGCTCGTCCTCGACGAGGAACCGGTCATCGCCATTGCCATCGACGAAAAGCCGAAGGGCGACCCTTACCGGTTGCGGCGGGTCCGCAACATCCAGGAGCGCCCAGAGGTCGCCCTCCTCGTCGACGACTACGACGAGGATTGGTCGCGGTTGGCATGGGTGCTGGTGCGCGGCTCGGCGGCGCTTGCCGAGCCGGGCGACGCTGGGCACGGAGAGGCGATTGCGGGGCTGAGGGAGAAGTACCCGCAGTACGCGAGGATGCGCCTGGAATCGCTGCCGGCGATTCTGATACGGGGTCTGTCGATGCGCTTCTGGCAAGGCAGCGATGGCGGCGACGCCGCTCCGGAGCGCCCAGGCCGGCAGGAGCTGGCGGCGCTCGTCCGTGGCAGGCGTTCCGTGCGGGCGTTCGACTCGCGGCCCGTGCCGCGCGACGTCATCGAGGAGTCGATCGCGGCAGCTGGCTGGGCGCCGTCGCCGCATGGGCGGCAGCCGTGGCGGTTCGTCGTCGTCGAGTCGCAGGAACGTCGCGATGCGCTCGCGGACGCAATGGCCGAGACGTGGCGCGCCCAATTGCGGCTCGACGGTCAGGACCAATCCACGGTGGAGGCGCGGCTGGTGAAGAGCAGGGACCGCTTGCACCGGGCGCCGGTCCTGATCGTACCCTGCCTCTATCTGGAAGGGCTCGACGTCTATCCGGACGGCGACCGGCAGCGAGCGGAGGAGACGATGGCGGTGCAGAGTTTGGGCGCCGCCGTGCAGAATCTGCTGCTGTCGCTGTACGCGGCCGGGGTTGACGGCGGGTGGATGTGTGCGCCGCTCTTCTGCCCTGAGGTGGTTCAGGAGGTCCTCGGGCTCGGTCGTGCGCTGAACCCGCATGCATTGATCGCCGTCGGGTACGCGGCGGCCGATCCGGTGCGCCGCCCGCGGATGCCGCTGCACGAGTTGATCGTCGATTGGCAGTGACTGGCGCGGGCCGGGTTCGGAATGCAATCTGGACCACGCCCACTGTGCGGTCCAGGAGGCTGTCATTCCGATGAAGGAGAACCCTCTGCCTCCATGGGACGATGCTTCCGCTGAGCCGAGATTCGTCGCTTCGCACGGAATGACAAGAATTCGGCAGGCGGCTCTAACGGGACGTTGTGGGATTCGGCTAGCGCGGCGAGATCGTGGTTCCGGGTGCAATCGGCCTGGACCGACGATGGCGCGCCCGCACGCCAGTGCGCCGGTCGCGCCGATGGCCGGCCCCGTGCGAATCGCGGGGCTCCGCAAGCGATCGCCACCTGGTCCGGTTCAGAACAACCCGAGATAGCGGATCGACACGTAGATCGTCGAAACGACCAGGCTCACCAACGCGAACGGCAATCCGACGCGGGTGAACCCCCAGAAGCCGATATGGTCGCCCCTGCGGTCAGCGATCCCCACGGCGACGACGTTGGCCGACGCCCCGACCAGCGTGCCGTTTCCACCCAGGCAAGCTCCCAACGCCAGCGACCACCAGAGCGGGGTCACCGATGGATGCGCCGCCAGGGCCATATCGTCCAGGCCCGCTAATTCCGGAAAGAGCAGCCGCGACATGGAAAACGTCAGCGGGATAAGCGTCGCCACCGCCGGGATGTTGTCGACCACCGCCGAGGCGATCCCGGCAAACCAGAGGAGTCCGATGGCGGCCAGCGCCACATTGCCTCCCACCAGCCCGATCACCGAGCGCGCCACCTGATCCATCAGCCCGACCGCCTCGATGCCGCCCACGACGATGAAGAGCCCGATGAAGAAGAAGATCGTCGACCACTCGACCTCGGCCAGCACGTCGTGCGGATCGATCCGGCTCAGGAGGAGCAGCGTCACGGCGCCGAAGACGGCGATCGTCCCGGCCTGGTAGTGCAGCACCCCGTGCAGGAAGAACCCGACAACCGTCAGCGCCAGCACGAGGAGCGAGATGCGCAGCAGCTTCGGGTCGCCGAGGTGGGCGGTGACGTCCGCCTCGACCAGAGCGTGCTGACTTTCCGGCGTCGGCGTGCCCAGCCGCCCGTTACGCCCGTACGCGAGCCAGAACCCTCCGATCATCATTGGCAGCAGGATCAGCACCAGCGGCCCGAGGTTCACCAGGAACGCCAGAAAATCGAGTCCAGTCGCTCCGCCGATGAGGATGTTCGGCGGATCGCCGATGAGGGTCGAGGTGCCGCCGATGTTGCTGGCGATCACCTGCGTGATCAGGAACGGGCGCGGGTCGAGCCCGAGATCGTCGCTGAGCGCGATGGTGACCGGGGCGATGAGCAGGATCGTGGTCACGTTATCCAGCAGCGCCGACGCCACGGCGGTGAAGAGCGCGAACCCAACCATCATCCGCCACGGGTCGCCGCCCAGCGCCACCGCCGTTCCCCAGGCGGCGAAGCGGAAAATGCCGGTCTGCCGCAGCACGTTGACGATGATCATCATGCCGACCAGCAGGGCGATGGTGTTGGGGTCGATCGCCCCCAGCGCCGACTCCTGGTTGAGCACGCCGAAGGCGATCATCGCCGCGCCCCCGGCCAGCGCCACCGTCGTCCGGTTCAGCCGCTCGCTGATGATCACCGCGTACGTGACGACGAAGATGATCGTCGCGATCATCAGCTCCGACATGCGCCCCTCCCTCCAGGACCGACCCGCATGCAGCAAGAAAGGGACCGCCCATTGGCAGTCCCCCCCGTCAGCCGCGCGGGTACGGGGTACGCGGCGCCCCCGAAACAGCAACTCTGTCGCGGCGTACAGTCTAACCGGATTGTGCTTCGCGCGCCTCTGGGTCGGCGCCACCCACCCGTGTCATTCCGACGAAGGAAGAACCTCGGCGTCCAGGAACGATCGTCTCGGCACGCCGAGACTCCTCGCTTGCACTCGGAATGACACGAGCGCAGCAGCCGTCAGGAAGCGGCCGGAACGACGAACCCCGACGCCACGTCGCTGCGCGACTCCGCCCCCACCTCAGCGTCGGCGCCGTCGGCATTGACCACGATCATGTTGGCCGAGCCGAAAACGCCCTCGCCAACCACGACGTCGTGCCCGCGTTCCACCAGCGCCTGCACCAGCGCGTCGGGAAATCCCGCCTCCATCTGAAGCTGATTCCCTACCTCCCACGGATACGAACCATCCGGAAACGCGGTGCTGACGAAGCGCGGCGCGTCGATCGCTTCCTGAGCGCCCAGGGCGAAATCGACCACGTTGACGACCTGCTGCATCTGCCCCTGCGGCTGTGTATCGACGCCGGTATTGCCCCCGAGCAGATACGGGCGGCCCAGACGCAACGCCATGTACGGATTCGAGGTATGCCGCACCTTGGAGCCGGGGGTCAGCTCGTTGGCGTTGCCGTCCTCGACCGAGATCATGCGCATCCGGTTGTTGATGTGGATCCCGGTGTCGCCAATGAGAAAGAACTGGGCTCCAAGGCTTGTCGTCACCGCCGCCGCGTTGCCGAGGCGATCGACAACGTGGAAGGTCGTCGTGTGCGTCGGGTTCCTCCGGTCTGCGAGGCCGCCGGCAATCGGCCAGCGCAGCGCCTGGTTCATGTTGATGCGGTCGCGCTGACTGGCGGCGTAGTCGTCGGAGAGGAGCTGCTCGACCGGGATATCGATCCGATCCGGATCGCCCACGTACCAGTGCCGGTCGGCAAACGCCAGCTTCAGCGCCTCCACCTGCACGTGGACGACGTCCGGATCGTACCGCTCGAGGCCGGAGAAGTCGTACCCCTTGAGGGTGTTGAGGGCCAGCAGCATCGTGATGCCCTGGCTGTTCGGCGGGTTCTCGTAGACGGTGATCCCGTCGCGATAGTCGACGGCGATCGCCTCGACGATCTCGGCCTCGAACGACGCGAAATCCTCCAGCGTCAGATAGCCGCCCTCGCGATCGGAGACGGCCACGATCGCCTCCGCGATCGGACCCCGGTAGTAATAGTCGCGAGCCGCCTGGATGCCTTCGCTTCGCGAACCCTCCGCGCCCTCGTCATAGGCCCTGATCAGCGCCTCGAACGTGTTTCCCAGTTCTTCCTGGCGGATGACGTCGCCGGCCACGGGCAAAGCCCCCTGCGAGACGTACGTTCGCGCGCTGTCCGGATAGCTGGAGATGAACTCCGCCTCCCGCCCGAGCCAATACGCCATCTCCGTGCTGACCGGGTAGCCGTCCCGCGCCAGGCGCAGCGCCGGGGCGAGCACCTGCCCCAGATCGAGCTGGCCGTAGCGGTCGAGCCAGAGCATCCACCCGTCCCACGCGCCAGGCACGATCGATTGGTGCATCCCGATCGCCTCGGCCCGCGCCGCGTAATCCTCCCGCGTGGCGTCGCTCCCAACCGGCCCCACCCCGTCCAGGCTGGTGACGGCCCCGCGCCCCGCCTCGTAATAAAGCGCCCAGGTCCCGCCCCCCAGGGCGCTGGAAAAGAACGGCTCCACCACCGTCAGCGCGGCGGCGACGGCGATCGCCGCATCCGCCGCGGTCCCGCCCGCCGCCAGCGCCTCCCGGCCAGCGGCAGTCGCCAGCTCGTGCGAGGAGACGACTGCCTGGACGTGATCGCCCGGGCCGAGCTCGCCCTGCTGTGCCGCGGCGACGACGGCGCTCGCGGACAGGGGCGCCCCCACGGCGCCGGCGATCAGCGCGCCTCCTGTAGCGCGGCTGAGGTCCGTCAGGAACTCCCGACGGGATAGACCGTGCATTTCGGTTGACGACGTGCGCTGGCGCGGGCGTCTCGAAGGAATCTGACGATGCTGCGACATCTTGGGGTCCTTGCGGTCGCGTACCCCCGCGCCGGCGCTGCCGCTCAGCAGCAGGTCGCCGCGGCGGGCTCGCCGCCGGACGACTGACTGGCGATCGCCGCGGGTACGATCACCTCTTCGATAACTGGGATCGGGCGCTGCTGCTGCTCCGGCGCCACCGGGTCGGCCCCGGCGAACAACGTCGTGACCACCAGATCGAGCCCCGGCACGACGTAGATCAACTGCCCGCCGTACCCCTGCGCAGAGAACGCCGGCCACCCCGCCGGCTCCTGGATCCACCAGTGATAGCCGTACGAGCCGTGGCCGATGTTGACGCCACTGAGGTAGCCAACGCCGCTCGATTGCACCTCCGTCGAACGGTCGACCCACTCCTGGCTGATGATCTGTCTGCCCTCCCAGCGTCCCCCATTCAGGTAGAGAAAGCCGATCTTGGCCATCTCCCGGGTATTGAGATGCAGCCCGCCGCCGCCGCGGTTCGTGTCGTCCTCCGTCACGACCCAGTACGGCTTCGCGATCCCTAGCGGATCGAAGAGCCGAGGCTGGAGATAGTCGGCCATCGTCTGCCCGGTCAGCTCTTCGACCACGAAGGCGAGCAGGTTCGAGCAGCCGGAGTCGTACTCGAAGCAGGTCCCGGGGTCGCACTGCATCGGGCGGCGCAGCATGGCGTCGATGTCGTCCGTTTCGTGCGTGCGGGAAAAGTTGATGCGCCCGTCCCACGCCCAGCCTCCGGTCATCGTCAGCAGTTGCTCGATGGTGACGTTCCACACCCGTGGATCGGCGTCGGCCGGGATGCGGTAGGGGATCAGCTCGCCGAGCGTCTGGTCCAGGCTGGCGATGACCCCCTCTTGCAAGGCGAAGCCGACGGCAATGTTGGTGACGCTCTTGCTCACCGACCACGTGTGAGGCCGCTGATCGAGCGAATAGCCGTTGTAATTGCGCTCGAAGACGATGTACCCATCCTTGACGACGACGATCGACGACAGCAGCGGCGCTTCGGCCCGCAGCCGTTCATCGGCCCAGTCGAGCATCCCGGGGTCAATCCCATGCTGCTCCGGCGGCGCCGTTTTCCAGCCCGCGGTCGGCCAATAGTCGCGGGTTGCCGATGCCTCTTGCGCCAAGCCCACATTCACGGCTGGAATCGCGGAGATGGTCAAGAGCGCGGTCAAGGCGACGAACCTGAGGACGTGAGCGAACAAAACGATCGAAGCTCCCCGCGGAAAAACGTGCACGGGATCGAACGACGCCAGCAAATCCTTCCGCGACTAAAGTCGCAAGAGTGATGCCGTGGGTGAAGGGTGAGGCTGACGGCCAGCTACCGTATCGGTCCCCCAAACGGGTCCGGATCGTAGCCCCCACTGATCCCCGGATCGGTGTCGGCGCCGAGGCCGCCCGTCTCCACCTGCTCCACCTCCCTGCCGGTCAAGGCGGCGACGATGCTGTCCAGCGTATGGGCCACCGCGCCTTCGCTCATGCGCATCTGCTGCGCGATCTCCCAGACCGGCGACCCGTTCGCCGCCAGCGTGGCGATGTGCCGCTCCTCCGGCGGCAATGTCAGGATGAACTCGTGCGCCTGCTGCAACAGGCGCATCGTCTCGCGCGCGTCGTCGCTAAGTCCCGGCAGCTCCTCATCCACGGCCCCATCCCCTTATTAAAACGTCACGTCTCCTCTCTCAGTCCGGAACGCACGACGCCGCGATCGACTCGATGAGGTACCGCGGAGTCTTCAGCTCCCCCGGATTCGGCAGCCGATCGACGGCCGCGACTACCACCAGATCGAGCGCGGGCACGACGAAGATGTGCTGTCCGCCGTACCCGAGCGCGAAGTACGCCGGATACCCGGTGTTGGTCGCCGTCACCCACCACTGGTAGCCATACCCGGCCCAGGCCCCGGTCGAATCGCCCGCGCTCTGCCACGTGGTGGCGGCCGCGGCGTACTCCGGCGCCATGAGCCGCTCGCCATCCCACGCCCCGTGGCGCAGGTAGAGGTAGCCGAGCTTGAGCATGTCGCGCGCCGTCAGCTCCAGCCCCGAGCCGGCGCTGACCTCGCCCTGTGGCGATCGCATCCACCTGCCAGGGACAATGCCGAGCGGGTCGAACAACGCCTCCTGCGCGTACGCTTCTAGCGGCATCCCCGCCGCCTTGGCCACCATCACCCCCAGGACGTGCGAGCCGCCCGTGTTGTAGACGTAGGTCTGGCCGGGGACGCCGACCACGGGCAAGCCGAGCGTCATCCCGACCCAGTCGGGCGCCGCCAGCAATCGCTGCCAGTCCCCGTAGGCGTCCCACTGCAAGCCGCTCGTCATCGTCAGCAACTGCCAGAGGGTGACGTCGGCCACGCGCGGGTCCGCTCCCTCCGGGATGCGCTCGGGAATGATCTCGCCGACCGTGGCGTGGATGCTGGCGAACAACCCCTGCTCCCGCGCCGTGCCGACAAGCGTGCCGGTGACGCTCTTGGTGACGGAGCGGATGTTGATCGGTTTCTCCGCGTCCTGCCCGCCGTAGTACCGCTCGAAGACGATCGCCCCATGCCGCGCCGCCAGCAACGCGGACAGCGCCGGGACCTCGCCCAGCGCCCGCGCATCGACCGCCTCCAGACCGAGCGGATCGACGCCGTGATTCGCCGCGTCGTCGATGCTCCACCGACTCGTCGGCCAGGCGGACGGCGCCGCCTCCTGCGCTGCCGTTCTCGCACCGCTCAGCAGGCCGATCGCCGCGCCCGCGGCGCCGGCCAGCAGCGGTCTCCGCGAGCCTCGCCCCACCGTCATCCCCCTCCTCATCGCACCAGGAAGCCTCCTGCGGTCTGATCCTCTGGGTCCGCAATAAATTGGTGCAGCCCCGTCATGAACCCGCGGCCGGCGATCTCCGTTTCGACGGCCGCGTACGAACCGACCGTCGTCTCCTTCAATACACGGCCAGTAAACGTGGTTCCGATCACACTTTCGTGTACGTAAGGTTGCCCGAGCGGGATGCGCCCATCCGCGAAGAGGCACGCCAGCTTGGCCGACGTCCCGGTGCCGCACGGCGACCGGTCTACCGCCCCCTCCGCATAGATGGTGATGTTCCGCCCATCCCCCCCTTCAGTCCGCGGCGGCTCGGAAACGATCGTGCCGTAGATGCCGCGCAGCTCCGGCTCCTCCGGGTGGACCACCTCGTGCTCTCGCTCGACCGCCCGCTTGATCTCCATGCCCAGGTGCGTCAGCAGCGCGGCGTGCTCCGGCAGGACTTCCACTTCAAGTTCCGATGCGTCGACAAGAACGTAGAACGCCCCGCCGAAGGCGATGCTGGCCCGAACGGGTCCCCTGCTCGTGGCCACCTCCACATCGTGCGCGAATCGAAACGACGGGACATTGCGAAACGCGACGGACGTCACCCGCTCCCCCTCGACCGTCGCACAGGCGCGAATGAGCCCGGCCGGCGAGTCGTAAACCACCTCCGTCTGTGGCCCACGTCTCGGAAGCATGCCCGTTTCCAGCAGCACGGTCGTCAGCGCGATGACCCCATGCCCGCACATCGTCGAATACCCCTCATTCGTGAGAAAGAGGACCCCGAAATCGGCCCCCGGCGTCACCGGCGGGGTGAGGATCGCGCCGTACATGTCGGCGTGGCCGCGCGGCTCGAAGAGCAGCGTCCGCCGCAGGTGGTCGTAATGCTCGGCCATGAACCGCCGGCGCTCCAGAATCGACGCGCCGGGCAACGGCGGCACGCCCGCGGTGATGATGCGCAGCGGCTCCCCCGCCGCATGCGCGTCGATCGTCGAGATGATCCGGTCAAGACGCATGCCGCCCCCCAATCCCGGCTTTGCGGCCGCGGGCTCCGCCTATACTGTACCCCGGTCGTAGGTTCATCTTCCCCGGAGACTGCGCGTGCCACCTTCGCTAGACACGGCCCCCGAGCGCCGGGGAGCCCCGTTGCCGCCCATCGCCGAACCCCACGTCGCTCCCGACGAGATCGCGGCGCTGCCCGCTGATCTGCGCATGCGCTACGCCGCCTGGCTTCGCGTCACCAGCCAGCACGGCGCCGCCCGCCGCGTCCTCGACATCATCGAGGAAGACTTCGGCGAAACCGCAACCCTTCTTGACGAGCGCGCCGCACTGGCCCTCGCCGCCGGCGACGCCGCCGCCGTCCGCACCACCTTCGAGCGCCGCTTGGCCAATCGCCCTGCCCCAAGCGCCCGCGCCGCCTTCGCCCGCGCCCTGCTGGAGCTGGGCGAGATGGAGGACGCCGCATCAATCGTCGCGGAACTCACGGCCAACCACGGCGAACTCGCCACGGTGCGGTCGCTCGCCGCCGACCTCGCCCTCCTCCAGGGCGACCTCGCCACCGCGCACGACCACGCTTCCGCGCAGCTCAGCGAAGACGAAACCCGAATCGCCCCGCGCCTCGTCCTGGCACGCATCGCCCTCCTCGGCGGCGACATCGAGGAAGCACGTGCACTCCTCGATCGGGCTCTCACCGAATCTGATGCGCTCACCGCGGCCCAGGCCGCGTCTGCCGCCGCCTTGGCCGATTTCCTGGGGCAGTCGGCACGCGCCCAGAGCCTGCGCATGCGGTACGCGCGACTCGAGGCGCAGCGAGCTGCCGCCCTCGCGGCGGAAATCGCCGAGGCCCTCGGGCGAGACATCGACTACGGTCCCAACGGCCGGAGCGAGGACACGCCGCCGCTCTCACCCGCGGCGCCGACAAATGAGACGGTCGCATCGCCCGTACACCTCGCTCCTGAACCCGACCCCGCGTCCGCGACACCCATCACCGACGACGAGCCGATCGCCGACGACCGCGTCCTGGACACCCTGCGCGACGTCTTCGGCCATGACGCTTTGCGGCCAGGACAGGCGGCCGTCATCAACCGCGTGCTGGCCGGCCGCGATACGCTCGCCATCCTCCCCACGGGCGCCGGCAAGTCGCTGACCTTCCAGCTCGCCTCGCTCCTTCTCCCCGGCACGACCCTCGTCCTCTCCCCCCTCATCGCCCTGATGAAAGACCAGGTCGAGGCCATGCCTCCCGCATTGCGCGAGCGCACCGTCCTTATCAACAGCACCCTCTCCCCGACCGAGCAACAACACGCGGTGGAAACAATCGCCGCCGGCGCGGCCAAACTCGTCTACGCCGCCCCGGAGCGCCTGCGCCAGCACACCTTCCTCCGCGCCCTGCGCGACGGCGGCGTCTCCCTCGTCGTCGTCGACGAGGCCCACTGCATCAGCCTCTGGGGCCACGACTTCCGCCCCGACTACCTGACCATCCCCGCCGCCCTGCCCGAGCTGGGCGACCCCTCCCTGCTGGCCGTCACCGCCACCGCCACCCCGCGCATCGCCGCCGGCATCGCCGCCGGCTTCGGCCGCGAGCTCGACCGTGTCCGCACCAGCGTCTTCCGCCCCAATCTTTACTACGAGGTCCACCGCCTGCCGAACCGCGAAGACAAGATCAAGAAGATCATCGCGGTTTGCCAGGAGGAAAAGGGCGCCGGCATCGTCTACGTCTCCTCGCGCAAGGACGCCGAGGCCATCGCCGCCCTCTTGCGCGACCGCGGCGTCGGCGCCATCCCCTACCACGCCGGCCTCGACCCCGAGACCCGCGCCGCCAACCAGGAGCGGTTCATGGCTGGTCAGGCCCGCGTCGTCGTGGCCACCGTCGCTTTCGGCATGGGTGTCGACAAGCGCGACGTCCGCTTCATCGTCCACCTCAACCCGCCCCGCTCCCTCGAAGCCTACGCTCAGGAGTCCGGCCGCGCCGGCCGCGACGGCCTCCCCGCCCGCTGCGTCCTGCTGATCGCCCCCGCCGATCAGGCCAGCCTCAACCGCCTCGCCCGCCGCGACGAGCAGGACATCGACACGCTCCGCCGCCTCTATATGGCCGTCAAGCAAGCCGCCCGCGGCCGCTGGGCCATCGTCGACCCCAACGCCCTGCTCCCCCCGCCCTCCCACGACGACGACCCCGACGACGACCCCGACCCCCGCATCGGCCTCGGCCTCCTCGACCAGGCCCGCCTCCTCCGTCGCCACCCCGACGCGCCGGTCACGTACACGCTGCAACGCGTCGATCCGACCGAAGCCGGCAGCGCCGTCGACCCGCAGTTCGCCGAATTGGCGACCTGGTCGGGTCTGGACGAGCGCGGATCGACAACTATCCGCACCGCCGACGCCTGCGACCGCCTCGACCTCTCCCCAATCGACCTGGGACGTCTGCTCGCAAGCCAGCCCGGTCTCACCGTTCGCGAAGGCCCCCGCCTCGTCTGCCTAGAGCTCCTCCCCGCCGGCACGGACGCCGGAGCCCGCCTGAACGACATCCTCGCCCGCGCCCGTCGCGAAGCCAAAGCCCGCATCCAGCAGGTCATTACCTACGCCACCGGCACGCGCTGTCGCCACGCGGCGCTCGCGAGTCACCTGGGTGAATCGCTGAACCCCTGCGGCGACGCCTGCGACGTCTGCCTCGACGCTGTTGCTCCCACTCAGCGCGCGCACACCACCACAGCCGAAGGCGCAACCACCGCCCGCACCCGCCTCACCCCCGCCGATGCCCTCGCCGTCCTGAATGCGGTGCGCACCCTCCCCTACGGCATGGGCAAGACCGGCCTGGCCCGTCTCCTCCTCGGCTCCGTGGAGAGCCGCGTCCGCCCCGACCGCTCCCCCGCCTTCGGCGCCCTCTCCGCCTTCAAGAAAGGCAAGATCGAAGCCCTCATCGACCGCCTCGTCGACGACGGCCTCCTCCTCCGCGACCTCGACCACGAGTACAAGCTCATCCACCTCACCGACCGAGGCGCCGCCGCTGCGCTCGACGACCTCGCGGATTATGACGAGGAAATCGCCCGCCCCCGCCCCGCGTCATCAGCATCGACGGCAGACGACGACATCGCCCTATCCCCCGACGACGAAGAACTCCTGGCCCGGCTCCAGGACTGGCGCCGCGACCGCGCCTCCCGCGACGCCGTTCCTCCCTACGTCGTCGCTCACAACGCCACCCTGGCCGAAATCGCCCTCCACCACCCCACCTCCCTCGAAGCCCTCACCCGCATCAAAGGCTTCGGCCCGACCCGCGCCGAAAAATACGGCCCCGAGCTCCTCACCATCCTCGGCATGACCGCAACGACCGAGCCTCCCGAATAGCCCCGCGTCCCCAGATCGCCGTCCCCGAAACCGGCGCCCCGATCTCGGCATCCCCCAAGGTGTCATTCCGAGCGAAGCGAGGAATCTCGGCCCCAGACGACGACGCTCCTTGACCAGCAGGACCCCTCCATCATCTGCACGGCAAGACGCACCCCCGACGAAGCGGCCGCGAACCCCTGTGCTAAACTCCTCGCCGCCTCGGGGGCGGATGGGGCCCGGTGGCCTCCCCAGTCTTCAAAACTGTGCGAGTGGGGGCATTCCCCTCACTGGTGGGTTCGACTCCCATGCGCCCTCGCCCTGGACTCCGTTGCCGTGGCGCGGCGCCCGAGGATATCGTTGCGGCGCAGCATCTGGCCTTCGCTAGAGAAGAACGCGCAGGAACAAACCCGATCGCCGGACGCGTCGCTCTTTTGCAGATCACCAGGACGGCCGAAGAGAAGTTCGCGGCGCGTCGCATAAGTCGAGATCAGGTCGCCGCGGTGCCCGAAGGCCGCACAGTGTTAGCTAGGAACCGCAAAGGGCGCGCCGCCTCACACCTCTTGATCGGTCGCGACTCCCAAGGCCGCTGCCTGGCCATCCCCGTCAATCCCACGGATGATCCATCCGTGTAGCGAGTCATTACCGCCTGGTATTGCAAGCCGAGCAAGGTCGCCAAGCTGCGGTAGAGGAGCACCCCATGTCCAAACCCATCCGCTACGAGTCAATCCAGGACCCGCTCGACGAAGAAGAACGCGAACTCATGGACCCCGAGACGTGGGATTGGGACTCCGCTGAGGCACTCCCCCCGATGCCGGACGTGAAGATCGAGTTGCCGATTGCGTTCACGCGCGACGAGTACCTCACCATCGGTCGCGCCGCCGATGCTGAGGGCATGACCACGCACGCATTCATCGCCCAAGTTGCGCTCGCCGTTGCCCAAGCCCTAGAGCCGCGCAGCCAGTCTGCCGCCTGAGCCGCACGTCCGGCGAGCTGCCTGACCGAAGGTTGGAACCGCCTCCGCCCACTACGCAACCGGAACCCGGCGACCGGGACGCTCTACGCGGACGGTAGGCCGAACGTAGGGCCGCTCGTTTCGCCCCGTCAATCACGCCCATCGTCCGCTTTGGCCCCTGTACAGGCGTGTTAACAGCCCGGTAATGCTCACCGCATAGGCTCGCAGAGGCATCGCGGCAGAGACGGCTCACCCCATTCGGAGAAAGGGACTGACATGGAAAGCACCTCGTTCGACCACATCATCGCCCGCCTGCAAGCGGACGCCTCGCGCCGCCGGCTGCTGGCCGGCCTGCTCGGGACGGCGACGGCGATGCTAACCGGCGCCGCCGTCACCGACGCCAGGAAGCAAAAGAGCAAGGGCCGCAGACCCAACAACGGCGGTGGCGCCGTGACCGCGAAAGTCCACATCTGTCACCGCAACCGACGTGGCGCCGGCTTCAGCCTGATCGCCGTCGCCAGGTCGGCCGTGCCGGCCCACCGGCGCCGCGGGGACATCATCTGCCCCGTGCCTCCCGAGTGCTTCGTCATCACCGGCTGCAGTGGCCATGGGAACAGCGTGTGCGCCATCGAGCCCGACGAGGGAGCGCCCTGCAACGACTTCTACCCCGCCGCGGGCGTCTGCAACGCCGAAGGCCAGTGCACGGAGCTGCCCATCACCTCCGGCTGATCGCTGTCTGCGCCCGACGCTCACCGCCGGACCCGGGCGCTCTCACAGACCGTCCGGCGGCAAGCCGATGTGCCTCTCTGCCCCTCGCACATGCCTTAGCGCCCCGGTCGCCATGGCCGGGGCGCCCCTGCGGGAGACCGTCGAGACGGGAGACGCGGACTTCGCCCGTTGCGCCGCGTTCAGTTTTCCGCCCGGCTCCGAGTACGCCAGGCCCGCCCTGACGTTGCGGGCTAGCGCTTGCACCGGTACGGAGTCAGTCTGCAAAGTCCGCGTCGAAGCGGTCTGTCAAGTCGATGCATGCTCCAACGCGGGCGTCAATACTCAGCGAGTGGGCATGCTCCCCCATTACAGCTGAGTTTGACTCCCGCGCCTCCTCGCCACCCCAAAACCTGTGTACGTCTACCCAATTTCGCGATAACCCGTCAACACGTGTCCCATTTTGCCCCGCCAAACGTGTCTCTATAGGTAGAGGAGGGAACACACACCCGGCGGCGGAAGCGTCGACCCCGCCGCCCCCCCTCCCTCCCCAGGCCGACGCCCCGGCCCGGGTGCATCTTGTGGGGAAGTCCGCCAACCGGCGCGCGGCCCGATCAGCCGGCGCCGGGCGGCAGCCCCGACCCGTCATCCCGTGTTCCAGATTCCGTATCCCGTGTTCCGTGTTCCGGATTCGTCGACACACCCCGAGGACCGCGCCCCGGCCGGCGCGTGCCGGGCGGCGATCCGCCGCGCACCCGCCCCCCGCGTGCATCACCAAGCGCCGCATCCCCCGAACCGACCCAGGGCGTTGGGCGACGGCGGGAGCGCGGGGGGACCCACGGCGTCGCCGCCGGACCCCGGCCGCAGCGCGCCACCAAAGCCCCCTCTCCCCGCGCACAGGGAGAGGGGGGTGGGGGGTGAGGGCACACCGCCCTCACTCCGTCCCACCCCTCCGTGGCCAAGCTGCGCCCAACACCCGAAGCCGATAGCCCATAGCCCATAGCCCATAGCCCGTTGCCCCGCCCCCCAAGATCTTCGGCATCTTTGGCATCTTTGGCATCTTCGCCCGTTCAAGCCGCTATCCGGGCAGCGAAAAACCCCTCTCCCCGCGCGCGGGGCCGGGAACCACCTGGGCGGCGGTTTGGGGTGAGGGGCGGTGGCCGCCGACGCTCACCCGTCCCGATCCCCCATCCCGTACCGGATCGCCGCGTCCACAAAGATCCGCGGCGCCTGCTGCAACGCCAGCAGGCTCACCCACTCGTTCGGCCCATGCGCCAGCGGCAGCAACCCCGGCCCAAACGCCGCCAGCGTCGGAATCCCCCCCTGCCCGTGGAACGGCCACGCATCCGTCGCCCCCGGAAACGCTGCCAGCGGCGGCGCCTCCCCCAGCACGTCGGCCGCCGCGCGCTCAACGGCCCGCACCATCGGATCGTCGGGCAAGACTTCCGTCGGCGCCATCCAGGCCAGATTGGGGTTGAACTCCCAATCGATCGTCGCGCCCGGAACCAGCGCCCGTATCCGTTCCAGCGCCGCCTCCACATCCTCCGCCAGCGCCTCCTGCGTCATCCCCGGCGTCGTCCGAATATCGCACCAGAACTCCGCGTGCCCAGGCAGCACGCCATAGCCCACGCCGCCCAGCGCCTTCACCCCGAGGTTTATCGTGGGTCCGCTCGGGCAAAGCGGATGCTCCGGATAGCGCAATCGCAGCTCGCGCCGAAACGCCACCAGCACGTTCGCCATCGCCTCCACCGCGTTGACCGTCGGCATCTGATCGGAGATCGACGAGTGCGTCTGCGTCCCCCCGACGACCACCCGGAACCCGCAAAATCCGCGCGAGATGACCCGAATCGCCTCCCAGTCCTCGTGGACCCCCGCCGGCTCGCCCAGCAGAATCGCGTCCGCCTCGATCGCGTTCGTGCGCACCAGATACGAAGCGCCGAAGTGGCTCCCGTACTCCTCGTCGGCGGTGAAGATCAGGCTCAACGACCCCGCGGCCCGATCCGCCACCCTGGCAAACGCCGCCCCCGCCAGCACCATCGCCGCGCAGGATCCCTTCATGTCGGTAGAACCGAGCCCGTAGAGGCGATCCCCCTCGATCGTCGGCGCGAACGGATCGGTTCGCCACTCTGCGGCCGCTTCCCCCACCGGCTTCGTATCGAGATGCCCGCACAGCGCCAGATGCGGCCCCGGCCGCGCCCCATCGATGCGCACGATGAGATTCGGCCGATGCGGCTGCTCCGCCAGCACACGCGCCGCCGGCAACCCGTAGTGCGCCACCGCCCGCTCGATCACCGCCGCCGGAGCCGTCTCGTCCCCCGGCAGATTCGGGCTCGGCGCGGCCACGAGCGCCGACGTGAGGGCGATCACCTCCCCCTCGCGCTCAGCCAGAAACCGGTCGGCCTCGACCAGCATGGCCCGCGTCGGATCGATCTCGCCCATCTCTAATCCGCCAGCAACGCCGCCGACTGCGGGTTGAACACCACCGTCAGCGTCTCGCCCATCGGGTGCTCCCCCTCCCCCACCGCCCGATTCTGCCGATGCACCGCCAACTCCTGCCCGCCCGGCAGCCGCAGCACATACTGCGTGTACGTCCCGACGTAGATGATCTCCTCCAGCCGCCCGCTGAGCCGGTCCCAGCCGGGGATCTCCGACCCAGGCAAGTCGGCCATCAGGGAGATCTTCTCCGGCCGCACGGCCAGCGTCATCGTTCCCTGCGCCGGAACGCCCTCCGGCGGTCGGGCGCGCAGCGGTCCCGATCCCGGCAGATCGACCTCCACCGCAGCCCCGTCCGACCCGATCACCTCGACCTCGAGAAAATTCGTCTGCCCGATGAAGTCGGCCACGAACCGCGTCCGCGGCCGTTCGTAGATATCCCCCGGCGTGCCCAGTTGCAGGATGCGCCCCTCGTTCATGACCGCGATGCGGTCGGACATGGTGAGCGCTTCTTCCTGGTCGTGGGTGACGTAGACGAACGTCGCCCCCACCTCCCGGTTGAGCTGCTTCAATTCGAGCTGCATCGTCTTGCGCAGCTTCAAATCGAGCGCGCCCAACGGCTCATCCAACAGCAGCACCGCCGGCCGGTTGACCAGCGCCCGCGCCAGCGCCACCCGCTGCTGCTGCCCGCCCGATAGCTCCGCCGGCTTGCGGTTCTCCACGTGCGGCAGCCGCACCATATCCAGCGCCTCGGCCACCCGCCGCTGCCGCTCCGGCTTCGGCACGCCCGTCATCTCCAATCCGTAGCTGACGTTCTGGCCGACCGTCATGTGCGGGAAAAGCGCGTAGTTCTGAAACACCGTATTGACCGGCCTCCGGTACGGCGGCCGATCCCCCATCGCCTCCCCCTCGATGACGATCTCCCCCGCCGAGGGCAGCTCGAACCCGCCGATCATGCGCAGCGTTGTCGTCTTGCCACAGCCGGAAGGCCCCAGCAGCGTCAGAAACTCCCCTTGCCGCACCTCCAGCGAGATGCCGCTCACCGCGGGGACCTGGCCGAAGAACTTGCTCACGTCCCGCAGCTCGATGCTCGGCGTCCCCCCGAACCGGCCCGCGTCGGCCCTCACCGGCGTCTCGGTCATCAGCGCCTGCGCCATCGCTGTACCCCTTGTCCGCCCCTTACCCCCGGTGAAGGCCCCGCTCCCATCGCGAAGGGAGAGGGGCTGAGGTGAGGGCCCGTTTATCCTCCAAGCGTCGCCTGCTTGGACAATCGATTCGAAACCAGCACCGCCGCCAGCGACACCAGCACGATCACCGTCGCCGTGGCGTTGATCTCCGGCGACAGCCCGATCCGCAACCGCCCCCAGATCAGCAACGGCAGCGTCGGCTCCCGCCCCTGCAGGAAGAACGAGACGATCACCTCGTCGAACGACAAGGTGAACGCCAGCACGGCCCCCGCCAGGATCGCCGGCCGGATCAGCGGAAACGTCACCCGCCAGAACGTGCGCCACGGCGGCGCCCCCAGATCGGCCGAGGCCTCCGAAATGTTGCGCGGCAACTGCCCCAGCCGCGCCACCACCGTGTTCAGCACCAGCGCGATGCAGAACGTCGTGTGCCCGATGATCAGCGTCCACCGCGACATCGGCCACGTCAGCACGCTGAAAAACGACAGCATCGCCACCCCGGTGACGATGCCCGGCAACGTGATCGGCAGCACCACCGCGAAGCGCAGCGCCGCCTTCCCCGGAAACTCGTACCGGTCGATGGCCAGCGCCGCCAGCGTGCCCAGCACCACCGCGATCGACGCCGAGACGACGCCGATGATCACCGAGAGCTGCAGCGCCTCGTGGATCTCCTTGTCCCGCGACAGCTCGCGGTACCAGTCGAGCGTCCACCCCTCGATCGGCCAGACGGCGATCTCCGCAGCGCTGAACGAGTAGACGACCACGACCACCAGTGGCAGATACAGAAACAGAAAGACCAGCAGCGAAACAAGCGCCAGCGCCCGGTCCCCCGCGCCAGACCGGCCAAGCAGGCCCCTCCGCGCGGGCCGCGGGCGCCCGTCGACCGAAACGGGCAGGGCGCTGCTCACGCCGCGGTCCTCCCCAACGCGCCGAACCGATTGGCGACGGCGATGAACAGCGAGACGAGAACGAGAATCGGCACGACCAGCGTCGCCCCCAGCGGCCAGTTGTTCGACATCCCGAAGTTATCCGCCACCAGCCGCCCGATCATCTGGTCCCCCGGCCCGCCCAGCAGCGTCGGCGTGATGTAGTCCCCCAGCGTCAGGCTGAACACGCTCAGGCTCCCCGCCAGAATCCCCGGCAGCGACAGCGGCAGGATGACCGAGCGAAACGTCCGCCAGGGATTGGCCCCCAGGTCGGACGCGGCCTCGATGAAGCTGTTCGGCAGCCGGTCCAGCACGGTAAACAGCGGCAAGATCATGAACGGCAACCACACCTGACTGAAGGTGAGAAACATCGCCGTCTTGGAGTAGAGGAACGCCGTTGCCGGCTGGTCGATGACTCCAACGGTCAGCAGAAACGAGTTGAGGATGCCGTTCGTCCCCAGGATCGTCTTCCAGGCGAAGACCCGAATCAGGTACGAGCTCCACAGCGGAAAGATGACCAGCAACAGCAGCAGCTCGCGATGCTTCGTCACCCGCTTGGCCAAGAAGTACGCCAGCGGAAAGGCTAAACACAGATCGGCCAGCGTCACCACCGCCGCCATCGCTGCTGTCCGCCCCAGCACCCGCAAATAGAGATCGTTCGTCAACAGCGTCCGAAAGTTCTCGAGGGTAAACGTCCGCTGGATCGTCAGGTAGTCGACCGACCAGAACGCGTGGACGAGCAGGATGACCAGCGGCACGAGGTAAAAGAAAACCATCCACCCCAGCGGCCCCGGCAGCAGCAGCCACAACCCGCCCGGCCTCCGCTCCGAGCGAGCCGCCGCGATGGTCTGCTCACTGGTTGGCGCGGCAATCGAGGCCATCGATAATCCCGTTCCCCGTGAGGCCCGCGATGATACCCCGATCCCGGCCACGTCGTGTCACACGGTATCCGGATTGGCGCCCCGGCTGTCCCGGTCTCCGACCGAGCAAAGCCCCCCTCTCCTCTGCGCACAGGGAGAGGGGGGGTAGGGGGGTGAGGGCCAGCCGCGCCCCTACCCCGCCGTGACCTCCTGCCAGATCGCCAGCCACTGGTCGTAGTTCGGCACGTTGCGCCACATCAGGATGCTGTCGTACCCCTCCTCGATGTTGTCCATCAGCAGCGCCTCGCGCAGCTCCGGCTCGAGCCCCTCGATGACCGTGCGGTTGGTGATGGCGTACCCGTTGTTGTTGAGCACCCCCATCTGGCCGTCGGGACCGATCATGTAGTCCATCCACTTGTAGGCCAGATCGACGTTCTGGGCGCCGCTGGTGATCATCCAGGAGTCGGACCAGCCGGTCACGCCCTCTTCCGGGATCACCTCGGCCACCGGCACGCCCTGCTCCTTCAGCCCCAGCCCGACGTACGGCCAGGCGTCGGAGATGATCACCTCGCCGCTGGCGTAGAGCTGCTTCAGCTCGTCGCCGAGGTTCCAGTAGGTGCGGATCAGCGGCCGCTGCTGCACGAGGAGGTCGCGCACCTGCGCCAGTTGTTCCTCATCGAGGACGTACGGATCCTCCGGCGTCGGGTCGAGCAGCAGCGCGTACTGGGCGATCTGGATCGGCGCGTTCCAGGTCGAGATCTTGCCGGCGTACTGCTCATCCAGCAGAGCGCGCCAGGAGGTCGGCTCCTCCGTCACCTCCTCGGTGTTGTAGAGCATCAGCGTCGGGCCCCAGGCGAAGTTGGCCCCGTACAGCTCGCCGTCCTTGGTGATGTACTCCGGCATTTGGAACTGCTCGTACAGGTCGTCGTAGTTCGTCAGCCGGCTCGGAGCGATCGGCTGCACCAACCCAGCGTCGATCAGCCGCTGCGAGACGTCATTCGACGCCGAGACGAGGTCGAAGTTCGAGCCGCCGCCGGCTTGCAAGCGGCCAAACGCGTCGTCCGACGACGACATCGGCGTGGCGTTGATGGTCGCGTCGTTCTCTTCCTCGAACTTGGCGGCGAAGGAGGGATCGGCGTACCCCTCCCAGATGACCATCGTCAGCTCGTTCGACTGCGCCCGCGCCGGCTCTTCGCCGAGCAGCGTGCCCAGCGCCGTCGTCATCCCCAGCGCGCCGAAAAGCTTGCCCAGGTCGCGGCGGCTGATCTCGCCCGAGCGGACCCCCGCCATCACCGCGGCTGGCTCCATGGCCATCAGTCGATCGATCGTTTGATCGGATTCCTGCGTCATTCCCGCGCTCCTCTCATCCACGAGCCATCGCGCGGCTCGCCATCGAGCCGCGACCGCGCCGGCGCCCACCCCGATCGAGGGCAGCCCACCGAGCCGTTTATGAAACCGCGCGCACGGTAGCGCCTGCACGCCGCGGAGTCAAGATGTTTTGACTCTCTCGCCGCGGCAGCCTCGCAAGAGCTCCAGAGGTGCGATTGATGGGGCGCTACCCCCGCAGAATCGGCCGCGTCAGGCAGGTCGGCCCGCCCGCGCGATTGTGGGAAATCTCGTCGCCCGTGTACGAAAGCACCGTGCAACCCACCGATTCCAGCCGGCCACGCGTGATGGGACTCCCCTCGCAAACCAGCACCCGCATCGGGGCCAGCGCCAGCACGTTGCACCCGTGCCGGTCGAACTCCTCGTCGGGAACCTCGACGAACGACCACCCGCGCCGCCCAAGCTCCTCGACGAACGGCACGGACATCAGCGGCAGGTAGACGACGGCCAGCCGCTCGGCCACGGGGCTGATGAACGACATCAGGTGCAGGCACTCCCCCGGCCCCCGCCAGTGCGGCAGATCGACGGTGTAAACCTCGATGCCGCCCGGCTCCAGGATGCCCCGGAGTTGCCGGATGCCCTCGTCGTTCGTGCGGTAGCCGCGGCCCACGGCGAGCGTCCGCTCATCCAGCCAGAGCGTATCGCCCCCGTCGACCGTCCCCGGCGCTTCGATCCGCCCGATGATGGGAACATTCATCGCCTCGTACGAGCCCTCGGCAAGCGCCACCTCCGGCAACCGCAGTTCCTTCCCAAGCCGCAGCAACACCGCTCCGGCGTCAGTCATCATCGACGGGTCGTACGCGAAGATGGCGTCGAGCAGCCCGGCCTGATCGGGACCATCCTCGACCACCTCGACGCCCGCGTCTCGCAAGAGCGCCCGAAACGCCTCATGCTCTCGCAAGGCTCGGTCGTGATCCACGCGGTTGGGGTAGCCAAACGCGGTGTGTTCGCTTCTTGTCGCCGGCGCCGCGGGCCGACGCACGAGCACGCGCCGCAGCGGCGCCGTCATGCTCTGGCCGCCCCAGGCCCGGTCCATGGCAACGGCGTCGGTCTCCGCGAGCAAAGTCATGGCGAACCGCCCTCCTCGAGCGAACCCGGTAAGTCCGGGCCGCGCCTATCCTTCTGACGACACATTGAAGCACGGACGGGCAGTTGGCAAAGGGGCATCGGGCAGTGGCGCGCATCGCGGTCTTCGATCCATTCTCCGGCGCAAGCGGCGACATGATCCTCGGCTCGCTCCTGGATGCTGGCCTCGACCTGGGAGTGATCGAGAATGCAATCGCTCGCCTTGGCCTGGAAGGCGTCACACTCTCCGCTGAGTCGGATCGGCGCGGGGCGATCCCGGGCACGACAGTGCGCATCCGGGCTCCCGCGGAGCAACCCTCGCGCGATTGGCGCTCAATCCGGGCGCTCCTGGCCAATTGCTCTCTGGACGAGTCCGTCCGAGAAGCGGCTCTCGCCGTCTTCTCCACGCTCGCCCAGTCCGAAGCCCAGGCGCACGGCGAGCCGGTCGACCGCGTGCATTTCCACGAGGTCGGCGCCGTCGACGCCATCGTCGATATCGTCGGCGCCTGCGTCGGCCTGCACCAACTCGGCGTGGACCGGGTCGTCTCCCATCCGGTGGCCGTCGGCTCGGGCTGGGCGCGCTCGTCGCACGGCTTGCTCCCCGTTCCGGCTCCGGCGACGGCCAACATCCTGACACGCTACGCGATCCCGACCCGCCCCGCTCCGGCCGGCCACGCCGGCCCGGGCGAGTTACTGACGCCAACTGGAGCGGCCATCCTGGGAACCCTGGCGACGTGGACCGTCCCGTCCTTTACACCCCAGGTCGTCGCCTACGGATTCGGCAGCCGCGAGCTGCCCTGGCCCAACGCCCTCCGCCTCTGGATCGGCGAATCGCTGGACCAGCCGGAAGCCGGTGCCGAGGACGAGCTACTTCTCGAAACGAACATCGACGACATGAACCCCCAGTTCTTCGAACCCCTTTCCGAGCGCCTCTTCGCCGCCGGAGCGCTCGACGTCTGGCTGACCCCGGTCACCATGAAGAAGGGCCGGCCGGCGACCGTCGTCTCGGCCATCGTCCCGGCTGAGCGACGAGAAGAAGTCGAGCACGTCCTCTTCGTTGAGAGCACCACGCTCGGCGTCCGCGCCACGGCAATTTCGCGCACCCGCGCTGCGCGCCGCTTCGAGGTCGTCGCGACCCGCTGGGGGGACGTCCGGCTCAAGCTGCGCGGCTGGAACGGCCGGGTTCTCGCGGCCATGCCGGAATACGAGGACTGCCTGCTCCTGAGCCGGGAGCGTGGCGTGCCGATCGCCGAGATTTGGGACGAGGCGAAACGGTTGGGGGACGTCTTTGTCGGTCGGCGTTGGCCCGGAGGGGCGACCTCATCCGCCTCTGCCGTCACCGAAACCGAACCCAGGCAATAAGCACCGGCAGCACGGCGAAGAGCAGGTCCGGGACCGGACGAAGATTGAGGGCGCGTTGCGCGGCCGGCCCAAATTCGCTCAGGGCCGCGAGCTCGACGCCGAGCCGCTGCGCCAGAATGACCCGGCTCAGGACAATCCCGAACAGCACGATCACGATGGCGATGGCCTGCAAGTCCGACCCGCGCGGCTTGCGCAGAAACCTCACCATCATCTCCACCGTGCCGAAGCCGAGCAAGAGCGCCCAGTAGAAACCCCACGCCGGGTAGAATCCCCAACCGATTCCGGCCAGGGCCGCAACCACCAGTCCCGCCCCGGCGGCGACAACCGTCTGCGTCGGATTGGCGGCGACAGATGAGCGTGTTCCGGCGCAATCGGGGCACCGCATCCCGACCGGCGTGCGCACCCCACAGCGCGGGCAGATCGGCTTGCCGCACCGCGAGCAACGCAGCCGCGTCTCCACGTCCGGATGATCGGCGCACGGGACAGGTCCGGCGCCGACGAAAGCCTGGGATACGTCCGTCATCGCGACGGCTCCACGCGGCTAGTTGAAGCCACCGCCACCGCCGCCACCCCCGCCGCCACCGCCGCCGAATCCACCGCCCCCAAACCCGCCTCCGCCGAAGCTGGAGCCGCCGCTCCAGCCGCGGCCGCCTCCGCCGCTGCTCCAGCTCCCGGACGAGAACGCCTCGCCCGCCGAGTTGAACAGGTCGAACAGCGAACCCGACGAGGACTGAAGAGAGCGGCCGGCCTGGTCGCTGAAGTCCTGCAAGTCGGGAATGCTCCAGCCTCCGCCGCCGGGAACCGCTCCCCCGCCGCCGGGCGCGCCCGAGCCGCCCGACCCGGACCCCGACCCGCCCCAGCCGCCTGGAATGATGACGGTGCCGCCGTATGGGCCGTACCACGGTCTCGGGTAGGGATAGCGGCCCACGGGCCCTGGATACGGCGCGTCTTCGTCCCCGTACCAATCCGGGGCCGCCGTCGGCACGCGTGAGAACTTGTCGACCCACGATGTTTCCAGCCCGAAGGCGATGGCGTAAGGCAGGTAGCGGTCGAACAGCCCCTGCGCCTCGTCGAGCTTCTCGTACCGCTCGATCGACTCCAGGTAATTGCGGAAGGCCCGCCACTTCGCCGCGGCCTCGGCCCCGGCGCGGGTTTTCTGCGGCATGTAGCGGGAGATCGCCACCAGAATGAGACCGATCCCGAATAGGGCAGCGATCGGAACCCAGATCGCCGGGGCGATGCCCGCCAGCGAGCCGACGGCCACGCACCCGCCGATGACGGCCAGGATCGCCACGCCCATCCCGATCGACTTCCAACGCGAGCGCGTCCGCTCCGGCGAATGCGCAAAGTACCCCCGCGTCACCAGCTCGTCGTAGAGGTGGCGCTGAATCTCCGGCTGAGCGGCGGCGACGCGCCCCTTGACCTCCGACAGCTTCACCTGCTCCCCGGGCTTGATCTGGGTTCCAAACAGCGCCTCCAGCAATTCCCGTTCGAAGAGGGCAGCGCCCTCGCCTGTGGTGTTGGCCTTTAGCGTGAAGTCGCCCCCCCGGTTGAGGATGCCCTTCCCCTCCACCCGATCGATGCGCAGCACGCCGCGATGCCCAAGATCGACCAACGTCGCCACGACGTCCCGTTGATCGACTTGCTCGTCCATTAGCGCGCCGATCACGCCGGGAGGCAGGTCGTCCGGCGGGTCCGGCAGAAACGCGGCGACCGGCCCCGCTTCCGGATCGCGCCCCCGCGTCCACCACGCCCCCAAGGCCGCTACGCTGCCTCCAACCGCCACCAGCAGCCCCAGCCCGAGAAAAACAAGCGAAAGTTGCGCCCCCCGCGCCTCCTGTTCGGCAAGCTCCTGCTCGCGACGGTCGCTGGCCGCCTGCCACGACGGCGCCTCCGCCGCCACCAGCCGCTCGAAGCGCAGCCCCGCCTCCAGCGAGTCCCCCTCCCCCAGGTCGCGCGCTGTCCACGTCCAGGTCTGGCCGTCCTGCGTGTGGTCGTCCGGATCGCCGCTGTGCGTCCCCTGGACGAACGTTCCCTCCGGATCGACCGGTCGCGGCAGCACGAAGCGCAACGTCGCCTCGTTCACCGGCGCATTGTCGGTAATCTCCCGGTCCACGCCGATCCAGGAGATCTGCTGAGCAGGGCCGGGAAACGAGGTTTCCCCCTCCTCGTACACACGCAGCGCCCCGTAGGCGTCGAGCTCCACCTGAAACGTTCGCTCTCGCGACGTAGTCGGGGGAAAACTCCATTCGACGCGGAGCTCCGGGCCCACTTGGCGGAAGGTGTAGGTGTTTGGCACATTGCTGGAGAACTGTCCCGGCGGCACGTACTGATACGGCTGCACCCCGCCGCCCTGAACCTCGCCCACACGGACGTTGTCGAAAGCTTCGATCCGCCCCAGCGGAATCTCGCGGAAGCCGGTGCGAAACGGCCCCCCGCGGAAATCAATACGGTCGCGCTCGGTGACGTGGAACGACCCGTCCTGTCGCAGCTCGACCGTGACGTCGATCTCGTCCCAGATGACCGACCGCCCACTTTGCGCCTGAACGGACGACACCAGTATGCCGCCTGGCGGCATCACCGAGGCGCCCATCACGAGCAGCAAGACCACGCCGAGGATGGGCAATATCCGCCGCGCCGCGCCTAGTGCAATTCCCGAGGAACTCGATAGCTCGATCATTCGTGCGAGGATACGGTACGCGCCGCATCCCTCACCACTGCCGGTCAGCCCGGCGCGAAGTGCTACGCTTTTCCTATGGCTACCGAGACTCGCATTCCGCAGTCGACGCGCGGCGGCAGAACCGGCGCGTACTCGCCGCAGGACGCCATCGCCGCCATGATCGATCGCGGCTACCGCATGACCGCACCGCGCCGCGCCATCATCGCCGCCGCGTTGCGCCAGGAGCGCCCCTTCACCGCGGAGCAGCTCGTCGCCGACGCCGCGACCAACGCCGGTGAAAGCGGCCGCTCCACCGTCTATCGCACCCTGGAGATCCTGGCCTCACTTGGCGTCCTCTCGCGCATCCTCGATGCCTCCGGCCGCCCCGTGTACGTCGCCGGCGCCCCCATCCACCGCCACCACCTCGTCTGCGCCGGATGCGGCACGGCGATCCCCTTCAACGCCTGCCCCGTCGGCGACCTCGCCGCGACATTGGCCCGCGAGAACGATTTCGAGGTCCACGGGCACCTCCTGGAGATTTTCGGCGCCTGCGGCGCCTGCCGCGCCGCCGCCCGCTAGGCGCCAACGCGGCGGCCCACCCTCGTCTCATTCCGAGCGAAGCGAGGAGTCTCGACCGCGCATCGCGGCGTTGCCTAGAGGACCAAACTCCCACCTTGCTGACAATTGACACATCATCTCATGTGAAGTTTGATACCCACGGGTCCCGGCGCCTCGCGGCCCACGCATCGATTGCCAGCGTCTGCACGCTGCACACGAGGGAACCGTGGACGTCAACATCGCTCCATCCACCCGCCCACGCGCAAGCACGGGAGTTCACCCGTCGCCCGACAGCGCGGCGCGCTTCGCCGCCAGCCGCTCCCCGCGCCTCGAGACCGAGCATCTAAGCGTCCACTTCGAAGACCGCTCGGCGCTTGACGACGTCACACTCCGCTTCTTTCCGGGCGAGACGACATCCCTGGTCGGTCCCAATGGCGCGGGCAAGAGCACGCTCCTGAAGTGTCTCGCGGGCATACTCCCCCCGACACACGGGGCGGTGCGGCTCGACGGGGAGCCCGTGCGCAGACCGAGTCCGCGGGTGACCTACGTGCCCCAACGTTCGGATGTCGACTGGCGCTTCCCGATCAGCGTGCTCGACGTGGCGCTGATGGGCCGAGCGCTCGGCGCCAGCCGGCTCTGGCCGGTTCCCCACCGCGACCGCCGCGCCGCGCTTACCGCCCTCGGCGCAGTCGGCATGCAGAGCTTCGCGTCGGTTCAGATCGGCGCCCTGTCCGGCGGTCAGCAACAGCGCGTCTTCCTCGCCCGCGCCATCCTCCAGGAGGCCGATGTCTTTCTGCTCGACGAGCCCTTCTCGGGCGTCGATGCCCCGACCCAATCGCTGGTCCTGGAGATCCTGGCCGGTCTGCGCCAGCAGGGGAAGACGATCGTCTTCGCCACCCACGACCTGGCCATGGCGCAAGAATCCGCCGACGCGTGCGTGCTGCTCAATCGCCGGGTCGTCGCCTCCGGGCCGCCCGCGGCCGTTCTCACCATTGCAAACCTACAGGCGACCTTTGGCGGCGCGGCACTCACTCCCGGCATGCTCGCGATGGGCCGCTAACGGCCATGCTCTCGACGCTAACCGAACCTCTTGCTCATGCCTTCATGCAAAATGCCTTCGCCGCCATCGTGCTGGTCGGCGTCATCTGCGGCGTGATGGGCGTCTTCGTCACCTTGCGTGGCCTGGCCTTCATGGGCGACGCCATCGCGCACGCCGTCTTCCCCGGCGTCGTCATCTCCTACGTCGTCGGCGGCAACTTCCTCGTCGGGGCCATCGTCGCCGCGTCCATCGTCTCGCTCGCCATCGGCGTCGTCACCCAGAGCGGCCTGGTCCGCAACGACACCGCCATCGGCGTCTTCTTCGTCGGCGCCTTCGCCCTCGGCGTGGCGATCATCTCGACCCAGCAGTCGTACGCCCGCGACGTCACCAACCTCCTCTTCGGCTCCATTCTCGGCGTGTCGCGGGACGACCTGGCGCTGACGGCTGTGGTCGGTCTTGGGGTCTTGGCCGTCCTCTGGCTTGTGCGACGCGAAGTCGTCACGATCTCCTTCGACCGCACCTACGCCCAGTCGCGCGGATTGAATCTCTGGGGCTGGGATCAGCTCTTCCTCCTGCTTCTGGCCCTGACGATCGTCATCTCCTTGCAGACCGTCGGCAACATCCTCGTCCTGGCCATGCTCGTCACCCCGGCCGCAACCGCCCGGCTCCTCACCGTCCGCCTCGTCCCGATGATCGTCGTCTCCGCCGCCATCGGCGCGTGTTCCGGCATCGTCGGGCTCTCTCTTTCCTACTACCGCGGCGTCTCCTCCGGAGCCAGCATCGTGCTGGCGGCCACGGCCATCTTCATCGCCGTCTTCCTCTTCGCCCCACGCACCGGGGCCATCACCGCCCGCGTGGCCCGCCGCCTCCACTTCGGCCACCCGGAGCGGGATCAATGCGCGGAGGATCAACCGGCCGCCGAGGCCCGCGGACGGTGGGCCTGAACGAACAGGAGAGCAGCCATGAGCGACAGCGCCGTTTCAATTCGCCGTCTCAACCCGGAGAAAATGCCGAAGCCGTACGGCTACTCCCAGGTCGTCGACGTCCGCGGCGGGCGAACCGTCTACGTCTCCGGCCAGGTTCCGCTGGATGAGCGCAACGAGCTCGTGGGCGCCGGCGACTTCGCAGCGCAAGCTCGCCAAACGTTCGAAAACGTGCGCCGCGCCCTGGACGCCGTCGGCCTCACCTTCGCCGATGTCGTCAAGGTGCAGCTGTACCTCACCGACATGGGCAAAATGCTCGCACTGCGCGACGTGCGCGACGAATTCCGCCCAGCC
>CALMZR010000249.1 GCA_937870845.1 uncultured Chloroflexota bacterium
CAGAACCGCGCCGTCACCCGCTCCCCCCGCTCCGTGACGACCTCCCCCCGGGTCGCCGCCTCATCGAAGTGCGCCGCAATCACCCGGGTGTTCAGGGAGACATCCCGCATCAGATCGAACCGCTCCGCCACATGCTCGATGTATCGCAAAATCTCCGGCTGCGCCGCGTACCGCTCCGTCCACGACCACTCCTGCTCCAGCTCCTCGGAAAACGAATACGAGTAATCGACGCTCTCCACGTCGCACCGCGCCCCCGGATACCGGTTCCAGTACCACGTCCCCCCGGCCCCGCCCCCCGCCTCCAGCACCCGCACCGACAGCCCCAGACCCCGGAGCCGATGGAGCATGTACAGGCCGGCCAACCCGGCCCCGACGATGACGACGTCGAGGCCGTTGGCGTCTTGGCCGTTGGATTCCTCACGCGGCCGCTTCTGGTCACGCATTGGTCATGGTTCGGCTGGTCCTGGTGGAGAAATGAGAACGATCGCTTGTGGCCGAGCGGCCCCGAGTCCTCAGCCGATGGTAATACGCTCGTCCCCGAACTTGGCCACGATCTCGACTTCGCCCCCGAGCGCCCCAACATACGCTCGCACCGTGGCGATCTCCGTGTGGTCCATGTCGCCCCGCTCGATGCGCGACACCCGCGACTGCGACACTCCCAGCCGGCTTGCGAGGTCCGTCTGATTCAACCCGGACGACTCCCGAATTTCGGCCAGCCGGTACGCTCGCATCTCGGCGCGGAGACGCCGCCTCTCCTCGGCGACGAGGGCTTCATCGAGCCGGCCCGATGCGACCGCCTCCGCCCGAATGTCCTTCCAATACCGATACGTGGGCATCAGAAATCCCTTTCCTCCGCGTACTCGCCCGCGAGCCACGCCGCGAACCGCCGTTCGGCGAGCGGGATGTTCTCGCGATACCACCCCGTCCAGGCGCCGGCTTTGTCGCCCACCACCAGGAGCACAGCCTGCCGCGCCGGGTCGAACACGAACAGAATCCGAATCTCGCTACGCCCAGTTGATCCCGGCCGTAGTTCTTTCACGTTCCGAACCGACGAACCCGTGATGCTGTCGACGAGCGGCCTTCCGAGCTTCGGCCCCTCGGCCTCCAGCTCATCGATCGCCGCGGCAACAGACCTTGCGCTCCCCGGATCGTCGACCTCGAGACCGCGATACCAGCTCGCTACTTCTTCCACGAGGATGACCGTCCCCGCCATGCGGCCACTATAACACCAAAGTTCTAATCTTTCGATGTTCCAGGAAGTGCGCCGGATTCGGCCTTCCTTGCTTCACCGCAGCCGCGCCGCCAGCCGCCGCAACCCCGCCGACACGTCAAACCTTCCCAACCGCACATCGATAATCGAGTACACCGAATCGTCCCCAAACGCTGCCCCCAGCGCCTCCCCCAGCTCCCCATCCGTCTCCACCCGATACCCCTTCCCCGCCCCCAGCACCTCCGGCATCTTCCAGTACTCCCACCGCAGCACATCATTGAACGGCCCGTCGCAGATAAACCGCTCCGTCGCATACCCATCGTTGTTCAGCACAATCACCACCGGCGCCACCCCATACCGCACCGCCGTCGCCAGCTCCTGCCCCGTCATCTGGAACGCCCCGTCCCCCACCAGCACCAACGGCCGCACCGTCGGATCGGCCAGCCCCGCGCCGATGCTCGCCGGCACGGCAAACCCCAGCGACGCGTAATACGCCGGCGACAAAAACCCCGTCCCCCGCTCCACCGGCAAATCCGCCGCCCCGAACAACGCATCCCCCGGATCGGCGATCACCACCACCCCCGGCGTCAGGTACTCCACCAGCCTCGCGAACACCCGGTCCACCGTGATCGGCGTCGCCGGATCGATCTCCGGCGGCGGCCCCAGTACCGGCGTGTACGGCGCATCCGCCGCCGCGAACCGCGGCAACCCCGCCTCCGCCAGCCCCCGCACGAAATCCGTCAACTGCACCCGCTCGAAAATGTGATACCCGATCGCCAGCCGCCCCCGCGTCGCGTGGATCGTCCGCGCTGGATCGATCTCCGCCGTGAACCCGCCCATCTCCACGTCCGTGAGCGCCGTCCCCAGCAGGATCACGCAATCGCTGCTCTCCACGTAGCGCCAGGTCGCCTCCTGCCCCATCTTCCCCGCGTAGACCCCGATGTACTGCGGGTGCTCGTTGTTGACCGCGCTCTTCCCCAGCAGCGTCTCCGCGATCGGGATCCCCGTCCCCTCCACGAAGCGCAGCACGTCCTCCATCAACCCGAACCGCGCCGCCTCCACCCCCAGCACGAGCACCGGCTGCCTCGCCGCCCTTAACCGCTCCGTCGCCTCCGCCAGCGCCGCCGCCAGGCTGTTCGGCTCGCTCTCCTCCACCGGCCTCGCTACCGGCGCCCCCACCTCGATCTCCGCCTCGACCATATCCCGCGGCAGCTCGATATACACCGGCCGCTTGTGCCGCAGCGCCGCCTCCAACACCCGGTCGATCTCCCGCGCCGCCGTCCCCGCGTCGTCGAGCACCGCCTGCGCCACAGTCAACCGCTCGAACACCCGCAACTGGTCATCGAACCGCCGCACCTTGTGGTGCAGCGCCGGATGCCGCACCCGCTCCCCCATCCCCGGCGCCCCGGAGATCACCACCACCGGCGACTCCTCCGCAAACGCCTGCCCCGTCGTATTCGCGATCTTCAACCCCCCCACCCCATACGTCACACAAACCGCCCCCAACCCCCGCACCCGCGCATACGCATCCGCCGCAAACCCCGCCCCCTGCTCATCGCACGTATTCACAAGTCGAATCGGGCTACCCGGCGCGGTCATCTTGCTCATCAACGCCAACACGAAATCCCCAGGCACCCCGAAGACATGGCCGACGCCGTGGGCCGCGAGCCGATCAACCAGGTAGTCGCCGATGCAAGTTGTGCGATTCGGTTCGGCCATGGCTATCTCCAGTATGGATGTGGGTTGAGAACGCAATCGGGTCGCCAGGTTACTTCCTATCGCAGAATTCTGCCTGACTTACTCCTTATCCTTCCAAGGCTGAAGCGTGAAGCGCCAGAGCTTGAGGACGTCGCCTTTGTAACCAGCCGGAACTAACTGCCCAAAGCTTCCGGGACTAATGTGAGCCTGAGTTTGGTAAACCCCGTCAGTTTCGGAAGTCTCAAAAATGAAGTATTTCGAGAACATCTCACTGAGGCTGCCTACGATTTCAAACCCTAGGCCGGTCGATTCCTCCGGTTGAAACCTGAACTCGACTCCCTGCAGTTCGCCGCCCTCATCCAATAGAACCGAGCTGTGCTCCAACCATTTTCCAAAGAACATCAAGTTCAACGCGATGCTCTGTTCCATCTTGTCCGTGATCAAACGATCCTGGCTAAAGATTTCAACGTTGGCAATGATAAAATCCACTTCTCCGTTGTCGTCAATGCTCCGTGGCTGATCCTCATTTGCCCAAATTCGTGCCAGTAGAGGAGCCTGGGTTCCAATCGTGAGGTCGCCGAGGATTGCCATGATGTTCGATCCCATTGCAGTCGTGAAGTCAACGATATCTCGACTCTTTACCTTTCTGAATCTCGCTTCTGGGACCAAAGTCCACAGGTTGAGCTGGGACCAATAGATAGCGATCGCTAGGGGGCAGTCCAGTAGAGCCGCGTATGATCGAAGTCCATCCAGGTAGCCACCTCGCAAGGCGAAGTCTTTGAGTGGATTTCTTTTAGGATGGTGGTTCTTGACCTCAATAAGCAGTCGTGCGCCGTCGTCCAATACCACTTGGAAGTCTGGTACGCGAAGCCCGGTATCCGAGACATAGAATTCACCGACATCCTCGCGACGAAGTAGCTGAAAATGCCCCAGACTTGCAATCAAGCCCTCAAACATCGATTCAGTCCGCTGCCCAAAGAGAAATATGGGGTTATCAACTGTCTCCGAAACCTTCTCCCTGACTTGAACGAGTAGTTCTTCCAAAGTCTTAGGGTCGCGCAATGAGACTCGCCGCTCACGACCGAAGCGAGCCAAAAGTGCAAAGGCGTCGAACCTCAGCGGATCACGGGGAATCGGATGGATTTCCATGCTGGCCACTGTGCTGGAGACTTGCGGCTAAAGTGGTCGTAACAAATCTATGGTGCCGGGAGAGGGATTCGAACCCTCACGGGGTCTCCCCCGCCGCATTTTGAGTGCGGTGCGTCTGCCGTTTCGCCACCCCGGCCGGGGAAATGCATCCCCAAGTCTACTCCACCCGACCCTCCAATCGAGGCGCCTGCCCGAAGGCTGCCGCCCTTCCTGCCTCCCGTAGCCTTCGCAATCTTCGCAACCTTCGCAACCTTCACCCGACCCAACCTGACCAGGCAAAAACGAGGTTCCGGCGACCTCGTAGGACCAATGCGCCGAGTCGCCCCCTGGCGCGCTCCCCTCACTCACCGCGGTGGGAGAGGGGCCGGGGGTG
>CALMZR010000250.1 GCA_937870845.1 uncultured Chloroflexota bacterium
AGCCGGCGTGCTCCGCGGCATCCTGGACCGCGCGGGCGAACGCCGGATAGAACGGATTGGTGATGTCGGGGATGATCGCCGCGATGGTCATCGTGCGCCGCCGCCGCAGGCTGCGGGCGGAGTGGTCCGGCACGTAGCCCAGCTCCGCGATCGCCTTCAAGACGCGATCGCGAGTGGCCGGCGCCACAGGCGCGGCGGGGTCGCCGCTGAGCACATAAGAGACGACGGGTTGCGAGACGGCCGCCAGACGCGCCACGTCGGCTTGGGTAGGACGCCTGCGCTTCCGAATTTGCTGCGAGTTCTTCACGCTTGCCCCGCGCCATTGGCCGCACACGTTGACCCGCCATGCTGATACGAATAGATACTCTCTCCCACTTCACCCGTCAAGCACGATGGGCGAGCGCGAGCACGTTGCCTCCCGCCCGTCGCCACCCAGCGGCCACGCCGCAATCCCGCAATCTGCCCGATTGACAACCGCGCCACCCACCGGTACCTTGGCGGTATACGGTATACCGAAAGCGAGGGCTCCGCCGGGACCGCTCGCGGCGCCCTGCGACGAGGGACTCGTGTCGGAAGCGTCACTGCAGATCACTCACCGACCGGATCGAGATGGGGGCGCCGCCGCACCGCCTCCCCGTCCGCTCAACCACGCCACGCTCGCCGAGCAGGTCTACCAGCACCTACGCCAGCAGATCCTCGCCAACGCCTACCCCCCACACGCCGCCCTCCCCGAGAAGACACTCGCCAGCCAGCTCAACGTCAGCCGCGTCCCGGTGCGGGAGGCCCTGCACCGCCTCGCCGCCGACGGTCTCGTCACCCTCCGTCCGCGCCAGGGCGCCTTTGTCAGCTCCCTCTCTCCTCGCCAGTTCCTCGACGCCTATCGCGTCCGCGAGTCCCTGGAAGAGCTGGCCATCAAGCTCGCGCTGCCCAACCTCACCGCCGCCGACCTCGACGAATTGAGCCGCCTGCAGGACGACATGCGCCGCCACGCCGCGGCCGACGACGCCGACGCCTTCTTCGCCGCCAACCGCGCCTTCCACGCCCTCTTCGTCGAACGGTCCTACAACGACTACCTCAAGGCGATCTACTTCCCCCTCCTCGACCAGATGCGCCGCCACATCTCCTCTTCCCTCGGCCTGCGCGGCGGCCTCGAACGCTCGATCGATGAGCATCAGGCCATCCTCAGCGCCGTGCAGGCCGGAGACGCCGACGAGGCGGCTCGCCTCCTGCGCGAGCACATCCACGTCCCCCAACGCGCCCTCGAAGAGCGAGGACCCTGATGCCCGGCCAACCGGTGAAATTTGGCGTCAACCTCAACAACCGCGAGCCGCTGCTCGCCCCGGACTACACCCTGGCCGATCTGCTCACCCTGGCCGAGCGCGCCGAGGACCTCGGCTTCGATTCCGTCTGGGTCGGCGACAGTCTCTTCTCCAAACCCCGCTGGGAGCCGATCAACCTCCTCTCCGCCATCTCGCAGCGCACCAGCCGCGTCAAGCTCGGCACCGCCTGCATGGTCTCCGGCACGCGCCACCCCCTCTACCTCGCCCTCGAGTGGGCCACGCTCGACCAGCTCTCCGGCGGCCGCGCCATCCTCGGCACGGGCATGGGCAACCCCGAAGAAGGCGTCCGCCGCGAGTACGCCGCCGTCGGCCTCGATTTCGACCAGCGCGCCAGGATTTTTGAAGAAGGGCTGGCCGTCCTGCGCGAACTCTGGACCACCGGCGAGACGAGCTTCCAGGGCGAACACTACGCCTTCGACCGCGTCTCCTTCTTCTCCGGCACCGAGATGGGCCCGCTCGCTCCGCTCCAAACGCCCCCGCCCATCTGGGTCGTCAGCAACCCGCGCTTGACCGTCGGCACGAAGCGCGAAGACCGCACCGAGCGCGTCGTCAGCCGCGCCGCCCGCCGCATCGCCGCCTACGGCGACGGCTGGATGACCTGCTGCCGCGCCCGCCACCCCGACGAGTTCCGTGCCCAGCTCGAGCAGATCGACCAGGCCATCGCCGACGCCGGCCGCTCCCGCGACGAGTTCGTCATGTCCTACCAGGTCACCGTGAACATCGCCGACACCCGCGAGGAAGCGCAAGCCGGCATCGACGCCTACATCAGCCAGTACTACCCCGAGTTGAGCAAAGCGATGGACATCGGCGAATGGGGTCCCGTCGGCACGCCCGACGACATCGCCGAATGGCTGCAAACCTTCGCCGCCGCCGGCGTCGACTACTTCATCTGCCGCTTCGGCTCCCTCGACCAGTTCGGCCAGATCGAACGCCTCGCCCACGATGTCCTGCCCGCATTCGACGCCGTTCCCAAGGGAGCAACGATCTGATGCCTAGCCTGACGATCCACGGCGAAGCGATATTCGATACAGCAGGAGGACGCCCGCGATGACAGACGGGACCCTTTCCCCCGGCCTACGCCGCGACGCCGAGCTCGTCGCCGCCGTCTGCATGTCCGTCGAGCCGGAAGACATCGTCACCATCATCACCGACGACGCCCACATCGCCGAGGCCAGGGCCTTGTCCCAGGTCGTCGTCGAGCGCGGCGGCTACCCCGTCATCGCCAACAACGAGCACCAGGTCCAGCGCGCCATCGCCGACATGACCTTCCCCATGGCCCCCCCGCGCAACCTGCACCAGGCGATGACCGCCTCCGACGAGATCATCATCATCACCAATCTCGAATGGGCCAACCGCTTCGCCCACGTCTCCGCCGTCCGCGAATCGTGCGACAACAACGCCAAGATCGCCTCCGTCGAAGAAGGCATCGGCTCCTGGGATCTCACCGAAGCCGACATCCGCGACGCCACCGACCGCGCCAAAGCCGCCATCGCCGCCATGAACGGCGCCGCGTGGTGCCGCGTCACCTCCCCCGCCGGCACGGACGTCCGCGTCTCCATCGAAGGCCGCCCGGCCCTGGAGGTAACCCCCATCAAGCAACGCGGCCAGATGATGGGCCCCGTCCCCCTCTGGGCCGAAGTCGCCTTCGCCGCCGTCGAGGACCGCACCGAGGGAACCATCGTCGTCGACGGCATCATGCTCGGCATCGGCCTCCCCGGCCAAACCCCCAACCCCATCACCTGGAAGGTCGCGAAGGGCCGCGTCACCGAGATCACCGGCGGCGAAGAAGCGGAGCGCCTGAAGAAGGTCATCGCCGGCGTGCCAGGCGCCGACGTCATTGGCGAGTTTGCCTTTGGCACGAGCGAGAAATCCCCGACCGGCTCCCCCTCCGAAAAAGGCCTGCTCGGCACCGTCCACTTCGCCCTCGGCGACAACCACAACGCCTACCCCGGCGGCCAGAACGTCAGCACCCTCCACCTCGACGGCAACTGCCTCAACGCCTCCCTCCTCATCGAGGACACCGGCCAGTACGTCATCAAGGACGGCAAATGGGCGCTGTAGAAGGGCCAACCATCACCGTCGTCACGAGAGACGACGTACCACCGATCCCTCTCCCGAATGGAAGCTGGAGCCGCATGGTCCTGACGCGCGACAGCGCCCCCGGCATCGCCGGCTCCCTCGGCTACTCCGTCTTCACCCCCGGCACGGTCACCGGCATGGTCGCGCACGACGTGGAGGAGGTCGCCTACGTCCTGTCCGGACGCGGCGAGCTGCGCACCGACGGCGATCCGGTCCCCTTTGCCGCCGGCCAGGCGCTGCACATCCCGCCGGGCCTGTGGCACGCCGTCGCCAATACCGGCGACGAGGTCATGGCGATGGTCTTCGGCTTCCCCCACCCCGACTACCCGCCCACGGAGCGCCGATGACCGACCGACCGCCCTCGCTCAAGCTTGTCCCGGAGCAGACCGACGACACGGTCGACGCCGACTTGCGCGAGCAGGTCGCCTGGGCCGGCCGCATCCTGGCCATGGGCGGCCACGGCGACTACACTCTTGGCCACGTCAGCGCCCGCTCCAGCGCCGGCCAGCACGTCCTGATGAAGCCGAATGGCCTCGGCCTGGAAGAAGTTGCGCCCGGCGACGTGCTGGCGATCGACATGGACGGCTCCCGCCTCTCCGGCTCCGGCCCCGTTCACCTCGAATATGTCCTCCACACCGAGATCTACAAAGCCCGTCCCGACGTTGGGGCCGTCGTCCATACCCATCCGCCCTACGCCACCGCCTTCGGCGCTACTGACGCCAAGTTCGAGCTGCTCAACCACGATGCCGTCCTCTTCCGCGACGGCCTGGCCACCTTCGACGACACCGCCGAGCTGATCGTCCGCCCGGAGCAGGGCGCCGCCGTGGCGCAGGCGCTGGGCAATCACCGCGCCCTCGTCATGCGCGGCCACGGCGTCATCGTCACCGGAACCTCGGTCCCCTGGGCGACCTACGCCGCGCTGACGCTGGAGCGGGTGCTGCGCATCCAGTCCATCGCCCGCTCCTTCGGCGACCTCAGACCAATGACCGCGGAGATGGCCGACCGCGTCTACCCCGACAAGTACCGTGACGACCATGTCGCCAACTATTGGGCCTACCTCATCCGCCAGGTTCGCCGCGCTGGCCTCGCCGCCGGCATGCCGGACACCGGAGACGGCCGTGCTTGACCGCTTCGCCATCCACCAGCCGGCAAGCCTCCTCGAAGCCTCCCAGATGCTCGCCCACTTCGGCCCCGACGCCGCCGTGTACGCCGGCGGCACCGAGCTGCTCGTGGCGATGAAAGAGCGCCTCACCCACTTCCCTCATCTCATCGACATCAAGCGCATCCGCGGCCTGCGCGACATCACTTATGACGAGAAACGCCGGCAACTGACTGTCGGCGCCGTGATCCGCCACCGCGACCTCGAACGCTCCCCGCTCGTGCGCGAACGCTTCCCCACCCTCGCGGACCTCGAAGCCGCCGTCGCCAACGTCCGCGTCCGCACCGTGGGCACCATCGGCGGCAACCTCTGCTTCGCCGAACCGCATAGCGACCCGGCCACACTCCTCACCGCCCTCGACGCCCGCCTGACCCTGCACTCCGCATCCGGCGAACGCGATCTCCCCATCGCCGACTTCTTCACCGGCCTCATGGAAACCGCCCGCCGCCACGACGAAGTCCTCGCCGCCATCGCCATCCCCGAACCACCCGCAAACACCGGCGTCGCCTACGAGCGCTTCAAGCTCCACGAGCGCCCCACCGCCGCCGTCGCCGCCGTGATCACCGTGGACGATGGCGCCATCACGGATGCACGCATCGTGGCCGGCAGCGTCGGCGAGCGCCCACAACGCCTCCCCGAAACCGAAGCGCTTCTGCGCGGCCAACCGGTCGCGTCATCCCTGGCGTCCACCGCCGCCGACCGCATCCGCGACGAGGTCGAAACGGCCGCCGACGCCTTCGAGTCCGAGTCCTACAAGCGCCAGCTTGCGCGCACGGTCGGCCGCCGCGCCATCGCCGCGGCCCTGCACCGAGCGTCCGGCGAGGAAGGTGGCCGCCATGCCGCCTGAAATCCTCGCTCCTACACCAATGACGATCGAAACGGTCATCAACGGCCGCCCCACGGCGCTCCAGCTCGAACCCCGCGCCATCCTGCTCGACATCCTCCGCGACCACCTCGGCCTCACCGGCGCCAAGCGCTCCTGCGATGCGCAGGTCTGCGGCGCCTGCACCGTCCTCCTCGGCGGCGAACCCGTCTCCGCCTGCTGCACCCTCGCCTACGA
>CALMZR010000251.1 GCA_937870845.1 uncultured Chloroflexota bacterium
GGGCATCATGAAGCAGCACTCGCCGGCGCGCCTGACCCGGCCGCTGCGGCGCAAACCGGGCAGTGAGCGCGGCGCCAACGAATTCGAGGCGATTTCCTGGGACGAGGCCTTCGCCATGCTGGAGGAGCGCCTCGCGAAAATCCGCGCCACCGACCCGAAAAAATTCGCCCTGTTCACCGGACGCGACCAGATGCAGGCGCTCACCGGCCTGTTCGCCAAACAGTTCGGCACGCCCAACTATGCGGCGCACGGCGGCTTCTGCTCGGTCAACATGGCGGCGGGCATGATCTACACCATCGGCGGATCGTTCTGGGAGTTCGGCGGACCGGATCTCGACCGCGCCAAGCTGTTCGTGATGATCGGCACCGCCGAGGATCATCACTCCAATCCGCTCAAGATCGCCATCTCCAAATTCAAGCGCAATGGCGGCAAGTTCATTTCCGTCAATCCGGTGCGCACCGGTTACTCGGCGATCGCCGACGAGTGGGTACCGATCAAGCCCGGCACCGACGGCGCCTTGTTCATGGCCCTGCTGCACGAGCTGGTCGCGCAGGACCTGATCGATCGGCCCTTCCTCAAGCGCTTCACGAATGCGCCGCAACTCGTCGTGCTCGACGAGGGCGAGCGCGAGGGCCTGTTCGCGTTCGACCCGGACAACGGGCCGCCGGGCGACGGCAGGCATCCGCACAACAAGCTGGTCTGGGACCTGCCGTCGCAAAGCGTCAAGGCCGCCTACCCCGAAGGCATCGCCGACGGCTGCGACCCGGCGCTCGAAGGCCATTACACGCTCGCCGACGGCACGCGCGTCGCGCCGGCCTTCGAGCTGCTTCGCGAGCGCGTGGCGAGCTGTACGCCCGAGTGGGCTGCCGCGATCACCGGCATTGCCGCCGAGCGCATCCGCAAGCTCGCGCACGAGCTCGGCGACACCGCACTGAAGCAGGCGTTCGAGCTGCCGGTGCCCTGGACCGACGCCTGGGGAAAGGTCCACGCGACGACGCAGGCCCGCCCGGTCGCCTTCCACGCGATGCGCGGCCTGGCCGCGCACAGCAACGGTTTCCAGACGGTTCGCGCGCTCGCGGTGCTGATGTCGCTGCTCGGCACGATCGACGCGCCCGGCGGCTTCCGGCACAAGGCGCCGTACCCGCGCCACATCGTCCCGAACTTTCGCGCGTTCAACGACCCGGAGCTGATCAAGCCGAACACGCCGCTGAACACCGCGCCGCTCGGCTTCCCCGCCAACCCCGACTTTGACTCAGGCACCCTCGACGGCGCCGGCTGGAACAAGGCCACGGTCGCCGACGGCGAGCGATTCAACGCCCACCGCGCCTTCATCGCCCCGATCCGGGACCGCCCCAATCTCCGCATCCGGCCCGAGACGCGGGCGCTCCGGCTGGCGATGGACGGCGCCAACGCTGGCGGCGTCGTGACTCAGGGCGCCGACGGCGGCGTGGAAACCATCCCCACGGGCGAGGTCGTCCTTTGCGCGGGCGCGTTCGACTCTCCGCGCCTCCTGCTTCTCTCGGGAATTGGACCGGCGGGGCATCTGGAGCAAGTCGGCATCGCCCCGGTCGCCGATCTCCCGGTCGGAGTAAACCTCATCGACCATCTGCTCATCGGGATCGTCTACAACTCTCGCCAGCCCATCTCCGACATCAACGCCTACAACACCGAAGCCTGCGCTTTCACCCGCTCGACTCGCAACCCCGGCGACTGCGACATCGAGATCTCCTTCGCCAAAGAGCCCCACTTCGCCCCGGAGACGGATGACGGCGTCCCCCGCTTCACCATCATCCCCGGCATCACGCGGCCAAAGAGCCGCGGCACGGTGCGGCTCACGGCGAATGACGTCGACGCCCTCCTGGCTATCGACCCCAACTACTTCAGCTGCGCCGACGACATGGCGACCATGATCGAGGCCGTGCGCCTCAGCCGCGAGATCGGCGAACAGGACGCCCTGCGCGAGTGGAACGCCGGCGAGCACTTCCCCGGCGCGGCGACCGAGTCCGATGACGAGATCGCCGCCTACGTCGCCCGCGACGTCAGCACCTGGTTCCACCCGGTCGGCACATGCCGCATGGGGGTCGGCGCCGACGCGGTGGTCGATCCCGCCCTGCGCGTGCATGGCGTCAACGGACTGCGCGTCATCGACGCCTCGATCATGCCCGACATCGTTTCGGTCAACACCCAGGCGGCCTCGATGATGATCGGCTGGAAGGGCGGCAAGCTCGCCCTCGCCTGATCGTGCCCACGATAGACACCATCCCGCACTCCGCGCTCCGCTGATCCCTCTGCTGTAACGCCGCGTATGGATAGGCGACCAAACAGACGGCGGCATCGGCGCCAGCGCTCGATGTCACCGCATGTGTCCTCGAACCAATCGTAGCGACAGGAGACGCCATGACCTCGACCATGACGACGCAAACGTGCCGGGTCATCCGCGGCGCCGAGCCGTTTCGCGGTAAGCAAGGCCTCGATTACTTCACCGGCATCTCGGCGGAATCGGCCGGCGCCAGCGGGATCTGCATGCACATGGTGACCATCCCGCCGGGCAGCCGCGCCAACGCCCACCTCCACGAGGACCATGAAACGGCCATCTACGTCGTCAGCGGCGAAGCCGAGATGTGGTTCGGCGAAAACCTGGAGGAGCACCTGACGATGTCCGCCGGCGATTATCTGTACATCCCGGCCGGTGTGCCGCACCTCCCGGCGAACCCGCACCCAACGGAGCCGTGCGTCGGCATCCTGGCCCGCACCGACCCAAACGAGCAAGAGAGCGTCGTCCTCCGCCCTGATCTGGACGCGCTGCGCCTACCTGGTTCGGCACACAGGGCGTAGACTCGGACCCCGGAAACCCGGCTACAGCAGCGACCTCGCCGCGCCGAAGAGATCGGCCATGAGCCGCCGTTTGGGCAACGCCATAGCCCTGCCCACCATCTTCTTCAGCTTGGTCTCTTTCGGCACGTCGCTGACGCGAAGGTAGTCCTCGAACATTTCCGAAAGCACCTCGGGGTAATCCCGCAGCAGGTGCGGTCGTCCATGCGCGAAATCGGTGACGTTCCGGATCGCGCGCAAATCGGCCATGATGACGCTCTCGTCCAGCAACTCCCGGTACCGCGACAAGCTCATCGCCGAAAAATCGTCGGCCGCCTTCGCCTCGACGACCGCCTGCGCCGCCAGCTTGCCCGAGAGCATCGCCAGGTTGCCGCCCTCCCGATTGATCGGGTTGACGAGCTGCGCCGCATCGCCGATCACCACCGCCCCGTCGGCGTACACCTGCGGCAGCCGGTTATATCCGCCCTCGGGGATCAGGTGACCGGAGTACTCCAGCGTCTCGCCGCCCTCGATCAGCGGCGCGATCGCCGGGTGCGCCTTGAACCGGTCCAGGATGTCGTTGACGTTCAGCCCGGTCTCGATCAGGTCCTCCAGTAGCGCCCCCGTGCCGATGGAGAGGCTTTCCCTGTTCGTGTAGATGAACCCATAGCCGAGCAACCCCGCCGTCGACTCTCCGAAGATCTCCAGGGCCGTCCCCATCCCGGCCGGCAGCGCAAACCGCGCCTCGATGACATCCGGCGCCAGCGCGATCAGCTCCTTGGCCACCAGCGCCTGCTCGATCGGCGCCCACTCCCGATGCAGACCGATCCGCTGCGCCAGCAGTGAGTTCACCCCGTCCGCGATGACCACGCAGCGCGCCAGCAACTCCCCTTCCGCATCCCCGGTCGTTACCCCGACGACGGCGCCGTCCTCCCAGAGCAGATCGACCACCGTGAACTCGGGGTAGACCTCCGCTCCCGCCTCCTCGGCCTTGCCCGCGTACCACTGGTCGAACGGCGCCCGCAGCACCGAATAGGCGTTGTACGGCGGCGTGGCCAGCCGCTGCGAGCGATAGGCCGCCCCCATCATCGCCTTGTCCGTCAGCAGCAGATACCGCTGCTCGATGATCGGCCGCTCCAGCGGCGCCTCCTCCTCGAACCCCGGCGCCATCGCCTCCGTCGGCTCTCGGTACAGAATCCCTCCCCAGACATTCTTCGCGCCGGGATACTGCCCCCGCTCCAGCACCACCACCGAGAGCCCGGCGGCGGCCATCTCCTTCGCCGCCGTGATTCCGGCTGGGCCAGCTCCTACGACAATGGCATCAAACCGGTCATCCAACGCTCATACCCCTCAACGACGTCTACAGACTCGGGCCGCATCCTTGTCCTGATCGGTGGCCGACGACGCCACAGCGGCGTGCCAATATTGTGTCATTTCGACATTGGACAAGTCTCGGCGCTCAGGCCCGCTCTATTCGCTGACCACGAGGTTACCCGCCACCTCGGTGAGACATGAGTTCCGCACGGCCCTCTATTCGCTCTGCTTGAGCGCTGCTTTGAGACAGACGGCCACGACCTCGATCGAGGCATTCCCGACCGGTTCTTGGGGCACATTGAATCGGACGAGCCATTTTCTTCCAGCGTTTTCAAGTTCTTGCGCGACGAGACCTGTCGTAACGGAGCCTACGATCGTGAAGCCGCCTCCGACTGCCACGAACCCGCTGGGACACTCGGCAGACCCCGAAACCAGGCCGCTTACTCCGGTGACATTGTTCGAATTCTCGACAAGGATGACCGTCGGCAGTTGGCCGCCGCCCTTTTTGCCTTTGCCCTTTCGCTTCTTCTCGGTCCTGACTGCGTTCTTACCATTCTTCCTGGAACGGTCTTTCTTCTTGCCGTGCGCCGCCTGGACACCGGCGACGCCGGTAAGCAATCCGGCCAAAGCGCCGCGCCGGCTGCCAATTGAGAGGATGGGGCTGGTTGATTCCGCGAGCGTCTTGTCCATCATGGTGGCCTTCCTTGTTCCTCGCCACGAACGGTGCGTCGCGACTATAGCCGGGAAGTGGCCATATGTGTTGATTCAGTCGCCGTGGCAAGGCTCCACGATTGACGCCTGACCTCTGGCTATACTTTCCGGCGCTCTTGCGACGGAGCCGCTCGCTCCGAAATCCGCCCCGATCCGCGGATTTCCTCACGATGCCAACTAGGGGACAGCCAACTATGGACTTTTCGCTGACGCCGGAGCAGATCCAGCTTCGCGATTCGGTGCGCGAGTTCGCCGCGCGCGAGGTCGCCCCGTACATCCAGGAGTGGGACGCAAAAGGCGAGTTCCATCCGGAAGTCCTGCACAAGATGGGCGAGCTGGGCCTGCTCGGCCTCCCCATCCCCGAGGAGTACGGCGGCTCCGGATTCGACTACGTCTCGCTGGCCCTCGCCTGCGACGAGCTGGAGTACGTCGACACCTTCCTCCGCGTCGTGATGAGCGTCCACGTCGGCCTCAACAGCCTGGCCCTGCTGCAATGGGCCAACGAGGAGCAGAAGCAGCGATTCCTCGTCCCGCAGGCGCGAGGCGAGAAGATCGCCACCTTCGCCCTCACCGAGCCGAACGCCGGCTCCGACGCCGGCGCGATCGAATCGACCTACGTCCGCGACGGCGACAGCTACGTCCTCAACGGCTCCAAGATGTGGATCTCCCTCGCCGCCATCGCCGACCACCTCCTCGTCTTCGCCTCCTTCGACCGCGCCAAGAAGCACCACGGCCTCACCGCTTTCATGCTCGAAAAGGACATGCCGGGTCTGACCACCGGCACCATCAAGGGCAAGCTCGGCGTGCGCGCCGGCAACACCGGCGAACTCGCCTTCGACAACGTCCGCATCCCGATCGAAAACCGCATCGGCGAAGAGGGCGAAGGCTTCAAGATCGCCATGAGCTGCATCGACCAGGGCCGCTTCACCGTCGGCGCCGGCGCGGTCGGCCTCATCCGTGCCTGCCTCGACGCCAGCGTCAAGTACGCCAACGAGCGCTCCGCCTTCGGCGAAGAGATCGGCCGCTTTGAGCTGGTCAAGCAGATGATCGCCAAAATGGTCGCCAACCACGAGGCCTCGCGGCTGCTGACCATGCAGGCCGCCGAACTGAAGAACCGCGGCATTCGCAACACGCGCGAGACCTCCCTCATGAAGTGGTTCGCCTGCGACGCCGCTCTCGAAGCCGCCAACGACGCCATCCAGGTCCACGGCTCCTACGGCTACTCCAACGAGTACCCCGTGGAACGCTTCTGGCGGAACTCCCGCGGCGCCGTCATCTACGAGGGCACCCGCGAGATCCACACCATCCTCCAAGCCGACTACGCCCTCGGCTACCGCCAGGACAAGCCCCTGCGCTGCCCACAACCCCCCGCCGCCGGCTTCGAGCGTGAGGAAGGCCGCGTGCCCGCTATGACGCTGTAACCCAGGGAATCTCGGACACCGCGGCTCATGACTCAACGCGCGACGCACAGCCAGCGGCCGGCCCACTTCGTCTCATTCTGTGGCCGCGGGCCAAAGCATCTCGGCCTCATGGAACGCGCCTACCGTGCAGCCGAGGTGCTTCGCTCTGCTCAGGATACGAGTGCTGCACGCCCCACAGGCGCGCTCCGCTACGCGGCGGCACGCTCCATGAATGTCCTTCGACACCGTTGTCCATGACCTGAAATCGACCGATGGCAGCGATGCCGACGACCTCACGTAACAGGAGCCAAGGAGCCACCACCATGTCCGGCGACTCCGTTCGCATTCAGGACCTCTTGACTACCCGCCAAAACCGCCGCCGCGCCACCCAACTCGTCGCGGCCGCGGCGGGTAGCGCGTTGCTGGTCCAGGCCGGCGCCATCCGCGGCGGTCCTCTCGCGTTCGCCAAGGACGACGATCCAGCGGAGGCCGCCGGGGAAGCGGCCGAGGAAGCAGCCGAGGCAGCGGAAGAAGCCGCGGAGGAAGCGGCCGAGGCAGCGGAGGAGACCGCCGACGCGAGCGTTGCTCCCGCAGGCGCGCTGGAGGTCCGCATCGTCGGCGACGACGCGGGCGATTTCGTCCCGGGCGAGCTGACCGTCGACCTCGGCCAGTCCGTCACCTTCGTCAACGTCCACAGCGACGAGCACACCGCCACCGGCTCCGGCTTCGACAC
>CALMZR010000252.1 GCA_937870845.1 uncultured Chloroflexota bacterium
CCAACATCTGCGACCAGGGCGTCTGCACGTGCGGCTTCTCGGGCGCCCCGTGCCCCGCGGACGAGACCTGCTGCAACCAGATCGAACCCCTCGGCGCATGCCGGAACACCAACACGGACAAGGATCACTGCGGCGCGTGCGGCAGCCCCTGCGACAGCCAGATCGCCGACCGCTGCGTCGGCGGCGCCTGCAAGTGCGGCGGCTCCACCCCCTGCACCGGCGACCAGCGCTGCTGCAACGGCGCCTGCCGGGATATCAACACGACCAGCTTTTGCGGGTCGTGCCAAAGCGCGTGCAACCTCGCGAAAACCGACCGCTGCGTCGGCGGCGTCTGCAAATGCGGGACCGGCAACGCCTGCGGAGCCGGCGAGACGTGCTGCGGCGGCGGCGTCTGCAGCAACACCAGCACCGACGACAACAACTGCGGCGGATGCGGCATCCGGTGCGATGTCCAGGCCGGCCAGCAATGCTGCAGCGGCCTGTGCCGGGACATCCGAACCGACCCCGACCACTGTGGCGGCTGCGGATTGGTCTGTCGCGCGACTCCGCTGCAGGCGCCAACGACCAATTTCACGTGCCGGCTTCAAGCCTGCTCGTTCTCATGCAAGGGTCTGAACTACGACATGAACGACGATTTGACCGATGGTTGCGAGCAATTCGACCCGTTCCCCAACCACACCAGGGAAACCGCGCACGACCTCGGCTCGCTCGACTGTTTCGATGAACAGACTGGGACATTCAGCGGCGCCATTTACTCCGACACCAGAGTCCACGACAACCCGCCGCCCCCGGGACGGGCCCTCTGGTACAAGGTCCACGCGATCGGCAGCGTTGGCTGCCTGAACGACCCGCGCGTCACCCTCACGATGACGGGCGGCACGAGCGGCCGGTATCAGGTGACCATGATCACCGACAAAGCAGAAGAATCACGAACCGTCGTCAATGGCGTGGCCCACCTGCAAATGGGCAGCGCCAGCTACTCCGGGAATACCACCGTCTTCTTCAAGGTCGAAAAACACTTGCTCACGGCCAGCCCCGAATTGGCGTTTTTCGACGCCGAATTCAATCTCTAGCGGCGTCCCGCCCCCGTGTGGAGGGCTCCGCGCGCTGGCGCCGCCCGCCAGCATCGCAACTTCGGCTTACAGCGGGTCGAACCGAACAGGCCGGCCCTGGCGATGAACCAGCCCTTCCCCTTCGCCAGGCTTCCGCGCCGTCGCAGGAGTCAACCCCTCTCGACGTCACCAGCCCCTCGCCCTGCGTACAGGGCCGGGCGTCCTCTGGGCGGCGGTTGGGGTGAGGGGCGTGCGAGAGCCAGGGGTGGGAAATTCCGCTGAGACGGCAGGGGTGAGAGCCAACCGCGCCGTCGCCAGCGCAGAATCCCGCCCCCGCCGCGCCATCGATTCCTCGTGCGTTCCCTGCTCCACGATCGGCCCGTTGTACATCGCCACGATCAGGTCCGCCTCGCGGATCTTCGAGAGGCGGTGCGCGATCGCGATCGACGTGCGGCCGCGCAATAGCCGCCGCAGCGCCTGCTGCATGACGCGCTCGCTCAGCCGGCGCCGAGGCGGTCGAAACAGTCGTCGTCGGTGATGCAGGTTTGATCCCCGGCGAGGCGCCCGATGCCGTTCGCGGCGCAGAAGCTCTCGCCGATGGTGGTGAGGAAGCAAGAGCAGCCCTCACCGCATAAGGCGCGATCGGGGCGTCGCGGCGCGCCATCCCGGCCGTCCGGCGGATCGCATAGGATATGGCGACGGCCATCGCCTGGGACGTGGAGGAGGCGCCCGCCCATGAATCGTCGCCAGTTGCTGACCTACGGAGCCTTCGGCATGGCGGCTGCCGCGCTGCCGGCGGGGATGTCCCGCGCCAGGAGGCAGGAGGTCAACCTCGACGCGGTCGAGACGACCGTGATTCACCCGGCCATTGGCATTGCCCGCGTGGGCGACAGCCCGGAGGGGTGGTTTCCGGGGCCGGAGGCGCCGGGGCCGCATCCCGTGCCGCTGGGCGGGTTCAAGGACGAGGCGGGGAGGATCAAGCGCCAGGCGGCGCGCTTCCGGCTCTACGGGCTCGATGCCGACGGCAATGTGGTCGGCGAGGTGACGGCGGCCGACGCCGACATCCGTTGGACCGTGCACCTGACGAACGCCAAAGCCGCCTGGTACGACTTCGACATCGCCCTTGACATTCCCTCCGCCAAAGGTTTGCCGGCCGCGCCGTTGCAGGAGGCTCCGCCGCCGACCGCGTCGGCGCGGCGCAACGCGGCTGTCATCGACCGGGGCAGCCTGCGCAACGATCCGGGGCCGCGGTCGGTCTCCGGGGCGAGCGCGAACGCGGACGGGCAATCGGCCGCGGCGCGGTTCGCGGGCGGACAGGTTTTCGGCATCGACGTGCCGCTGGGGGAGCTGCGCACGGACGAGGCGGGGCGGCTGCTGGTGTTCGGCGGGATGGGGCGGTCGGGGCCGGCGATCCCCGGCATGCTGGCGACGACGTTCGCCAACAACGACCTCTGGTACGACGACACGAGCGACGGGCCGGTGGAGGCCGAGGTGCGGATCGGCGGGCGGGAGATCCCGGTGACCGGGGCGTGGGTGGTGGCCGCGCCGCCGAACTACGCGCCGGGGATCCAGTCGGTCGTGACGATGTACGACGTGGTCTTCGAGCAGGCGACGGTGCTCGAGCCGGGGCTGCGGCCGACGCGGCCGTCGTTCACGCGCATGATCTACCCGCTGTTCGAGCGGATGACGCAGAACCAGTGGGTCAACGCCGGGTTCTTGCGCGAGTTTGGCTGGGGCTCACCGGGCGATTTCCTGGCCCCGGAGACGCTGCGGCGGCTGGGGAGCGCCGCGGCGGAGGACCGGTTTCTGCGGCAGCAGGTCTTCGCGCGGTTCCGCAATCCGTCGTACACGAGCATGGAGTACAACGACCTGCCGCCCTACTACGGCGACGGGGTGGAGCTGCCGGCCTCGAACCCGCGGCAGTGGATGGCGATCCTGCAGATGCAATATGAATGGCTGCGGCAGTGGGCCGACGGCAATTTCGACGCCGACTGGCCGGAGGCGGGGCTGTCGTTCCCGGCGCGGCTGGAGGATTTGCCGGTGGCCGAGCAGCCGGGCGCGCTCGACCGGGCGGCGCTCGACGAGTGCCTGGGCGGGCCGTTCCATCCTGGATGCGAGATGACGTGGCCGATGCGCCAGGCGTCGTTGTACGAGGCGCCGTTCCGGCTGCGGCGGAGGACGGAGCCGGAGCCCGATTGGGGGCCGGTGATGACCTCGGAGATCGCGCTGGGCGCGGACGGGCCGTTGCGTGCGAGCGGGCCGGGGGACGTCACGCGCTGGATGGCGGTTCCCTGGCAGACCGACACGTCGAGCTGCCTGTCGCGGTACAAGCGGGACGTGGACGGGTTCTTGCCGAGCTTCTGGCCGGCGCGGGTGCCGAACGACGTGCTGGCGGTGGAGGAGTACGAGGCGGCCATCGACCCCGACGTTGGCCTGGAGGAACGGCAGCGGGCGTTCGAGACGCGGCTGAAGTGGCTGCGGGATTTGCCCGGATTCGGGGTTTCCAGCAAGCAGCGGATCAATGCATTCATCCGGCAGTGGAGCGCGGCGGGGGTGGTGACGCGGCAGCCGGGGCCGGCGGATGCACCGTTTCCGGAGGCGTTCTGGGTGGAGCTGGGGCACGCGTTGTTCGACGACACGGCGCTCGTTCCGCAGCCCGACCCGCCGCTGAACCCGACGGTGGGGGATCTGGCGGGGCCGGTGAACGCGCCGTTGCCGGAGCTGGAGCCGTAAGCGGGAATGGGCTTGGTATCGTTGCCCAGGCGGAGCCTTGGCCAGGTCTTGAGGGAGGCGATGGGGGTGTCGGCGCCAGAGGTCAGAGCATCGGGGCTCGAAGCACTGATGCTGGCGACAGCGTTGCTGCAGCGCGCTCGCCGAGCCGACCCCCAGGCCGGTCTCTGGGAAGCGGCGGATGTGCAGTGGTGGTGGCGGAGGCCGCGGCGCTCTGACGAGGTCGAGAAGCTGTTCTGGCTCGACGATGAAGGGCCCGTCGCCGGCGTCCTGCTGACGAGCTGGACCGATGACGACTGGCAGTGCGACCCGATCGTCGTCGCAGGCGCGTCGGGCATCGAGCCCGGCATCGTGTGGAGACGGGCGCTCGAGCATGCCGCGCAGCACGCGGCGAACGGGATCGACGTCCCAGTGGGGGACGACGATCGAACTTTTCAGGAACTCGCCCAGCGATCCGGGCTCACCGCTGGCCATCGAGACAGCACCGCCTGGATGGATGCCGCCGATCGGCCGGCCGTGCCGGCGCTCCCTGAGGGGTTCGTCCTGGTCGATCGCACGCAGCGGCGGGACGCCCCGCATCCCATGCGGCGCCGAAATGGGGTGGGCGTGGCGCAGCGCCTCGACCAGTGTCCGCTCTACGACCCGGCGCTCGACCTCGCTGTCGAGACCGCCGAGGGACGGGTTGCCGGCTACTCGCTGTACTGGTTCGACCCGACCACGACGGTGGGACTCGTCGAACCCGTCAGGGTCGAGGACGAGTTCCGACGGCGAGGTCTCGCCCGAGCGATGCTCTCCGCCGGCATCGATCGCCTTGTCACGAGAGGCGCCCAGCGGGTGAAGGTTTCGTACGAGACAGCGGCGGCCGCCGCCCTGTACCAGGGTGTCGGATTCCGGCCGACATCCACAACCACGTGGTATCGGGCGTTGTCCGGGTAACGGGAGGGTGGGCGGCGCCCCCGAGGTGTGGTGGGGCTTGGGGGCTGATCCTTTGCCACGATCGAGATGCCGTCGCTCGGTGGGTCGGCCAGGCCGACGGCGTACTGGCTCGGCTCTCGGCCGAGCCCGCACAGGGCGGCGTCGGCTAAGCGGCGCCTCATCGATCTTCACGGCCGGCACGTCGCAGTAGAGAAGAAAGACGACCCTCTCCCGAGGCCATGTTCAACAGGCTGTGGCGTTACCGGAACCAAACGCGCAAGGAGCGAACGGGCGGGGCCGCTACCCCGCAGTGGGCCGCCACTCCGATGCGTGGCGGCGGACGAAGGCGACCTCGCGTTGATAACGGTCCAGGTGTCCCTCGGCGACCAGGCGCAGGTACGCCTCGTCGCCCGCTGCGGTCCTTGTCATTAACACATCGCACAGTGCCTCCAGACGGAGCCCCACGGTCGGCAAAAGATCATCCATTGGGAGGCCATAGGCGTCTTGGAGGAGCCGCAGTCGTCGGGCCCGCTCGCCGGCGTGCTGGGACGACTCATACGGGACCGTGGCGCCATCGGCGCGGGGAGCGAAGCTCGCCAGGGGCACAACGGTGTAGGCGGCGTAGGCGAGGTCCCAGATCCGGGGGCCGGGTCCGGCGGTGTCGAAATCGATAAGGGCTCGCGGGCTGTCGGCCACGAAAACCATGTTGTAGGGGGCCACGTCGTTGTGGCAGATCACCTCGTGGCAAGTGGGGTCAGGATAGGCAAATTGCCACTCCGCGCCCTCCGGCGCCGCATAGCCGAGCGTCGCGTCGTGGAAGCGTCGTAGAAGTCGCGCCGCGCCGATGAGCACTTCATCGGACCACATGGGGGTGGGGAGGGGGTAGGCGCCAACCTCGCCGGCGAGAAAGGTGAGCATCTCGCGTCCGTGATCGTCGACGCCGAGGAAGCGAGGGGCGCCATCGAATTCCTGCGCCTCGAGGTGGCGGAGGAGGCCATGCACCGCCTCGCTCCACGGATGGAGGGGGCGGCGGACAGTGTCGCCGACGCGGACGACTTCTGATAGGTTTCCCCCGGCAAGCGGCGTTTCTTCGCGATCCACACGTCTATTATCCACCGTCGCCTCCTACGTGCGACGATCGCGCACGGGCGTCATCCGCGACGAGTCGTTTCACTTCCTTATTGCGCCGCTCGAGCGGGTTCGTGGACCACACCTTCACGCAGTGGGCGCGCGGGAAGGGCGACCCCGCGCGCGGCTTCGGGATGGGGGCCTCGATGTCACCGGCCCGGGTCGCCGCCAGACGTGGCCGGGAGCCGTGGCGTTCGGTGACACGGGTGGTGATGCGTTCGTGACGGGCGGCGCCCTCGGGATCGTGACCGCGCGCGACGACAGGCGTGATCGGGTGAGGCCCCATGGACGACCGCTTCGCGGCGCTGGCCGAATGGCACGATTTTTTCGCCGCCGTGGCCGGGGTGGCGGCGACGCTGGTCGGGCTGCTCTTCGTGGCCCTGGCCCTCAACCCGAGGATCATGGCCGACGCCAGCCCGGCGGGGCTGCGCATCTGGGCGGCGCAGACGTTTCACGATTTCCTGACGGTGCTGGTGGTCGCCCTGATCGTCCTCATCCCGGACGCGGAGGCGGTGGGATTGGGCGTACCGCTGCTGCTGCTGGGGTTCTGGGGCATGGCGCGGGTGATGTGGGCGGCGCGACGGGTGCGCAGCGACCCGGCGCCGGAGTGGCACGGGGGAAGGGCGCTGGGGCGCTTTGCGTCGCCGTTGGCCGGGTATGCGATCGCCGTCTGGGTGGGCGTTCAGGTGCTGGGCGGCGATGCCGACGCCGTCGGCTGGCTGGTGGCCACGGTCTTCTTTCTGATGGTCAGCGCGTCGAGCAACTGCTGGGACCTGCTGCGCGAGATCGGCGACAGCCACCGGGAGCATAGCCCCGGGTCGTGAGGCGCCGACGGCACGAGGCGGGGCGCCACAATGCCGCTTCTTTTCGCGTGATCCTTGTCTGCCAGCAACGTCTTCGTCAAGATGAATAAACAAAGAATAGATCGCGGATTGACCGTGCGCACATGCTCAGGGTGGAGAGGCGAGGCGTGGACCGCGAGGCTTTCGATGGCTTGACCCGGCTGCTGGCCACGAGCCCGAGCCGGCGCGCTCGGAGCTGCCGAGGCGGAGAGGGATCGCGCCAGGTAGCGCAAGGGCGGCAAGAAGGCCAGCGGCGGCGCCGACGTGTCGGCTCAGGCGGCGGACTGCTCCAGTCCCGGTCGCAGCGCGAACCTGAGAGCACTGCGTGCCAGACGTGCTCTTGCTCCGGTGGGATCTTCTGCGCCTGCTCCCTCACGGCGTGTGACAACGGCGTGTGCGACCCCGAAACGGGGCGCCGGCCCGTCGTGAACTGACCCCATGGGCGGTCCACGCGACGCCGGACTGCCTTGCTCGTGCTGGTGGACACGTGGTGCGGCGCCCGGCCGGACACGCCTCGCCATCGCGTGGGTGATACCGGTGGGCAGCATCGCTGACCGAACGATCAGCGTGTCGCGGCAGCTCCGCCTTGGCGCTACGACGTCCCTGAGGCGTTCGTCGCCGGGCCCGCCAGGAACGCCAGCGCGTGCGGCAGCACCACGTTGGCGCGGTTCATGGCTTGCGCGTGGTCCAGGCCCTCGAGCCCGACGAAGGTCGCGTTGGCGATCAGGCGAGCGCCCTGTGCTTTCGGTTCGGGGTCGTCATGAGTTCCCGCGTAGATCAGGGTCGGCGCCTGGATCGCCGCGACGGCGTCCCGCTCCAGGTCGGGCTCGGTCAGGTTGGTGAGCCGGGCGGCGCGCAACGCGGCGGGATCGGCGGCAAGCCAGCGATCGCGCTCGCCGGCCGAGACGAAGTAGGCCGGGTCGTCCGCTTCGCACGCGGCGACGAACGGGGCCATGCCGTCGCGGAAGCCATCGAGGAAGAAATCACCAACGACAGGGCGGGGGTTGCCGGTGAACGGGTGGGCGCCGCCGAGGATCAGCGAGGCGATGCGGTCGGGGGCGAAAACGCCGAGGGCGAAGCCGACCCAGCCGCCGAGGGAGTACCCCCAAAAGTGCGCCCGTTCGATGCCCTCGGCATCGAGCACGGCGAGGACGTCGCCGACCCGGCAGGGTGCGGCGTAGGCCGCCGGGTCGTGCGGCGTGTCGCTTTGCCCCTGCCCGCGGGGATCGAGCCGCAGCACGCGGAAGCGGCGGGCCAGCGGCGCGACGTACCCGGCGTCGGCCCAGTCCTCGAGGCCGCCGATGTAGCCGATGTGGAGCACCAGCGGGGGGCCGCTGCCCTCGACCTCGTACCGGATGCGGACCCCGTCGTTGGTGGCGTAGGGCATCGCGGACGTTCTCCTGGCGTCAGACGGTCCGATTGCCCCGGCCCGGCGCCGTGGCGGTGGCCCATCGTAGCCGATGGCACGAGTTCATCGCGCGACATCGGCGCGACAGGAAACCGCGGCCCCCGGAGCATTGCGCATGGGGCCGCGGTGGAGACAATGTGCTGAGGGGGCAACCGCGCGAGAGGGGGAGGGTATGTCGGTGAGCGATGCAACGGCGATCGACGCGGCGGTGCTGGCGCGGCTGCGGGAGGCGAGCACGGCGACGATCGCCACGCAGCTGTTCAAGCTGGGGATGCGGACCCGGTTTCTCACCGGCCTCTCCCCGCTGAACCCGGCGAGGCGCCGGTTCGTGGGGGAGGCATTGACGCTGCGTTACATCCCGATGCGGGAAGATCTCGATCATCCGGAGGTGTATGGCGATCCGGAGCATCCGCAGCGCAAGGCGATCGAGACGGCGCGGGCGGGGAGCGTGCTGGTGATCGATTGCCGGGGGGATGTGCGGGCGGGGTCGCTGGGAGGGATTCTGGCGGCGCGGTTGCGGGCGCGGGGCGCGGCGGCGGTGGTGACGGATGGGGCGGTGCGGGATGCGGGGGAGATGGCGGCCGGCGAGCTGCCGGTGTTCGCGGCGGGGCGCTCGGCGGGGATCAGCCTGAGCGTGCATCACGCCGTCGATGTCGATGTGCCGATCGCGTGCGCGGGCGTGGCCGTTTTCCCGGGCGACGTGCTGGTGGGGGACGAGGACGGGGTGGTGGTCATCCCGCGCCATCTGGCGAGCGAGATTGCGGCGCCGGCGGCGGAGCAGGAGGCGCTGGAGCGGTTTCTGCTGGCGAAGGTGGAGGCGGGGGGGCCGCTGCCGGGGACGTACCCGCCGGATGCGCGGACGATGGCGGAGTACGAGGCGTGGCGCATGAGCGCGCGTCGGGAGAGCAGCGCGACGAAGGGGGCGCGGGGCGGCCCACCAGGCTGAGCCGCCGCGGGCCCTGATGGCTCGATCAGACCGCGATATTTACAGCGACGTGCCAAAGTTGTGTCATTCCGAGCGTCAGCGAGGAATCTCGGCGCCGCCGACACGCCGTCCCCCGGACGCCGAGA
>CALMZR010000253.1 GCA_937870845.1 uncultured Chloroflexota bacterium
GCCGGCCCGCGTCGGGCTCGACGCCGCGGGACGCGTCGAGCGCCTCCACTTGCATCCGGCCGAGCGCGTCTGCGTCCAGGGAGGGGGCGCGGTCATTCGCCTCGGTCAGCGCCAGGAAGTGGTCGGCGGCGGCGTCTCCCCCACGCCGCGGCGCCAGCTCCTCGGCGACGAACCGCTCCCACGTCAGGGACGGATCCCAACTGAAGCGGGCAAAGGCGAGGTAGCCGAACTCCGTCGCGGCCAGGTACGGCGACGCCTCACCCCAGACGGTGAGCCCCGCGACGCCGGTCTCGGCGGCCTTCCTTGCCATCGCCATCCAGTCGCGGCCATTGAAGAAGTAGCGCTCGGTGCGCCGGCCGCCGTTCCACTGGCAGGCGAACTGGCAGCGGAAGACGTTCGTGCGCGTGGGCAGTCGCTCCACGTACTCGCGCGTGAGCTCGCGCTCGACCCGCTCCCAGTAAGGGCGGTTGAAGGTGTGCTGGTAGATGCCCTCGTCCGGCAGGGCCCGCAGCGGCTGCTGCGCCTCCCGATCGAGCAGGTTGTCCCATTGGATTTCCGAGTAGACCCAGGCGTCCGGGCGCCGGGAGCGCACCGCCTCGAACAGGCGCGGATAGAAGTCGGCCATGTCGGCGTGGGACCACGACTCGGCGTAGCCGTGGCGGCGCCGGGCGTCTTCGCGTTCGGCGCGCCGGGCCTGGCACAACGGGCAGCCGCAGACGCCGTAGTCGCCGGCTTCGATGTTGACCCCGCCGATCTCGCACGTTTCGGCCAGCCATGCGATGCCGTCCTCCATCCACTGCTGATTTTCCGGACGGGACGGGCAGCCGGAGAGGCTGTAGTCGCCGCGGGGAAAGTGGAGCCGGAATCCGAGGCCAGGGATCTGGAAACCCGGAGGCCGTTCCATCTGGGCCGCCAGATCAGGGCGCCGGCGCAGCCAGGTCGCCAGGTTGAAGGGGTGGTCCATTTCCCAGACGACGCCCCCGTAGGCGTTGATGGCCACCCCGGGCAAGATGCGAACGCCGCGCTCGTTGGCATAGCGACACAGCTCTTGCGCGGCGTCGATGCCGCCGTGCGAGTCCCGGAAGAAGCCGAAGATGGTGATCGCCGCGATCCGATTGCGGCTCATGAAGTCGACCACGCGCTTGAAATCGGCCAGGAACCCGTCCTCAGGCTTGCCGTACGGGTTCATCACGCCGATCTCCTGGCTCCCGATCTGCTCGGTGTCCCAGTTCGTCGAGTGATCCCAGTTCCAGAAGGTGCGGTAGGGGAGCCCCGGCGCCTGCTCGACCGTGCCCGCCTGGACGTTTGCGCCTCGTCCGGCGGCAACGGCGCGGCGTTGCACGAGTTCTTCGACGCCGTAAATCACCCCCGAGAACGGCCCGCCGGCGATCTCGATCGTCGGCCTCGGCGCGTCGTCATCGACGGTTAGGGCAAAGGCGCCCTCCGGCAGTGCGGCGTCGCGCCGCAATCGCACGACGGGAACCTCGGCCGGCGCTTCATTCGCGGTAGCCGGATACCAGCCGATCGCCGGGAACGCCTCGTGCAGGCGGCGGGCGGCGTGGGGATGCTCGGCCGCGCCGATTATCGCGACCTTGCCCGCGAGGTGGATGGTCGACTGTTCTGCCAACGTCTGTCGCTCCCTTGCGATCTACCGCGGCGAGTAGGACTCATGTCATTCCGACGAAGGAGGGCTCCTTGGAATCATCTCTGCTTCCCGGCCACGGCGTCTCGGCGGCGCCGAGATTCCTCGCTGACGCTCGGAGTGCCACGGCGTTGGCGCGCCGCTCTGAAGCGGGCGGCCGCTTGGCGGACCCTCGGTCAGTAGAGGATCGACCGGTATTCTTCCTGCCGCTTGCCTTGTGATTCGTCCGGGGGCGGGAGATCCTTTTGCTCGCACATGATGGCGCGCAGCGTGGGGACCGTAGCGGGGTCGGGCCAGGTGTCGGGCTCCCACATGCCTGAGCGGAGGAAAGCGCGCGCGCAGTGCATGTACGCCTCGTCGATCTCGACGACGATGGCCAGCTTGGGAGTCTTGCCGTCGATCGCCATGGAGGCGAGGAGCTCGGAGTCGGCGGTGAGGAAGGCGCGGCCGTTGATGCGCAGCGTTTCGTCGACGTTGGGGATGATGAAGATCAGGCCGATGTGGGGGTTGGCGATGACGTTGCGGTGGCCGTCGATGCGGCGGTTGCCGGGGCGGTCGGGGATAGCGATCGTGCGCCGGTCGAGGATTTTCACCGAGCCGGGCGGATCGCCCTTAGGGGAGACATCGCAGGCGCCCTCGGCGTCGGCGGTGGCCACCAGGAAAAACGGCGAGGCGCGGATGAACTCCTCGAGCAGCGGCGTCAGGTGGCTTGTGTGCTTGTTGACGATCGCGTCGCTCGGTTCGCCATTGCGGGCGTAGAGCTCGTTGAGCGTCTGCAGCCGATGGGCGCGCAGCTTGGCGACCAGATCCTCGGCAACGGCGGTCGCGGTCATGAAACGGAAATCCTCCTTGATGCCACCTACGGAGGTGGCCATAGCTCTGTGGAGGGCCGGCTGTCGGCCTGCGGCCGACGGGCGATGCAGGCATCGCACCTACGAACTGGCGTGGCATGGCCGTGATCCGGCACGCCACGACCACCCGCAAAGTCTTCACCGGGAATCTTACGCGACTTCGATCGTCAGGGCTTGACTTTCCGCCAGATCGATGTAGCTTGTCGCAGGATTCAGTGCAACGACGCGATGGGTTGTCCTGCGAAGAGGCCATACCGGATGGGCGCCCGCCGGGATGGTCGCGGAGCGCGTCGGCTCGGCGAGTCGTGGCGTGCGTTGGAATGGGCCGCCTTTGCCTCGTCTGCCCGTGGCAATCGTGGAAGGCGGATGCGTATGCGTGAGAGGGGATCGTCGTGGCAACGCCGTCGAGAGCGCCTGCGCATCCGCCCGAAACAGCCGCGAAACCGGTGACGATCATCACGCAGACGCGCGTGCTGCCGAACCGCAACGACGACTTCGCGGTCTGGCAGCAAGAGATCAGCGACGCGGTCGCCCGGTTTCGGGGGTTCCTCGACCACCAGGTGATCCCGCCGAACCCGCCGGCGCAGATTGACTGGGTGATCGTGCAGAAGTTTGCTTCGACGCGGGAGGCGCAGGACTGGCTGCAATCGCCGACCCGGCTGCGGCTGATCGAGAAGATCCAGCCGATGCTGATCGGGCACGACGACATCCACCTGATCGAAGACGATCAGGCGGGCAAGCCGGAAGCGGTGTCGGCCGTCATCTCGATGCGGATAGCGCCGGGCAAAGAGGACGCCTACCGCGAGTGGGGGCAGCGCATCGCCGCGGCGCAGGCCAAGTACTCCGGCTTTCAGGGGTTCAAGGTCAATCCGCCGATTCCGGGCGTGCAGGACGATTGGGTGACGGTGCTGCAGTTCGACACGGAGGATCATCTCAACGCCTGGATGACGTCGGCGGAGCGGCAGGCGCTCCTGGACGAGGCCCAGGCGTTCACCACCGAGACGCACTACCGGACGGTGCGCTCCGGGTTCGAGCAATGGTTCCGGGTCGACGGGGCGGCGCACGCCCCGGCCTGGAAGCAGAATATGGTGGTGCTGCTGGCGCTCTACCCGGTGGTTTTTCTGTTTGGGTTCTTCGTGCAGACGCCGATCTTGATGCGGCAATTCGGCTGGCCGTTCTGGCTGGCGCTGTTCGGCGGCAATGTGGCGGGGGTGACGATCCTCAACTGGCTGGTGCCGTGGATGAGCAAGCGCTTCGCGTGGTGGCTGAAACCGGCGGGGAGCGAATCGAAGAAGCGGACGCTGCTGGGCATCGTCGTCGTCGTGGCGCTCTACGGGGTGTTGCTCTTCGTCTTTTCGCGGTTCCCGTAGCCGGTACGAGGGGCTCGGCCTGACTCGTTCGAGACGAGAGAATCCTTTGCTCGTGCCCGATCATTCGGCGGAGTCGGGGGCGCGTGAAGCGCGGAAACCGGCCAGGCGGGCGGCGTCTTCGCTGGCGAAGCAGATTTCTGGCTCGGTGCGGCCGTAGGTCGCCTGCTCGGGCAGATGGTAGATGCGCGAGGGGAGGTTGCCCTTGATCGGGTGGTCGCTTGGGCAGTCGGCGCCCGTGGCGAGCAGAGCTTCGTTGGGCATCCACTCCCCGGAGAGGATGTCTGGTTCGCCGAGGGTCCAGATCTCGATCTCGATGTCGTAGAAGCCGATATCGACCGCGGCATCCTCGGCGGGGAGGCCGAAAACCCAGCCTTGCGTCGTCGGCTCGATGTACCCAGTCTGGTAGCGGCGGGGAGCATTCTGCATCGGCGGAGCCCTCTCATCAATGAACCGAACCACGGAATCCACACGGAGCTCTTCGGCACGGTTATGCATGGACCTTGCCGACGAGCGTCAAGCCGGATCGCCTACCGGTCGGCGGTCGGCTGTCCATCGTCCAACGCGAACCGCAACACCGCGCCGATGCCGCCCATGGCGTCGAGGGCGCGGGCGGCTTTGGAGCGAGGCGTTGATTGGTCGGCTTCGGGAATCCGTGCCTCCTCATCGAGGGGGACGGCCGTGGCGACGAGCTCGACGTCGGCGCCGGACTGGATGGCGAGCCGGATGGCGATATCCGTGAGGGGGATCGGGACGATGTTGGCGATGTCGCCGGCGGCGGGGTGCTCGGTGGGTAGATCTCCGGCGCCATAGACGGGGAAGGTGAAGTCGGCCCAGGCCGGCGCGTCGAAATCGTCGTTCAGGACCAGGGTCATCACCTGGCCAGTTTCCAGGGCTGTCAGGGTGTCGTCCGGGCCGGCAACGCCGCGTCCGCCGGCGCCGACGCCGTCGCTTACGGCTTGTACGGCGTCTTGCTCGTGCTGCCGCTCCTGCTGCTCGACCAGCGGTTCGGCGGCGGCGGCGATGTCGTCCATGCTGGCGTCGATGGAGAGGCGGACGAGACCCAGCAGGCGCTGCTTGACCGTTTCGTGGAAGGCGGCGTCGAGGGCGCTCGACATCACTTCGTCGGCGGCCAGGATGAGGTAGGGAACTTGCGCGTCGCCAGCGGTCAACTCGCGGCGCGTTTCGTCGGCGATCGTGCGGGCAAAAGCCTCGACCCGCTCGTCGGCGCGGTTCTGGTAGCGCCTCTGCGACCAGCCGCCCTGCTGGGTCTTGCGCGGGTAGCTATCGGCCTCGAGCTGTACGCCGCGCGCCCAGGTTTGCCGCTCCATGATCCAGAGAAAGGCGTCGCGCTGGTCGGCGAGGAGGACGGCGTAGGGCGGGTAGTCGTGCCCGGCGTGGATCAGCTCAAGGAGGGACGGGATCGGGCCCACGGTGAACCCGGACGTGACCGCGACGGTCAGCGCGACCGGCTCGAACACGTCCTGGGCGTCGCAAGCCACGATGACCACGCCTTGCGCCGCCGGGTCGAGGTCGTCGTCGAGGTAGCGGCCGATGCGTTCGAGATCTGCGGTCAGGCTGTCGAAGGCGGCGCCGCGGGGTCCGCGCTCCGCGATCGCCTCGTCCAGCTCGCGGCGCATCGTTTCCCAGGACGGGCGGCGGGGGGTGCTCTCGTCGGCGGCGCGGGAGCGCCGTTCGGATCGCTTCGGTTCCGGGGCGGGGATGCGGCCGGGCTCGGACCCCTCGGGGCGCCAATCGAGGGTGACGGTCAGGTAGGGCGCCTCGGTCGAGGGCGGCACGTTGGCCAGGCGATCGAGGGTGTCGGCCAAGTCGAGCGCCAGCGAGGTGGCGTGCTCGGTGGCGCGGATGCGCTGGACGGGGTCGGTAACCATCGGCGGTCCTTTCATGTGAAACCGTGCGCGCGTCGGCGCGACGCCGACGCGCCCGCTGCCGCCAATCATGCACAACCGGGGCCGACTGGCGAATTACGGCACGGCGAAGGAGATTTCGCCGAGGACGCCGTCGATAAAGAGACGGCCGTCGACCTCGATGAAGGTGAAGAAGAAGGTCTTTGGCATGGGGACGGCGGGGTAGGCGATGACGACCGTCGCGCCGAGGCGTCCGTGGGGCAGTTCGCGCGCGTCGCGAATTTCCAGGAGCATGGCGCCGCCGTCGGCATCGGTTTCGGGGGTCGACGGGGCGGAAGCGATGTCGGCAGGAACGCCCTGGCGGATCAGGAGGCGGTAGAGGTATCCGTCGCTGAAGAGCGCCCAGGCGCGAAGGGGCTCGCCGGCGTTCTGGCAGGCGAGCCAGGTTCGCACGACAGAGTCGATAGCGGCGGCGGTTTCGGATGAGACGGGGATGCCTTCGGGCAGCGTTTGGCCGTCGGTGGTGGGGGCTGGGGTGGCGATGTTGGCGTTGGCGAGGAGTGCGGTGATCTCGGCTGCGGATCGGGGGGCGACAGTGCAGGGCGCGTTAGCGCTGGCGACAGGTGTTGCCGGCGTCGGCAATCCCGTGCCGGCAGCGAGAAGGCAGACGATGGCGGTGATGCCAAGGAGGCGTGGCGCACCGCGGGGAGGGCGCGGCGTGGGCACGGCATGCCGTGCCCCTACCTCTGCGTCTCGTGCGATGGCGTAGCGTTGCCGCATGCGTCTCACGCGTCGGAGAGCGCCTTGCGCGCGGCGACGAGCTTGCGGCCGCGCTGTTGCTGGAGCTGCTGGATCT
>CALMZR010000254.1 GCA_937870845.1 uncultured Chloroflexota bacterium
GTGCCTTCCTGCTGGGCACAACAATCCAGATTCACGCCCCCGAAATCGCTGCAACGCCCGGGCCGCGCTATGGTCTCTCGCACCCGCAAGGGGTGGACTGAATCTGCGGGGCGCTCGATGTTGCCCGCGGTTCGCGGAACTCTCCAGCCCGGTCCGAGAGGCGGCTGGGGAGCAAGGATTGCCATCTGACGCCAAAACGAGCGACGAGGCGAGGTTCCTGGTTCTCTTCACTCTCTGAACAACGTGGCGCCATCTGAGCGCAGTGGCGCTCCCTCGCGCGCCAGCGCCTCCCGCGCCCGCGCCTTGTCGATCTCCATCTGCGCCACAAGAGCATCCAACGAATCGAACCGCGCGTCCGGGCGCAACCGCTCCAGCAAGTCGGTGGAGAGCGTGTTTCCGTACAGGGCGCCGTGACACGATGCCGCCATTACCGCGAGACCGCCTGTCCAACGACGGCCTTGGACGGGATTCACCCCCAGAACATGGCCGGCGCCGCGTCAGGGCGGCAAGAGTAATCCGTCCGGCCCCTCGATCGTGAGTGCGAAGTCGTGGGCGACGCGCTTCAGCGCCGGATTGTCGGCCATGACGTTCTCCGGATATCCGGGTGTGTACCGAAGGCGATCAAAGAAGATGGCCCAACACTCCCACGCGATCGGATCGAGGCGGGACACATAGCGAATCCCGGCAAAGCGAGGGGCTCCATCTTCGTGGAGTTCGTAAATGTGCCTCGCGCAGGCCTGCGTAAACGCGCGCAGGCCTGGGTTCAGCATCGTGCTGCCGTCAACGTCGGTGATTCCGAGGCGATCCGCCACCGGCGCGAGGGCGAAGCGAAGGTACTGCAAGCTGCCGCGGGTCGCGACATTGGCGAACCGTAGTGCGGGATCAAGCGTCGTACGGCCGATCTGCCGCTGCGACTGCCACTCCGCGCTGATCAGGCCCCGGGGCCGGTGAGGTTCGGTACGATCGATTGCCGCGCCGGCCAGTACGGCATCTACTGACTCGTCGACGTCGACGGCGGCGAGTTTGGCGAGAACGCCGATCGGCACACGCTTCCTGGCCAGCGTTTCGCCGAAGGCCGCCTCCATGGTGGTCCCGCAGTACAGGCAGCGGAACCGGCTCTCCTCGGGCCGGCCATCGCTGGCGCTGGGGTCGTCAAAGCGATTACCGAACGTGCCATCGGCAAGCGCCTTTGACCACGGAGGCGGGCGCAGGGGATCGCCGCGCCAGCCAATCCGAAACACGGCTGTAGGAGGCGGGCCGACCTCGTCAAGCGCGTGCTCCAAGGCGCGGCCTACGGGTTCGCCACAAATGCCTGCGCCGCATAGAGCGCGGCCTGCAACTCGTCCTCGCGGATGACATCCATGGGCAGCCGATCATCCAAACGGGGATCGAGGCTGATGAACCAGGCGCGAATGGCTTCGGGCCGCTCGGTGATCCGAAGCAACGCAACGATCTCGTAGGCGGTGCGAACCCGGCGCTCCACGTCGTGATCGCGGATCGGGGAGTCGCCATTGGCCCAGCGGGAGATCGTCTTGCCGTCCTGGACGCCGGCCAGGTATGCCGTCACGCGGCGCGACAGCACCTCCTGCAACGTCGTGGCCAACTCCGGCACAGTCGCGGTCACCGCGGCACGATGCGCCCGTTCCAGGTTGGTTGCTGCTTCCACGACCATTCGGGGCTCTCCTTCGTCAACAGGCGCCATCGCTGCTCAGATCGTCGCCGCGGAGGCGCATGCCTGCCGGTGCCGACATTGCCGCGGCCATTGGCTTCCCTCAACCGCCGGCGATTGCCCGTCGCTACGCCCATTCTACGCCTTACCAATCCACCCCGCCAAACCCTTGCTATCCTCCTCCAATCACCCGCACGGACTGCCTGTTGCCTGTTGCCATGAACCAGGAGACCCGCCATCTTCCAGAGAAATCCGCGCTCCCTCGCGCACCAGCGCCTCCCGCGCCCGCGCCTTGTCGATCTCCATCTGCGCCACCAGCGCCTCCAGCGAGTCGAACCGCTCGTCCGGACGCAACCGCTCCAGCAAATCGGTCGACAGCGTCTTCCCGTACAGGTCGCCGTCGAAGTCGAGGAGGTGGGTTTCCACCATGCGCGGGCCGTCGTCCACCGTGGGGCGGCTGCCGACGTAGGCGACGGCGGGGCGAGGTTCCGTGTCCTCAGGGAGCCAGGCCCAGGCGGCGTAGATGCCGTCGGCGAGGGGGGCCAGGCCGGGCGGGGGGGCGACGTTGGCGGTGGGAAAGCCGATCGTGCGCCCTAAATGCTGGCCGTGGACGACCTCGCCGCTGACGCGGAAGGGGCGGCCCAGCAGGCGGCGGGCGGCGGCGACGTCGCCGCTCATGACGGCGGCGCGCACCCGCGAGGAGGAGACGACCTCCGCGTTGTTCGTCAGGCGCGGCACGGCGACGACGCGGAAGCCGAGGTCGGCGCCGATCTCGGTGAGGCGGTCGACGGTCCCGGCGCGGTCCTTGCCGAGCGCGAACTCCTCCCCCACCCACAGTTCGCGCAGCCCGGTCTTCTCCTTCAGCCAGGCCATGAACTGCTCCGGCGACCAGCGGGAGAGCTCGGGGGTGAAGGGGATGACCACGATCTCGTCCAGCCCCGCCTCGGCCAGCCGCTCCAGCTTTTCCTCCGAGGTCGAGATGCGGCCGGCGAACGCGTCCGGGCGCAAGACCGCCGCCGGGACCGGCTCGAAGGTGACGCCGGTCACGGGGAGGTTTTGGTCCTGCCCACGTGCAACAGCCTGATCCAGCAATCGCCGGTGGCCGCGATGGACGCCATCGAACGTACCGATGGTGACGATGCGCTCGCCGGGAGGGAGGTCGTCGGCGGAGATCGGGGCGGGCCTCGGGCGCGAATCGCTCACGCGGCGCTCTCCTCGGCGAAGACCTTGCGCGGCCGCCAGCCGGCTCCCGCTTCGTCGGCGTGCCCGGTCCCGAGCCAGTCTCCATCGATATCGTAGGCGCGAACGGGACCGGAGGCATGCCTCATCGACGCGATCGCCGAGCCCTGCCGCCAGCGGCGGGCCTCATCGTGGTCCAGAATGAGCGCGGGCCAGCTCCAAACCGGGACATCGGGATGCACCGCAATCTGGGGCCACGCCCAGGGCAGGTCAATCTCCGCCAGCTCGTCCAGCGTGATGGCTTCGCACAGGTGAAACGGCCCGCTGCGGAGGCGAACCAGATTGGAGAGGTACGCGCCCGTGCCGAGCGCCACACCCAGGTCGCGCGCCAGCGACCGGATGTACGTCCCCTTGGAGCAATCGACGAGCAACGTCGCGGTCGGCGGCGCCCACTCCAGCATCTCCAGGACGAAAAACGTCGCCGGACGCGGCGCGCGAGGAATCTCCTCGCCCCGCCGCGCCAAGTCATACAGCTTCTGCCCGCCGACCTTGATCGCCGCGTGCATGGGCGGGATCTGCTCGCCGGAACCGCGAAACCCGGCCAGCGCCGCGTCGACCTGATCCGCAGTCAGCGCCCCGGCGTCCGCGACGCGGGTGACTGTGCCCTCGATGTCGTGGCTATCGGTCTCCACTCCAAAGGTGACATCGGCCAGGTAGGTCTTGGAGGCATCGGTAAGGAACTCCAGCGTCTTGGTCGCCGCCCCGACCGCCAGCGGCAGCACCCCCGTGGCCGCCGGGTCGAGCGTGCCCGCGTGCCCGATCCGCTTCTCCCCCAGCAACCGCCGCGCCCGCGCCACCACATCGAAACTGGTCAGCCCGGCCGGCTTGTCGATGACAAGGTAGCCGTGCAGCGAGGGGGGGCGCTGCGCTGAGGGGGGCGCTGCGCTGAGGGGGGAAGAGGGGGGAAGAGGAGCACGAAGGGCCTGATCTTCGTGCTCCTCTTCCCCCCTCAGGCCGAGTGCGGCCGCCCCCCTCTTCCCCCCACTTCCCCCCTCCATCCCCTTACTCCCCGACGGACAACGCGTCCGGCGCGGGGATAGCGGCGACCAGCTCGGTGACCTTCTTGATGAAGGCGTGCTTCTCCTCCTCGCCGCCCTCGATGTGGGCCCCGGCGGCGCGGGGGTGGCCACCGCCGCCGAAGTGGGCGGCGATGGCGGCCACGTCGAGCTGCCGCTCCAGCCCGCGCAGGCTGACCCGCCACCCCTGCCGGTCCTCGTCCTGGTAGAGAATAACGGACACGCGCGAGCCCTGGGTGCCGGCCAGGAAGTTGACGATCCCCTCCGCCTCGACCATCTCGGCGCCGCAGGTCTGAAAGCCGTCCTGCGTCATCTCGGTCCAGATGATGGGGCCGCTCCAGCGGATGTTGTGCAGCGCGTGCTCCCACAGGCAGATGGTCGAGCGCGGCTTCAGGCGAAAGAGCTGATCGACCACCGGTTCCAGGTCGGCCCCGGCCTCCAGCAGATCGGCGGCGGTGCGGATGGTATGGGGGGTGGTGGACGGGGTGCGCAGGCCGAGGGTGTCGCCGTAGATGCCGGCCAGCAGGTTCCGCGCGATCTCCTCCGTCAGCTCGCTACCCCACAGCTTGAGGATCTCGGCCACGATCTCGGCCGAGGAGGAGGCCTCCGGCTCGACGATGTTGACCACGCCGAAGCGCTTGTTGGTGATGTGGTGGTCGATGTTGACGATCGGCACGCTCCCGTCGAGGCGGGACGGATCGTCCTTGGCGAAGTTGCCGAGGCGGCGCAAGTCGGCGCAGTCGATCAGGCAGAGCAGATCGTAGGCGGGCAACTCGTCCTTGCCGTAGACCAAAACCGACTCGACGCCCGGCAGGAAGCGCAGATTCGACGGGAAATCGCCGTCGCTGATGAGGGGATACGCCTCGACGCCGTACCCCGCCAGCGCGTGCCGCATCGCCAACGGCGAGGATAGGCCGTCGGCGTCGACGTTCTGGTGCATCGGCATCAGCACCGTCTTGGCCCCGCGCAAGGTGACGAGCGCGGCTTCGGCATCGGCCGGATCGATGGCCCAGGAATCGCTCACGCCGTCTCCTCTCGAGGGGGGGGGAGGGGGGAGGAGGGGGGCGCTTCGCTGCGGGGGGGGGGGGGGGGGGGGGGGGGGGGGGGGGGGCGTGCCGCTCCTTCTCCCCCCCCCCCTCCCCCCCCTCCTCCCTCCCCCCCCCCCCCCCCGCCCGCTCCCGCCCCCCCCCCCCTG
>CALMZR010000255.1 GCA_937870845.1 uncultured Chloroflexota bacterium
GACGGTCGATGCCCGACCCTGCCGCAACCACCCTCTCCATTTCCGATTTCACCGCCGCCGACGAGGCGGCGACGCTCGCCTTTTGCCGGGAGATCTTCGCCGACGAGGGATGGCCGCTGGAGTTCATGGACCCGGCCATCGGCGCCGGATTCGACCGCCCGCGGGACGTGTTTCTGCTGGCGAAGCAGGACGGGCTCATCCGGGGTTGCGCGGCGTTGAAGGAGATCTCGGACGACGAGGCGCTCCTGACCCGGATGTTCGTCGCGTCGGCACAGCGGGGAACCGGGCTGGCGCAGGCGCTCTTCGATGCCCTCTTCGCGCGGGCGCGGGCGCTGGGGTACGCCTGGGTGGTGCTCGACGTGAACCGGGAGAGCGCCCGCGCCATCCGCTTCTACGAGAAGCAGGGCATGGAGCGGTTCATCCCCGCGCCGCATCCGCGCTGGCTGGAATCGGCCCCGGACGAGTTGCAGTACGCATTCTATTTCCGCATGCGGGTGTGAACCTCGGCGTGGCGTCGGTCAGGTCACGACGATCTTGTCAGCGCCCCGGCGCCGTCCGTATCGAGGTACTCGTCGCGGAACGCGGAGGCGCGGCCGTCGGGTCCAATCAAAAACGAGAGGCCGCTGCGGCCGAGGGCGTTCTCGCCGATCGGCTGCCAGGAGAACGTGTCGCGGCTATAGTGCTTCAGCGGGAACTCCAGGGCGCGCGGCCCGATGCGCAGCACGAGGCCTTCCGTGACCGCCGCGATCTCGGCGTCGCCGTAGTAGTCGTTGCGGTATGTCCCGGCGTAGGCGGCGTCCGGCAACGGGGGCGTCGCGTCCGCGGGCGGGGATGCCCAGTCGGTCCCGGCGCCGTACGTCGGCTCCGTCGCCGCGACCATCGGCCCGACCAAGGCGAGCCAGTCGCGGGTGACGTCTCCGGTCGTCGCCAGCTCGAGCACGCTGAGGCAGAACGCCTCCGGCACGCCGCTGGGGGCGCCGTTGGTCAGCGCCACGACGCCGAAGCCGGAGGCCGGGAGCATGTAGAACGCGGTGGCGGCGCCGAGGGCGAAGGCCCCGGAATGGCCCCACTGCACCGCGCCGACGTCGGTGTAGCCGACGTTCATGCCCAGCCCGTAGAACCCGGCGCGGTCGCGCATGGGGTTGGCCGGGAGGCGGCTGACCGCTTGCGGGCGCTGCATGGGGGCCAGGGCGGCGGCCGGGATAAGCTCGTTCCCCTCGTACACGCCATTGCCGAGCATGAGCCGCAGCCAGTGGGCAACGTCCCGCGCGGTCGAGCTGGCGCCGCCGGCAGGGGATTGCGGGTCCGGGTCGCGCTGCATGGGCGTGACGACCCAGGCGTCGCCCTCCTGGACGTGGGGGATGGCGCGGTTGGGCTGGGCCATGTAATCGGCAAAGCGGGAGCTGGTGCGGGTCATGCCGAGGGGGGCGCAGAGCCGGTCCCGGGACAGGTCCTCCCACGACATCCCAACCGCCTCCGCCACGGCGCAGGCGGCGGCGGTGAGGCCGAAGTTGGTGTAGGCGTACCCCTCGCGGAAGCTGTACTCCGGCTCCAGGTAGCGGAGGCGGTGGAGGATCTCGTCGCGGCCAAAGCCCAGATCCTCCAGCACGTCGCCGACGTGGTCGGGCAGACCGCTGCGGTGGGCGAAGAGATCGGCCAGGGAGACGTTCTGCGTCGGCCAGGCGTCGCGCAAGGCGAAGCCGGGGTGGACGTCGGCCATGCGGCTTTCCCAGGCGACGGTCCCCTTGCCGACGACCGCCGAGACGACCGTGGCCGCCAGCGATTTCGAGACGGACGCCAGTTGAAAGACGGTGTCGGCGTCGACGCGGTCGCCTTTGCCGACCTCGCGCACGCCGAACCCGCCGGCGAAGGCGAGCGCGTCGTCGTAGACGATGGCGACGGCCATGCCGGGCACGCCGGATTGGGCGAGGAGCCCTTCGGCGAGGGCCGGGGCGCGTTTCACGGCCAGCGCCGCGTGCGCCTTCGTGGCGCCGCCGGTGTCTTGGGCGTCCGGGTCCTCGGGGGCCGACTGGCTCGCCTTTGCGGTCACGGATGCGTCCTTTCGCGTCGCTCGCGGCAGCGTCGTTTCGTCAATGGACCGACCGGCGCCCGGACGGCGGCGCCCGGCCAAACGCGAGGTTCGGCCGCGGCCGTGCTGGGGAACCGGGTGCTTTGCGCGGAGGATACCCGGTTGCGGGTCGGGCTGCGCTTGCCTTCTCGATCCACGGCGAAAGGGGTGAGCGTTGGGCGTCCCGGACGATGAGGGTGGCATGCGGACGATGCCGAAGAATGCGAAGAGTTCGAAGAATGCGAAGATTCGGGGTAGGGCCGCCGCGCCCCGACCACCGCCCGCCCCGCGGCGATCTTCCTGAACTTCCTGAACTTCCTGAACCTCCGGGGAGGCAGGCGACGGCTCCCTGGGGACGGGTTACACATTGTCGGCCTGCGGCCGACGGGGGATGCGGGCACCGCCCCTATGTCCGGGAGGGGCGTGGCGGCGCTCCAAGAGGCCGAGATCTCCCGCGCGGGGAAAGGGCGTCTCCAACGCGTGGTTGGGTTTTCGCGGCTACCGCGCCTTGCCGGGAGCCTGTAGCGGAAACGCGGCGGGCAGCGGATACTTTCGGCATCGGAAAGCTTCGGCGGCTCGCGGCCGCCGCCTTCGGGCGCGGGCCGGGGATGGAGGGGAGCAGGGTGGTTCTCAGGAGCTACGTCGGGGCGCCGGTGAAGCGCAAGGAAGACCCACGGTTGATCACCGGGTCCTCGACCTACGTCGACGATTTCCAACTGCCGGGCATGCTGCACCTGGCGATCGTGCGCAGCCCGCTGGCCCACGCCACGATTGCCGGCATTGACGCCAGCGAGGCGCGAGCCATGCCGGGCGTCGTGGCGGTGATCACCGCCGACGACCTGGCCGATCTGCTGAAGGACAAGTACCCGGTCGAGGCTTACGAGGGGCCGGGAGACCGGCCGGAGGACCAGATCTTCGAGGAGGAGGGCGGCAAGATCGCCGTGCCTCCCGTGGCGCCGCTGGCGCGGGGGAAGGTGCGCTACGTCGGCGAGCCGGTCGCCGCCGTCGTCGCCGACAGCGCGATGCGGGCGCAGGATGCGGCCGCTGCGGTCCATGTCGACTACGATCCGCTGCCGGCCGCCGTCGATCCATACGAGGCGCGGCAACCCGGCGCTCCCCAGCTCTACGACTCGGTGAAGAACAACGTAAGCACCCGGCAGGAGACGAAGCACGGCGACGTGGATGGGGCGCTGGCCTCCTCCCCGGTGCGCGTCAGCGCCAAGATCCGCGCCCCGCGCTGCGCGCCATCGCCGATGGAGACGCGCGGGGTGATCGCCGCGCCGGACCCGATCACGCGCGGGCTGACGATCTGGACGTCGAACCAGGGGCCGCACGGCTTCCGCAACGAGATCGCCGCCGCCTTCGGGCTGGGGCAGAACCAGGTGCGGGCCATCGCCCCGGAGGTCGGCGGCGGGTTCGGCTGCAAGTTCGGGGCGTACCACGAGGACTTCATCGCCGCCGCACTGGCCCTCAAGCTGAACCGGCCGATCAAATGGTTCGAGACGCGCAGCGAGCATTTCCTCGCCACCAACCACGGCCGCAATCAGTGGGGGGAGTTCGAGGTCGGCGCGGACGAGCAGGGGCGCATCCAGGCTCTGCGGGGGCGGGTGCTGCTCGACTCCGGGGCGTATCCGAAGGCGCTCGACCTGGCCTGGTGCACCTGGGTGATGTCGACCGGGCCGTACGAGATCCCGAACCTCGACTATGTGGTGGAGGGCGTCTACACCAACACCGGGGCCAACGGCGCCTACCGCGGGGCCGGCCGCCCGGAGGCGACCTTCTACCTGGAGCGGCTGATGGACCTGATCGCCGACGAGGCCGGTCTCGACCCGGCTGAGGTGAGGCGGGTGAACTTTCTCCAGCCCGAGCAGTTCCCCTACACCACCCTCTCCGGCGAGCGGTACGACACGGGAGAGTACGAGAAGCCGCTCGACCGCGCCCTGGAGCTGATCGACTACGCCGGGCTGCGCCGGGAGCAAGAGGAGTTGCGCAAGCAGGGCCGCTACATCGGCATCGGCCTCGCCTCCTACGTCGAGATTTGCGGTTTCGGGCCGTGGGAGAGCGCCACGGTGCGGGTGGAGCCGGGGGGCGAGGTGACGATCTTCACCGGCATCTCGCCGCACGGGCAGGGGCAGGAGACGACCTTCGCCCAGCTCGCCGCCGACTACATCGGGGCCGATTTCGACAAGGTCGTCGTCCACCACGGCGACACCGGCAACACCGCCCACGGCAACGGCACCGGCGGCAGCCGCGGGCTGGCCGTCGGCGGCGCGGCGCTCGTCCTCTCCCTGGACAAGGTGCGAGGCAAAGCGGAGCGTATCGCCGCCCACATGCTGGAGGCGGCGCCCGAGGACATCGAGCTTGCCGACGGCGCCTACCGGGTGAAGGGCGTCCCCGCGGGCGGCAAGACGCTGCCGGAGATCGCGGCGGCCGCCTACGGCTCCGAGCTGCCCGAAGACATCGCCGCCGGCCTGGAATCGACCGACTTCTTCAAGCCGGCGGACGAGACCTTCCCCTTCGGCGCCCACGTCGCCGTGGTGGAGGTCTTTCCGGAAACGGGCGAGGTGAAGCTCCTGCGCTACCTCTCGGTGGACGATTGCGGCACGATCATCAGCCCGATGCTGGTCACCGGCCAGGTCCATGGCGGGCTGGCGCAGGGCATCGGCCTCGCCCTCTGGGAAGAACTGCGCTACGACGACGGTGGCGAACTCCTCACCGGCACCCTCAACGACTACGCGATTCCGAAGGCGATCGACTTCCCGGTGTTCGAGACGCATCACACCGAGACGCCGACCTATCTCAATCCGCTGGGAGCGAAGGGCATCGGCGAGGCGGCAACCATCGGTTCGACACCGGCGGTCGCCAATGCGGTCGTTGACGCGCTGGAGCCGTGGGAAATCACCCACATCGACGTGCCCTGCACTCCCGAGCGCGTCTGGAGCGCGATCCAGGCTGCCTCCGTGGCGCGCGCGGCGGATTGAGGGCGGGCTGTTGGCTGTTAGCTGTTGGCCGTTAGCTCGTGGGTCGTCCGGCCTTCCGCCTCCAACTTTTGGGCCGGCAATCGCCAACAGCCAATCGCCAACAGCTAATAGCCAACAGCCTGCTACGGCTGATCGATCGCCGCGCCGCGGCGGGCGGCCCAGTCGTCGATCAAGCGCCGGGCGATGCTCAATTTGGCCGGAATGAGGGGCAGGTTGTCGAGGTCGAACCAGCCCGCTTCGGCGAGTTCTGTTTCGTCGATGACGAGGTCGTCGCTCAGCGCGGCGGCGCGGAAGCCGATCATGATGCCGTGTGGAAACGGCCAGGGCTGGCTGCCGAAGTATTCGACGCGGTCGAGTTCGAGCCCGACTTCTTCCCGCGCTTCCCGCCGCACCGCGTCTTCAAGCGATTCTCCGGGTTCGACGAATCCGGCGACAATGCCGTAGCGGGCTGGCAGGAAGGCGTGACCGCGAGCGAGCAGAATCTTGTCGCCCCGTTCAATCAGGGTGATGATCGCCGGTGTTACCCGCGGATAGGCGGTTAGATCGCAGGATGGGCAACGGCGCGCGCGCTCACCGGGCACGGGCGCGGTTGCTGTGCCGCATCGTCCGCAGAACTGGTGATCGCGGTCCCAGGCGACGATCTGGGCGGCGCGGCCAGCGATGGCGTAATGGACTTCGGCCACACGGCCATAGAGCGCGCGCAGGCCGGTCAAGCTTGCCTCGCCGGGGAGCGATTCGCTGGCGATCAGTTAAGCGGACCAACAGGGTTCACCGTTCAGATAGCCGAGAAATTGGTAGCGCGCCGCGGTGAGTTCCCACGCTCGGAGATCGTCCCAGGTCGGAACGTGAGGAGTATCGCTGTCCCAGCGTCGGATGAGAACGTCCGTGCCGCTGAACGCATAGCAGCGGCCCCGCGGCCCACCGGCATCGGGATCGATGGCGTGCTCCGGGGGGGTGACACCGGGAACGAAGTCAAACGTCGTGGTGCTATCCATCGCGTCGTCGTCGAGGCTCAACGTCAGGCCATGACGCGGTCAGCGCGGCGCGAGGACCAGTCCTCGCGCCGCGCGGTACGGCGAGACGCCTACTCGACGACGATGGTCCCCTTCATGTTCGGGTGGACGGCGCAGTGATAGGCGTACGTCCCGGCGACGTTGAAGCGGATCGTTCCGGTCTCGCCCTGGCCGAACTGGCCCGTGTCACAGGAGCCGTCGTCGAGAGTCACGGTGTGCGGCGCGGAGTCGCCGTTCGTCCAGGTGATCGCGTCGCCCACGGAAATGGTGATCGGATCGGGCGAGAACGCGAAGCCGGCGGCCTTCGCCTGGACGGTGCCAACCTCCTGGACGACCTCGCATGCCGCCGCCCCCGTCCCATTGGACGCCGCAGGCGCCTCACTGGCGGCACTGGCCGGCCCCTCGCTGGCTGGCGCACTCGTGGCGCCGCTGCTGCCGCAGGCCGCGAACGCCAGCGTGAGCAGGATCCCGAACACGGCGGTGGTCCAGGTTCGCATCTGGGGGGTCCTCCTGTGGACGAGTCGGGCGGTGGCGCCCCGAGTGTGCGCGCCTGCGACGGGCGCATGCGGTCGGTTCGCGCGAACGACGTTGTCTGACCATACGCGGGCCACCGTGCGGCCGGTTTTCGGGGCCGGGCCTCCCGGGCGCGCTGGAGCTCGCGCCGGCGGGCCGTAGAGTGCTCGGGTGACCGCCGCGATCGAGCTCGCTCCCGAACTCGTGCGCGCCCTCGAGCGCCACGAGACGGAGGCGCATGCGATCGGGGGGCGGGAGCTCGTGGACCAGGGCGACGCCCTCGCCCTCATCGATCCGGCCGATCCCGACCCCTTCTGGAACCGCATCGTCAGCCTGCGCTGGCCGAGCCATCCCGCGGCGTTCGATCGCCGCCTCGAGCAGGCGATCACGTTCTTCGCGACCCGCAACCGGCGGCCACATGTCTGGCCGACCGTGTCAGGCGACGAGCCCCCGGACCTCGTGGACCGCCTCGTCGCGAGCGGGTTCGCCGATACCGGCCGCGGGATCCTCATGGCGCGCGAGATCTCCGCCTTTCATGATCGCGTGCAGCCAGCGCGCGACACGGCGGTCGAGATGGTCCGGTCGGGCGCCGCGCAGCCCCTGATCTCGGACGTCGCGCGCGTCCTCGCGGAGGCCTTCTCGCCGCGTGGTGAGACGGAGGAGGCGGAGGACCCCCGGGACGCGACCGCGATCGAAGCGACGACGCTCGCCGTGGCCGCGGACCTGGCCCGTCTTCTGGGCGACCCGCGTGTCGCGTTCGCCCTCGCGCGCGTCGGCGGCGTTCCGGCCGCGGTAGCGAAGGTGACGGGCGGCTCGGGACTCGCGTACCTGTCGTCGATCGGGACCCGGCCGGTGTATCGCGGTCGGGGGCTGGCCGCGCTCGTCACCCGCCGAGCCCTGGTGGAGAGCCGGCGCAGCGGCGGGAGTCTAGCCTACCTCGGCGTGTTCGAGGGCAACGTGCGCGCGGTGCGCCTCTATGCGCGGCTCGGGTTCGCGATCGTCGGCCGGCCGGTGCCCGACCTCCTGCTCGTGGGCCAGGCGTAGCGCGCGGATGGCCGGCCGCCCTGTCCACCTGTTGTGCTGGACGTCGCCCGATCCCGCGGCGCGCGCGGAGCGCCTGCGAGGGATCGGCATCGAGGCACGCGACGACGCGTTCCGGCTGGGGCCGCGCGTGGTCCGGCTCGTGGCGGGAGGCGTGGATCGCTGGATCGCGAACGATGGCACGGGCCCCGGCGTGCCGGATCCGCCGGTGAGCGCCGGCTGGGCGGTCGTCGCCCTCGCCTGGGCGACGGTGGATGCCGGCCGTGCGTCGGCAGAGCTGGGGGTGGAC
>CALMZR010000256.1 GCA_937870845.1 uncultured Chloroflexota bacterium
ACCATGCGGATCGCATCGAGGCGAAGGCTCTTCCGGTCCAGGACGTCGATGAGGCGCCCTGGCGTTCCCACGACGATCTGCACCCCGCGCTCGAGACGCTTCAGCTGATGGACGATCGGCGCACCGCCGTAAACGGGGAGCACCGACAGACCCTTGATTCCCGCCGCATACGAATGCAAAGCCTCAGCGACCTGCATCGCCAGCTCGCGGGTGGGGGTGAGGACGAGCGCCTGCGTATCGCGGCTCTCGGGATCGATCTTCTGGAGGATCGGCAGCGCGAACGCCGCGGTTTTGCCCGTGCCGGTCTGGGCCTGGCCGATGACGTCGCGCCCTGCGAGGAGCGGCGGAATCGTGCGGGCCTGCACGGGCGTCGGCGCCTCGTAGCCTAGGGTAGTGAGAGTCTGGACGAGTGAGTCGCGCAGACCGAGGGAGGAGAAGGTTGTTTCTGACATTGCCGGCGCAGTTTATCGCCGTTGAGGGAGAGTTCCCTCTCCCCCAGTCGTCGATGGGGGAGAAGGAACCTCAGGCGTGACTGCTAGCGTCCGTCGCGGTCGGCGTCACCGGGGAGCTTGCGCTCGGCGGCGTGCCAGGCGTCTTTGGCGGCGAGTTTGGCTCGTTCCCAGGTCAGACGGGAGTCGCCTTTCGCGCGGTCCCACCCGCTCGCGAACTCATTCTCCATGTTCGCGTCCCAGGTCCGTTTCGGGTTCTGGTGGCGCAGGTACGTGCCGTACCGGTATGCGGAGCGGTAGTCGCGCTCGTAGTCGAGGTTCTTGTCGGCGTAGTCGCGCGTCTTGTATTGATCGCGCCAGGAGCGGTCGGTGGTTTCGTACGTGCGGAAGGTATTGTCGGTGCGGTCCCAGGCGTTGCGCGTCGCGGTGCGGGCTTTATCCCAGGCCAGCGTTGATGATCCTTTGACCTTTTCCCAACCGTCTTTGAGCTCGTTCTCCAGGCGGTCGTCCCACTGACGGTCGCGGATCTGCGAGCGGCTTTCCCATCCGTACTTGTAGGCGGGGCCGTAGTCGTTCCATTCGTCGGCCTTGTGCCGTCCACGCCAGAATGTCTCTTCCCCCGTCGGATCGACCATCTCACCTGCCGCATGGCCGGCAGCGCCGCCGGCGAGATCGGCCGGTTCTCCGGGCCGCGGAGCCAGTGGGCCATCGTCTGGCGCCAGTTGCGGCTCAACCGGGCGGCGATGATCGGCGCGGCGCTGGTGCTGTTCGAGATCGTGCTGGCGCTGACGGCGCGCTGGATCACGCCCTACGACCCCTTCGACCAGAATCCCCTCGCGGCGCTGCAGCCACCCTCGCGCGAGCACCTCTTCGGCACCGACGATACCGGCCGGGACTTGTTCAGCCGGGTGATCTACGGCGCCCAGATTTCGCTGCGGGTCGGGCTCATCTCCGTCGGCATCGGGGGCGGGATCGGGATTGTGCTCGGCATCATCGCCGGGTATCGTGGCGGCGTGCTCGACAACGCGATCATGCGGGTGATGGATCTCCTGCTCGCCTTCCCCGGGATCCTCCTCGCGCTCGCGATCATCGCCATCCTGGGACCGGGGTTGTTCAACGTCATGATCGCGGTCGGCATCTCCTCCATCCCCTACTACACCCGCGTGGCCCGCGGGTCGGCGCTGGCGCTGCGCGACCGCGAGTTCGTGCTCGGCGCGCGCGCCATCGGCTGCGGCGACGCGCACATCACCTGGCGCTACATCCTGCCGAACGTGCTGCCGCCGCTGATCGTGCTGGCCACGCTCGGCATCGCCAGCGCCATCCTGACGGCGGCCGGGTTGAGCTTCATCGGCCTGGGCGCCGTGCCGCCGGCGCCCGAATGGGGCGCTATCCTGACCCTTGGCCGCAAGTACATCAATCAGGCGTGGTGGTACACCACCTTCCCCGGATTGGCGATCGCCATCACCGTGCTGGGCATCAACATGCTCGGCGATGCTTTGCGCGACGCGCTCGACCCGCGCCTCAGGCGCTAGAGGGCCATGATGAATGCATGTCATTCCGACGAAGGTGGGGTCCCAAGAATCATCTCGGCATCCTCGAAACAGCGTGTTGGCGGCGCCGAGATTCCTCGCTTCGCTCGGAATGACACACTATTCGGCGCAGCACTTATGCGCGGCGCATTCAGGGAGGTGATCCACGGAACGAGGGCCGATGGCCGCGGCGGGGGCCGCGAAGCGTCGGCAACGGTGGACACGAGAGGAGAGACGACGTGACCCATCGACCGCGGAAGCCCGTCGACGTCTTGCTCGCGGGGTATCGGTCGGGATTGATCTCCCGCCGCCGCATCATGGCATTGGCCGCGACGATGCCGGCCCTTGCCGCCGCGCTCGCCCGCCCGGGTCTGGCCGGCGCCGCCGGGGCGCCCCATGCCCTGGCGCCGGCTTTCGCCCGCGCGCAGGACGTGCCGCAAGGCGGCGAGATGCAGGCCGCCAACGACGTCTGGGTGGCCGACACCCTGAACCAGCACCGCAGCAACTTCACCCCCTCGCGCATGGTGGCCCGCCACGTGCTCGATTGCCTGACGTGGGTCAACCCCGCGGACGGCTCGATCAATCCCTGGCTGGCCGAATCGTGGGAGATCTCGCCGGACGGGCTCGAGTACACCTTCACCCTGAAAGAAGGCGTCACGTTCCACGACGGCACGCCGTTCAACGCCGAGGCGGTCAAGGCGAACTTCGACAACACCATGGAGGGCGACTCGTTCGCCTACCAGGCGCTCGGCGGCACGGCGTTCAGCGCGGCCGAGGTCGTCGACGATACGACGCTCACCGTGACGTTCAACGAGCCGCACGCCACGTTCCTCCTCTACCTGAGCGACGGCGGCACCGGCATCGACTCGCCGGAGGCGCTGGCCGCGGGAGGCGACGACTACGGCGTGGGCTCGCTGGTCGGCAGCGGCCCCTACAAGTTCGTGGAGTGGGTCAAGGACTCGCACGTTGCCCTGGAGAAGAATCCCGACTATGCGTCGGGGCCGCCCGCGTTCGGATTCAGCGGGCCGACGCCGCTCGACCGGCTCACCTTCCGCGAGGTTCCGGAGAACAGCGTGCGCGCCGCGGCGGTGGTCAACGGCGAAGTCCAGATGGCCCGCATCATCGAGCCGAACGTGCCCGACGTGCAGGGCGCGGAGGGGGTGGAGATCATCGCCACCCCGAAGGCCGGCTCGAGCCGCATGTACCTGATGAACACCGCCAAGGCGCCGACCGACGATATCAATGTGCGCCGGGCCATCAACATGGCGATCGACAAGGAGACGATGCTGCAGCTCCCCGGCTGGGCCGGCTACGGCCGCCCCGGTCTGGCGCCGCTGCCGAGCAACATGGTCCCCAACGGCGATCTCTCCATGCTCGTCGAGTACGACATCCCCTACGACCTGGAGGGCGCGAACGCGCTGCTCGACGAGAACGGCTGGATCCTCAACGGCGATCTGCGCGAGAAGGACGGCGTGCAGCTCGTGCTCGACATGGTCACCACCACGAACGACGTCGACGCCGGCCAGATCGAGCCGATCGACGGGTTTCTCAACGAGATCGGAGCCCGGTTGAACATCCGCGCCGGGGACTTCAACTTCTGGATCGACACGGTGCAGGCCACCGATTTCCACATGACGCTGATGTCCGATTCGGGCTACATCGGCGTCGGCATCATCGAGGAGTTCTTCCGCGAGGGGGAGCCATTCGCCAACTACGGGCTGGCGAATCCCGAGCTCAACGAGTTGATCGACGCGGCGGTCGCCGCGCCGACCCTCGAGGAGCAGTGGGAAAACCTCATCCCGGCCATGGCCATCATCATGCAGGAGGTCGTCGGCGTCATGGGGTGGGAGCAGGATTACCTCGACGCGGTCTCGACGCGCGTCGGCGGGCTTTCCTACAACGAGGTGGGATTCCCCTGGCTCTATGGGACGTACTTGAGCCAGTAGTTACCCTCACCCCCCGCCCCCTCTCCCATCGCGATGGGAGAGGGGGAGAACCGTCGTCGCGCGGGGCGAGGGATGTTCAGAGAGTGGTGCCCGATGCGCTACGCCCTGCAGCGGTTGGCTCTGGCCGTCCCGGTGATGCTGGGGGTCTCCGCGCTCACGTTTCTGATGCTGCACCTGGTGCCGGGAGACCCGGTCGCCGCCATGTTCATCGGCCACGGCGGCGCGTCGGCCGAGCAGATGAACGAGGTGCGCGAGCGGCTGGGGCTGAACGACCCCCTTCCCGTCCAATACGTCAACTACATGAAGAACGTGCTGCAAGGCGACCTCGGCCGCTCTATCCGCACCAACGAGCCGGTCTCCGAGATGATCCTGCGCAACTTCCCGCCAACCCTGCAGCTGACCCTGGCCAGCATGGGCCTGGCTATCGTCCTCGGCGTGTCGTTCGGCATCATCGCGGCGGTCAAGCGGGGGCGCATCGTCGACAACGTCGTCATGCTGATCGCGCTGGCCGGCGTCTCCATGCCCAGCTTCTGGCTCGGGTTGCTGCTCATTTCGATCTTCGCCGTCTGGCTCAACTGGTTTCCGATCATCGGCGGCGGCGGGTGGCGCGGGCTGGTCTTGCCGGCCGTGGCGCTCGGGTTTGCCGCCGCGGCGATCATCGCCCGCATGGTCCGCTCCAGCCTGCTGGAGGTGCTGGGCGAGAACTACGTCGTCACCGCCCGCGCCAAGGGACTGGCCGAACAACGGGTCATCATGCGCCACGCGCTGCGCAACGCCGCCATTCCGGTCATCACTATTGTCGGCTTACAGTTCGGCGGGTTGCTCGCCGGGGCCGTCATCGTCGAGCAGGTCTTCTCCCGGCAGGGGATCGGGCGCATGCTCGTCTCCGCGCTGCAAAGCCGGGATTTCCCCGTGGCCCAGGGCGGCGTCCTCTTCGTCGCCGTCGTCTACGTGCTCGTCAACCTCCTGGTCGATCTGCTGTACGGCGCGATCGATCCGCGCATTTCCGTTGAACGCTAGAGCGGCCGGCTACGGCTTCCTGGAGGGGCGAACGGCGTGTTGGGGCGATGCGCGCATCGCTCGGCGGCCGCAGGCCGACAGCACGCGTTCAACAGAAGTGTTATGGCCCTGCGGGCCATGGGCGATGCAGGCGTCGCCCCTACGCTTGGGCGGCGTGCGGCGCCGGGCTGTCCTGATGCCCGGCGTTGGGGCATGATGGCAGCCACTGGCTCGGCCGTGCGCGCCTTGGTGCGGCGAGAAGTCATCGCCATTTGCGCCGTCGTGTTCGCGGCCGACATCGTCATGGGCACGGTGAACGCCACGTTTTCGCTCTACGCGTCGAGCCTGGGGGCGTCGCTCGTCTCGATCGGCTTGCTCTCCAGCCTCTCCGGCGCTACGTCGCTGGTGGCGTCGACGCCGGTGGGGGTGATCTCGGATCGCGTGGGCCGCGTCCCGGTCCTGCTGCTCGGGCTGATCGGCTTCACCGTGGCGATGGCGCTCTTCGCGGCGGCGCCGAACCCGGCGCTGCTCGTCCCCGGCCGGCTGTTGACCGGCATCGCGGTCGTCGCCACCTTCTGGATCGCGGCCGCCTATCTGGGGGATGTCGTCGGCAGCGCCGAGCGGGGGCTCGCATTCGGCCTGCTGACGACGGCGATGGGCGTCGGCTTCACCATCGGCCCTCTGGCGGCCGGGGAGATCGCGGAGCGCTCCAGCCTCCGCGTCGCCTACGCGGCGGCGACCGTCGTGGCCGCCGCCGGGGTCGCCATCGTGCTGACCATCCCGCGCGACAGCGAGGCGACTCGCGGCAACCGAGCGCTGCCCCGCCCCTCGCTTGGCGCGTTGCTGGGCATCGCGCGAGAGCGGCCCCTGATCGTCGCCGGGATCGCCAACATCCTCTCCGCCCTCACCTTTGGCGGCGCGGTCGCGACGATCTTCCCCTTGTATGGCGCTGCGCTCGGCCTCACGACCGCTGCCATCGGGACCATGTTTGCCATTCGCTCGATCGCCTCGACCGTCGTTCGCCTGCCCAGCGGCGCCGTCATCGCCGCGGTCGGCAGCGGCCGGGTATTGGCGGCATCGCTCGCGGTGCAGGTCGTAGCGGTGGCCGGGCTTGGCAGCGCCCGGGACTTCGGTCCCATGCTCGTCTGGTTGATGCTGGAAGGGATCGGCTTCGGCGCGTTTCTGACCAGCTCCCAGGCGTACCTCGCCGAGCACACCGTGGCCGCGACGCGCGGCGCAGCGATCGGGGTCTTCTCGATGACCGGTGGCATTGGCTACACCCTGGCGCCGGTGGCGCTCGGGATCGTCGCCGCGCGCCTGGGGTTGAGCGCGGCGTTTTTCGTGACGGGCGGGTTGGGCCTGTTGGCGCTGGCGGCGATGGCCTGGGTATGGCGGGGATCGCCGAGCGCGTCGCCGCAATCGTCGATGGGCGAACGTGGGAGAGGGGCGGAACCGTGATTTCGATCGATCAATTGCTGGCGATCACGTCGATTCCGGGGCAGGAGTCGCCGCGCTGGATGCCGGACGGCGAGCGCATCGTCTTCGCCTCGGGACTCGGCGGCGGCGGCGATCTGTGGAGCATCGCGCCGAAGGGCGGCTGCCCGGTGCGGCTCTCGGTCGGCATGGGCAGGGTCGGGCACCTCGCCGCGTCGCTGTTCGCCCCGTCGCCCGATGGCCGCTTCATCGCCTATGTCTCGCAGAAAAGCGGCGCCTACGAGGTCTGGCTCTGGATGGCGGATGGCGAGCCGGATCGGCAGCTCACCCGGCTCGGGGGCGCCATCGAATCGCTGGCCTGGTCGCCCGACAGCTCGGCCGTCGTCATCTCGGCCAACCGCTACGGCGCGTACGACATCTACCGCGTCGACGTTCCGGACGTCCAGACGCACCGCCTGACGAGCGATCCCCGCTACGAGGTCTACGCCAGCTTCACCGCCGACGGCGAAGACATCCTCTACGTTCGGCTCGACGAGCGCTGGGTCGATCACGAGATCGTGCGCATGAGCCGCGACGGCGGCAACCCGCGCACGATCGCGCGCGACGAAGACTTCTTCGACTACCACTACGGGCGCACCCTTGGCTATCCGACGCCGTCGCCGGACGGCGGATGGGTCGCCTTCCGCTCCCACCGCTCGGGGTGGATCACCTACTGGGCGGCGCCGGCAAACGGCGGCGAGGCCCGGCCACTGGCGCCGCAAGCGGCCGATCAGGAGGGGGGCGCCTGGTCGCCCGACGGCGCCTGGTTCGCCTACACCAGCAACCGCAACGGCACGGTCGATCTGCGCGTCGTGCCGGCGGACGGCGGCGAGCCTCGGGTGCTGGTCTCGCCGGAGCTGGGCGTCGTCTCCCATCCGCAATGGTCCCCGGACGGCCGCCATCTGAGCTTCCTGCTGGCGACCCCGACCGGCCCCAACGATCTGCACGTCGTGGATGTCGAGAACGAGCGGGTCACACGCCTGACCGATTCGGCGGTCGGCGCGACCGCGTCCATGCTGGCCACGCCGGAGAAAATCGCTTACACAAGCTTCGACGGCGAGACCATCCACGCCTACCTCTATCGGCCGCGCGCCATCGGCGTCCCGGCGAACGGCGCCGGGGTTCTGTTCATCCACGGCGGGCCGACCAGTCAGTTCATGGACACGTTTCAACCGCAGGTGCAGTTCTTCGTCCAGCGCGGCTACACCCTGCTGCTGCCCAACCCGCGCGGCAGCTCCGGGTATGGCCGCCGCTTCGAGGATCTCAACAACGGCGACTGGGGCCACGGCGATCTGCAAGACGTCATCTTCGGGGCCGAGGAGCTGAAGAAGCTGGACGACGTCGACGCGGGCAAGATGGCGATCACCGGCACGAGCTACGGCGGCATCATGAGCATGGCCGCCGTCGCCTTCGCCCCCGGCGCTTTCCAGGCGGCGATCCCGATGTCGGGCTACGGCGATTTCGTGCATATGAAGGCGGAGCAGGAGCTACGGCACATCAAGCTCCTGGAGTACGAGTTCGGAACCTTGGAGGAGAACGAGGAGGTCTACCGCCGCTGCTCCCCGATCTTCATGGTTGCCGAGGCGACGACCCCCTGCTTCGTGATCCACGGCACGGGGAAGTACCCGCAATCCGCCGCCGGCAAGGCGTTCGCCCTGGCCCTGGAACGGGAGTACAAGACGTTCGCCTACAAGACCTATCCCGGCGAGACGTATTACGTCGCCTCGACGCCAAACGTGCGGCAAATGCTGTTCGACATGGACGCGTTCTTCCGCCTCTACCTCGACCTGCCCCCGGCCCCGGCCGAGGACGCGGCGACGGCCGAGATCGCAACCGGGCCGCTGTCGATTCCGCGCGACATGGCCGAATAGGGTCCGTCTGCGCCGAGTCTTGACAGCGGCGGTCGCGCCCGATAGCGTATTGGCAGATGGCACAGGTAATATGCCAATGGCGCTACGTCGCTCCAGCACACGGCTCTTCGGCTTTCGTTTGCATCGCCCTGCCACACGCGACGGTCTTCGACCACGAGCAGGAGGTTCCCATGCGTTCGCAGGCGGAGCATCGGCGGCAACGATCGAGGTTCGGGAACGGCCGCCTGACGCGGCGCCAGGTGATGCAGGGGATGGCCGCGGGAGGCGTGGCCGGCACGCTGGCCGCGCATGGGCCGGCCCCATCCGCGCGCGCCCAGGCGCGCGACGCCGTGGTCCTCGGCATGCACCAGGAGCTGGAGTTCCTCAACGTCCTCTACACGCAAGGCGGCAACTCCCTCTCCGCCTCGAAGCTGGCCCAGCGCGGGCTGCTCTTCCTCGACGCCGAGTCGAATTGGATCGGCGAGCTGGCCGCCGAGGTTCCGTCGTTGGCGAACGGCGGCATCAGCGAGGACGGGCTGACGATCACCTACACCCTGCGCGACGGCGTGACCTGGCACGACGGCGAGCCCGTCACCTCCGCCGACGTGCAGGCGACCTGGGACATGATCATGAACCCGGATTACGCCGTCATCACCCGCTTTGGCTACGACCGCATCGCCTCGGTCGACACGCCCGATCCCCTGACCGTCGTGCTGAACTTCGCCGAGCCGTTTGCTTCCTGGCCGATCCTCTTCGACGCCATCGTCCCCAAACACGTCATCGACGCCAACGCCGACAACCTGGACGAATCGGAGGCGATGCGCACCCCGATCGGGTTCGGCCCCTACCGCATCGTCGAGTACCGCACCGGGGAGTCGATCGCGTACGAGGCGTTCGACGGCTACTGGCGCGGCCGCCCCATCATCGACCGCTTCTTCATCCGCATCTACCCCAGCGTCGACGCGCTGATGCAGGCGGTCGCCGCGCAGGAGGTCGACATCGCCTGGGCGGTCCCCATCTCGTACGTGCCGCAGATCGAGGCGCTGGAGAGCCAGGGGGTCGTCCTCATCTCGGTCCCGAGCGCCAACGCCGAGCGCTACGTGATGAACGCCGACGCCGAGCAGGCGCCCCTCTTCGCCGACAAGGCGCTGCGCCAGGCGCTGCACTACGCGGTCGACAAGCAGCAGATCATCGACGCCCTCTTGTTTGGCCTGGCCGAGCCCGGTCTGGGCGAGTGGCAAGGGAGCCCCTGGCAGAACCCCGATCTGCCGCCCTACGCCTACGACCCCGATCTCTGCCGCGAGCTGCTCGACGGGCTCGGCTGGGCGCCGGGCGGCGACGGCATCCGCGAGAAAGACGGTCAGCGGCTGACCTTCAGCCACAAGACGACCAGCGGCAACCAGCTCCGCGAGAACGTGCAGCTCCTGGTGCAGCAGCAGTTCCGCGACGTCGGGGTGGAGATGGTCATCGAAAACCAGCGCACGGCCGACCTCTTCGGCACGTGGGACCAGGGCGGGCAATGGTCGCGCGGGGAGTACGAGATGGGCGGCTGGAGCCACGGGCTGCGCGTCCCCGACCCGGAGGTCTCCAACCGCTACCTGTGCAGCGAGATCGCCTCCGAGGAGAACCCGGCGGGGTCGCAGTGGTATCGCTACTGCAACCCGGAGGTCGACGCGCTGCTCGACCAACAGGCCGCCACGTTCGACATCGAGGAGCGGCGCAACATCATCTTCCGGGTGCAGGAGATTTTGCACGAGGACGCGTACTGGATCTGGCTCTACTCCGCGGCGACGATCTACACGGCGCCCGCCGCGCTGAACAACTTCGTCCTCCACCCCTTCGCCAACTTCTACTGGAACCCGCAGGAGTGGGAATGGGCGTGACCGGGGGATGCCCAGTGCGAGTCGTTCGGCGCGGGGCCTTCACACGCCTGGCGAGCGCGGGCTCTCATCGTGCCCGCGCTCGCCGACCCAGGCGCATGGAGCACGGCGACACGCGCCGCTCGTCTCTCAGGGCGGCGCCCGGTGAGCGGCCAACGTCCTCCCGCCTCCCGCCTTCCGCCTCCCGCCTCGTGCCGTGACCGCCTACCTCGTGCGCCGCCTGATCCAGGCCGTGCCGTTGCTGCTGATCATCTCCTTCATCGCCTTCGCCATCGTGCAGGCGACCGGCGATCCGCTGGCCGCCTACACCGTCGACGCCTCGCTCACCTCCGACGACATCGCCCGCCTGCGCGAGCGGTACGGGCTCGACCGGCCCATGCCGCTGCAGTACCTGGCCTGGCTGGGCAACATGCTCAGCGGCGACTGGGGCGTCTCCTACTACACGCGGGAGAACGTCGTCGACATGGTGCTCGACCGCCTCCCCAACACGTTGCTCCTGGTCGGCATCGCCTACACCGTCATCCTCGTCGCGGCGGCCGCGCTCGGCATCCTCAGCGCCGTCCGCCAGTACTCCTGGCTCGACCACCTGATCACCGGGACCAGCTTCGTCGGCATCGCCATCCCCAGCTTCTGGCTGGGGTTGATGCTGATCGTCGTCTTCTCGGTCCAGTTCAAGGCGGCCGGGCTGCCCTACTTCCCGGTCGGCGGCATGTACGACCAGCGGGTCGGCGAGACGTTGCCGCAGGTCCTGTGGCACGCGGTCTTGCCCGCCACCACCCTGGCCGTCGTCATCACCGCCCGCTACGTCCGCTACATCCGCTCCGCCATCCTCGAGCAGATCGCCGTCGATTACGTCCGCACCGCGCGCGCCAAGGGGCTCCCCGAGCGGACCGTGATGCTGCGCCACATCTTCAAGAACGCCCTCCTTCCTTTGATTACCCTCGTCGCCCTCGACGTCCCCAGCCTCCTCTCCGGCGCCATCGTGATCGAGTCGATCTTCGCCTGGCCGGGGATGGGCCGCCTCTTCTGGTCGGCCGCGGAGCGCACCGACATCCCGGTGCTGATGGCGACGATGCTCCTCGTCGCGGTGCTGACAGTCATCGCCAACCTCGTCGCCGACGCGCTCTACGCCGTCGCCGATCCCCGGATCAGGTACCAGTGAGCGGCAGCCCGGCCGCCGGCTTCGCCCTCCTCCCCTCGAGGGCCCGCGAGGACGAGCGGGCCTCCCCAACCGCGCTGCGTCGCCAGGGCGGCGCCGAGTCGATGTCCCGGCTCGTCTGGCGACGTTTTCGCCGCCACCGTCTGGCTCTCGCGGGGATGGCGATCCTGCTGGCCCTGTCGCTTTTCGCCTTCGCCGTGCCCCTCTTCGTGGCGGAGGACGCGGCCAACCGGCTGGTGGTGACCGAGATTCTGCGCCCGCCGTCGGTCGCCCACCCGTTCGGGACGGACGACGTGGGGCGCGACATCTTTTTGCGCTCCGTCTTCGGCGGTCAGGTTTCGCTGCGCATCGGGTTTCTGGCCGCCCTGCTCAGCGTCACCATCGGCATCGCCGTCGGCGCCGTCGCCGGGTACAACCTGGGCTGGATCGACAACACGCTGATGCGCTTCACCGACTCACTGCTCAGCATCCCGACGCTCTTCATCCTCATCGTGCTCACCCAGGTCATCGGTCAGAGCATCGCCGTCATCACGGTCGTCATCGGCATCCTGTCGTGGATGGGGGTGAGCCGGCTGGTCCGCGCCAACGTCCTCTCGCTGGCGCAGCAGGACTTCGTCCTCGCCGCCCGCGCCATTGGCGTCGGGCCGGGGGCGATCCTGGTCCGCCACATCCTGCCCAACACCCTGGCCCCGGTCGTGGTGGCCGCCACCCTCGGCGTCGGGCAGGCGATCATCCTGGAGGCCTCGTTGAGCTTCCTCGGGCTCGGCGTGCAGCCGCCGACCGCCACCTGGGGCAACATGCTCTACCGCGCCCAGAGCTTCCTCGTGACCGCGCCCTGGATCGCCTTCTTCCCCGGCATGCTGATCCTGATCACCGTGCTCTGCGTCAACTTCGTCGGCGACGGGCTGCGCGACGCGTTCGATCCCCGCGCCATCCGGTGATCGGCGAACGGAAGGAAGGGCCATGACGGCGGGCATGCAGGCGATCGCGGAGCTGGCCGGAGGCGACCCGGGGCACCGCCTCGTGGAGACGCCGGTGACGCTGCTCGCCTCCGGGCAGCGGCTGACGATCACCACCCACGTCGTGCGCGGCGCCCGCCCCGGTCCCACGGTCGGGATCGTCTCGGGGCTGCACGGCGACGAGATCTCCACCGCCGAGCTGGTCCTCTCCCTCGTCCCACTCCTCCCGCCCGACGATCTGGCGGGGACCGTTCTCCTCATCCCCATGGCCAGCCCGCTCACCTTTG
>CALMZR010000257.1 GCA_937870845.1 uncultured Chloroflexota bacterium
AGCCCGTCGCTGACGATCGCGACGATGGTCGATGGGCTGTTCGGCAATGTCGAATTCTCGGCCGACGTCCCGCTCGCCGCGGTCTTCGCCGTCATGGCCGCCGTCATCGGCATCTGCTGCCTGACGATGTTCGCCTGGTATCGCCGTGAGCTCTGATCCGGCGCCGGCGGCGGCCGCGCCGGCTGCCGGCCTTCCCGGCCTGCCTCCTGGCGAGGAGGCGACCATTGTCCTGCGCCGGGTCGCCAAGTGGTACGGCGACGTCGTGGCCATCTCGGAGCTGAGCTTCGGGGTCGCTCCCGGCGTCACCGCGCTCCTCGGGCCGAACGGCGCGGGTAAATCGACCGTGCTGAACATGATCGCCGGGTTGATCGCACCGTCGGCGGGAACGGTCGACGTGCTCGGCCAGCGCGTGCGGGGCCAGCCCGGGCTCTATCGGAGCATCGGGCTGGCCGGGGAGCAGGAGCAACTGTACGGATCGCTGACCGGGCGCGAGTTCGTCCGGCTCAACGCCATTTTGCAGAAGGTCCCGGATGCCGAGGGCGCGAGCGAGCGCGCCATCGCGGCGGTCGACATGGGGGAGGCCGCCGGGCGGGCGGTGGGCGGCTACTCGAAGGGGATGCGGCAGCGCATCAAGGTGGCGGCGGCGCTAGTCCACGAGCCAAAGATCCTCTTGCTCGACGAGCCTCTGAACGGGACCGATCCCGTGCAACGGGCCAGCCTCATCGCCCTCATCCGGCGGCTCGGCGCCGAAGGGAAAACGGTGCTCGTCTCGTCCCATGTCCTATCGGAAGTCGAGCGGTTCGCGCGCAACGTGCTCGTCATCGTCAACGGCAAGCTGGCCGCCGCGGGCGATTTTCGCGCCATCCGGGAGCGGATGGACGAGCGCGACCACATCGTGCGCATCCGTTGTAGCGATTCGCGCCGGTTGGCGGCGGCGCTCGTGGCGGACCCGTCCACACGATCGATCCGCATGGGGACAGACGGACGGCTGACAGCCGAGACCGACGACGTGCGCGGCTTCAGCCTGCTGGTGACGGCCGTGGCGAAGCGGGACGGCGTGCGCCTGTTCGAGGTCCAACCGGTCGACGAATCGCTCGCATCGGTCTTCTCGTATCTGGTGAGCGGCTAGCCCATGGCGACGCTCTGGCGGATGCTGCCCGTCACCACGTTGACCGTGCGCCAGTTCACCGGCGGGCGCACAGCGCGGCTCATCGTGGCCCTCAGCCTGATCCCGGCCATCTTCGCCGCGATCTTCGCCGCTCGACCGTGGGGCGTGACCGCCGACGAGTTCCTCATCGAGCTGTTCCGCGAGCTGATCGCGCCGACGCTGCTGCCGATCGTCGTGCTGCTGCCGGCAACGGCGGCGTTCGGGGACGAGCTGGAAGACGGCACGCTGCCGTACCTGCTCATGAAACCGGTGAGCCGGGCCCGCCTGGTGCTGGGGAAGTACGCCGCGACGCTCCTGGTGACGATCCCCGCCCTGGCGCTGGGGCTCGCCGTCACGACCGTGATCGCGAGCCGGGCGCCCGAAGCCGGCGATCTGCTCCGGATCCTTGCCGCCATGGTCGGCGCGGCCGCGGTCGCCGCAGTCCTTCTGGGCGCTGTCTTCCTGCTGGTGAGCCTGTTCATCCCGCGGGCGCTGCTGGCGGGCATGGTCTATGTCTTCGCCTGGGAGAGCCTGCTGGGGCGGTTCCTGCCCGGCGTCGAGGCGGTGTCCAGCCGCGAATACACCCTGCGCGTCTTCACCGGCATCCTGGAGAATGACCCGTCGCTTGCCACGAACGCGGCGTTGACGATGGGGGCCGTGGCCGTCGCGGCCCTGATCCTGGCTGTGTGGCGGCTGCGGCGTCTCCAGCTCGCCTGAAATGGCGCCCCTCGTGCATGGTCAGGAAACCGCGTGCGTCATGGCGCCGCGATGCGTCGCCGGTATGGCGGCCCGCTCCCCCTGGGATCTTGACTCCGTCGTCGGTCGGGCAGCGTCGCGGATCTCCTGTCGCGCCTCCTTGCCGCACGCCGCCCGGCGCCGCGCTACGAGCGCGCTAGACGCCACGGATCGCACGAAACCGACGCCGAGAACCTCGGGCGAAGCAGCCCAAAAGTCCCATTTCCGCGTTCGCGCGTGCCCGCATGACGCTATTGTTCATGGCTGGGACCCGAGGTGGCATACATCGTGCGTTTATCTCGGAGTCTAGCCGGGTTTAAGCTGCGCAATATGGTGCGGCGCCTCTCGGCAATCCCAGGAGGACTTGGGTGGAGCCTGAACGATTCGACGGTCTGGCGGCTTCGGTCGCGAAGAATGAATCGTCGCGCCGGTCGATGCTGTTCCGATTCGGTGGGGGTGGGGTCGCCGCATTCCTCGCCGCGGTCGGCATCGGCGGTCTCGACGTTGACGAGGCGGAAGCCAAGCGCAAGTGCAAGAAGCGGTGCAAGAAGAAGGACGACAAGGACAAGCGCCGGCGGTGCAAGCGACGCTGCCGCAAGAAGGGCGGCAACACCGCCGCCTCCAATTCAACCCCGATCACGTTCGACATCGACCTGCTCAATACCCCTTGCACCGTCGGCGGCAGCGAGTGCGGTACGGGGACCGGTCTCGAATGCGTCAGCTTGGTTTGTGTCCCGATCGATCTCGGTGACCCGTGCGTCGACGACGACGATTGCAGCACCGGGCAATGCGACCCGGCGACGGACTTCTGCGTCCTCTGCACCGAGATCTGCGGCGATCCCGGAGACGAGGTCTGCTGTATTGTGGGCGCGCAGTGCATCGGAGGCGCGTGCGTTCTGAACTAGGCGCTGGTCCACCGAACGCGGCAACTCACCGGGGCCGGTGCATTCGCACCGGCCCCGGCCAAGCTCCACGCTTGAATCAAGTCCTCGAATCAGTGTCCAGAAACCGTTTGCCGACGCGGATGCAGCGCCTCGTCCACCTGCTCCCGCGTTAGCCCCGACTCTTCGTACGCCAGCTCGCGCACCGTTCGCCCGGTCGCATGCGACTTCTTGGCGATCTTCGCCGCGTTGTCGTACCCGAGCAGCGGGTTGAGCGCCGTGGCCATGCTGATCGAGCCTTCGACGTACCCCTCGGCTCGCTCCCGGTTCGCCTCGATGCCCGCCAACGCCTTGTCGACGAAGACGCGGCAGGCGTTGGCCAGCAAGCGAACGCTTTCCAGCATGTTGCGCGCCATCATCGGCAGCATCACATTGAGGTCGAGCTGGCCCCACTGGCCGCCGATGACGATGGCGTGGCAGTTGCCGGTCACCTGGGCGCCGACCTGGATGACCGCCTCGCAGATGACCGGGTTGACCTTGCCCGGCATGATCGAGCTGCCTGGCTGGATGGCGGGCAGGATCAGCTCGCCCAGCCCCGCCTGGGGACCGGATGCCAGCAGCCGGATGTCGTTGGCGATCTTCATCAAAGCCGCCGCCAGCGTCGTCAGCGCCCCCGCGGTGAAGACATAGGCGTCGCGAGAGCCCTGCGCCTCGAAGTGGTTTTCCGCTTCCCGGAACTCCGTCCCGGTCAGCGCCGACAGCTCGCGGGCGACGCGGGCGCCGAACTCCGCGTGGGTATTGAGACCGGTGCCGACCGCGGTGCCCCCGATGGCCAGCTCGCGCAGGCCCGGCAAGGTCGCCTCGATGCGCGCGATGGCGAGTTCGATCTGGCGCGCGTACCCGCCGAACTCCTGGCCGAGCCGGATCGGCACGGCGTCCATCAGGTGCGTGCGGCCGATTTTCACCACGTCGTCGAACTCGTCCGCTTTCCGCGCCAGCGTCTCGTGCAGATAGCGCAGCGCGGGCAGTAGCTCGTTTTCGATGGCGAGGACGGCGGCGACGTGCAGCGCCGTGGGGATCACGTCGTTGGAGGATTGGCCGAGGTTGACCTCGTCGTTGGCGTGGACGCGGCGGCCCAGCTCGGCCGAGGCGACGGCGGCGATGACCTCGTTGGCGTTCATGTTGGACGACGTTCCGGAGCCGGTCTGGAAGACGTCGATCGGGAACTGGTCGTCCAGCTCCCCGTCCGCCACGGCGCGGGCGCCGCGCTCGATGGCGGCGGCCGTGTCCGGATCGAGCAAGCCGAGCTCGAGGTTGACGCGGGCGGCCGCGAGCTTCACCAGGCCGATCGAGTGGATCAGTTCCGGTGGAAGCGGATCCCCCGAGATGGGAAAGTTCTCCACCGCCCGTTGCGTTTGCGCGCCATAGAGGGCCGAGGCGGGGAGTACGACTTCGCCCATCGTGTCGCGCTCGATTCGGGTTTCCTCCATGGCTCGCATCTCCCAGGTCCGTTGCATTCCGACGGCGCCCAGTGTCATTCCGACGAAGGAGGAATCTCGGCGCCCATTACAACGCTGTTCCCTGGCTACAAGGTTCCTCGCCGCGCTCGGAATGACACCCTAGTCGCCCCGCCCTACGCAACCAGTTAGTCTCCCGACAGGGCGAGGAGGAGTTGGGCAAGCATGCCCTGAACGGTAGGAACCACCTCCGCGAGCGGAACAAAGACCGATTCGCTCTCGGTGCGCAACTTGATTTCCGCTTCGCCCCGCTCCAAGGTGCGGGCGCTCACCGAAAGCCGGATCGGATTGCCAATCAGATCCGCGTCATTGAACTTCACGCCCGCCCGCTCCGGCCGGTCGTCGTAGAGGACGTCGATTCCAGCGGCTCGTAGCTCATCATAGAGCGCATCGGCCGCCTCGCGCGGGGCCGTGTCTTCCGAGCCGCCGATCCAGAGGAGCGAAACATCAAACGGCGCGACGGACGCTGGCCAGGCGATGCCGCGCTCGTCGTGGTGCTGCTCGACCACGGTGGCGGAGACGCGGCCGGAGCCAATGCCGTAGGAGCCCATGAAGATGGGGTGGCTCATCCCCTCCGCGTCGAGGTACTCGGCCCCGAGCATCTTGGAGTAGCGCGTGCCGAGCTTGAAGATGTTGCCGACCTCGATGGCGCGCTCGGCGGTCAGGGGCGCGCCGCACTTCGGGCAGGGGAACCCGGCTTCTGCCGCGGCGATGTCGGCGACGATGTCCGGCGCGTAGTCGCGTCCGGGGTTCGTGTTGCGGGTGTGCCAGCCCACGCGGTTGGCCCCGGCCACGAGGTTCGGCGAATCGCGGACGCTCTCGTCGATGACAATGACCGCATCGCGCACGCCAATCGGCGAGCCGTACCCCGGCTCGGCCCCGATGGCGCGAATCTCCTCCACCGATGCGGGGGTGAAGCCGCCTTCCCCGGTCGCCTTGCGCAGCTTGGTCTCGTTGACCTCCAGATCTCCTCGGATCACGACGAAGACGAAGCGGCCGGAGTCGCCCTTGTAGAAGACGGCTTTGGCTGTCCGCGACAGCGGGATGTCGAGGTAATCGGCCAAAGCCTGGATGGTCGTCGCGTTCGGGGTTTCGACCTCGTCCAAGGGGAGCGGGGCCTCGTCGCCCGGCGCTTCGCGGGCGAAGGTGGCCACCTCGCGGTTGTCGGCGTAGTCGCCGTTGGAGCAGATAAGGACGATGTCTTCGCCGTAGGGCGAGAGGGCCATGAACTCGTGGGAGGCGGTGCCGCCCATCATCCCGGTATCGGCGCCGACCACGACGAAATCGAGGCCGACGCGGCGGAAGATGCGCTCGTAGGCCTGCCAGTGGTTGCGGTACTGGACGTCGAGCCCGGCGTCGTCCAGATCGAGGCTGTAGGAGTCCTTCATCGTGAACTCGCGGACGCGGATGAGGCCGCCGCGGGAGCGGGGCTCGTCGCGCCACTTGGTCTGGATGTGATAGACGAGCATCGGGAGCTGGCGGTAGGAGTTGATCTCCTGTCGGGCCAGATCGGTGACGATCTCTTCGTGCGTCATGGCCAGCACCATGTCGCGCTCGCTCCGGTCCTGAAAACGCGTCAGCTCGGGGCCGACCGCCTGGTAGCGGCCCGATTCGCGCCAGATGTCGGCGGGGTGGACGACGGGCATCAGCATCTCCTGCCCGCCGATGGCGTCGATCTCCTCGCGGATGATCTGTTCGATCTTGCGCACCACGCGCCAGCCGAGGGGGAGGAGGCTGTAGATGCCGGCCCCGAGCGGGCGGATGAGCGCGGCGCGCAGCATGAGCCGGTGGCTGGGCAACTCGACGTCGCCCGGAGCCTCGCGCAGCGTCCGGCCGAAGAGGTGTGACATCCGCATGGGTCGGCGATCCTCGCAGCGTTGGACGAATCGTGAGTCGTGGGTCGTGAGTCGTCAGATAGCGGCCGTGAGGCCCGATTGCCTCGTGGGCGACCACGCCGCTGCTCGGATCACGACCCACGACTCACGACTTTCTCCGGCCAGTGAGGATACCAGCATCGCGCCCGGCTGTTCAGCGTGTTTTCGCCCGTCTGGGCGCGCTCCCGGCTGACGCGTCCTCCACGCGGGCGGCGATGAAGAGCAGCGATGACAAGCGGTTGAGGTATCCCAGGATGTGCGGGTTGAGCGCGTATCCCGTCCGGGCGAGTGAAACGGCCTGGCGTTCGGCGCGGCGGACGACCGTGCGCGCCACGTCCATGGCCGCTCCCGGCGCCGATTCTCCGGGGAGAATGAACTCGCGCGGGAGGTCGACCGATTCCGCCAGACTATCGGTTTCGGCCTCGAGCCAGGCGATGCGATCCTCGGCAAAATCGTAGGACGCCGGCCGCAGCTCCGGCGAGAAGGCCAGCTCGGCCATGATCCGGTACAGGTCGCGTTGGACATCGATCAGGTCGGCGGAAACGCGGTCGTTCGCCGCCAGGGAGCGGCTCAACCCGATGGCGGAGGTTGCCTCATCCAGGGCGCCGAGCGCCTCCACCCGCGGGTCGTCCTTGTTCACGCGCGCCCCAAGCAGGTCGGTGCTGCCGTCGTCGCCGCGTCTGGTGTAAAGCCGCATGCCGCGCCTCCTCGGCTACTGAGGAGCGATGGTACGCGACCGCCAGCCGACGGGGAGGCGAGATGGGTGTGGTAGCCTTGCAGCCCCGGAACGGCCTGAGCCCCAGGCGGCAATTGCACGTCGCTCGCCCACGCCAGGAAGCACGGTGAGTTATCCCGATTTCGTTTCCGAAAGCGTTTTCGAGCCCCTGGCCGCGCCGCCCATTCGCGTCGGCGTGATCGGCACCGGGTTCGGCGCGTCGTTGCACCTCTCGGCGCTGCGCGAGAACCCCGATTTCGTCACCGCCGCCATCTGCTCCCGCCGCCCCGAGCGGGCGCGGGCGGCCGCACTCGACCACGGTATCCCCACGCACGGGGCCGACTACCGGGCGCTGGTGCGCGACGGGGAGGTCAACGCGGTCATCGTGGCCTCGCCGCCGCATCTGCACCACGCCATGGTGATAGCAGCGCTCGAAGCGGGGAAGCACGTGCTGTGCGAGAAACCGATGGCGCGCAACCTGGCCGAGGCGCGGGACATGCAGCGTATCGCCGAACGCGTCGGCGTCATCGCCATGGTCAACAACCAGCTCCGCTTTCTCCCCGTTCGCATGCGCATCCACGAGTTGATCGGGGAGGGGTACATCGGCGAGCCGCACGCCGCCAGCGTCGTCGTCCACCGCTCCAGCTTGAACGACCCGGACGACCGGCCCTGGAACTGGCTCATGGAGCAGGAGAAGGCGGGCGGCATGCTGGGGGCCACCGGCGCCCACTACCTCGACGCGTTGCGTTGGTGGTTCGGCGACGTGAAAGCGGTCGCCGGGGCCGTGTCGACGATGGTCCGGCAGCGGCGCCTGCCCGACGCTTCCGCCATGGCCAAAGTCGACGCCGACGACAATTTCTCGGTGATTCTTCGTTTCGCCAACGGCGCCTTGGGCACGATCCACGTCACGGCCACCGCCGGCCACGAGGGGGACGAGGAGATCACCCTCTCCGGATCGGAGGGTACACTCCAAATTCGGGACGGCCGCCTGTGGGGCGCCCGCGCTGGCGATTTCAGCCTCAACGAGCTGCCGGTTCCGGAACGGTTGCAGGGAGGGCTGATCCCTGGCGGCCACTTCCTGGTGCAGCCGACGACCCTGCTTTTGCGCGCCTGGGCCGCGGCCATCCGCGGGCTGGCCCCAGCGTCCCCATCGTTCGCCGATGGGGTGAAAACTCAGGAATTGATCGATGGGGCGCTACGCTCCAGCCAGCAGGGCCGCTGGATCGACACCAGCGGCGCCCGTTGGCCCATGGCCGGCATGGCGTAGGGAGGTTCACGCCGCCGGAGAGAGCCGCGGCTGGAGCGGGCTTGCTGCGGCCTATCCCTAATACCGCATCGTTCTGGACTCGACTCTGGCCGCGGTCGACTCGATAAGGTTGCCGCGGTTGTCTTCCTCGGCCTCGTCCTCGAGCTCGTCCTCGTATTCGTCTTCGTCGTCAGGTTCGTACTCACCCTCGTACTCGTCGTCATACTCGTCGTCGTCGGGGACTTCAAAGTCGAACCGGTGGCCGCTGAAGCCGGGGAGCGCCTCCTGCACCAGGGGGTGCGCCGGGTTCAGCTCGGTCATCACCAGCTCCTGGCCCTGACCATTGATGGTCTGGCGCTTGGTGAGGACCCCCTTGCGCAGGAACTCCATCACCTTGGCTTCGATGTGCTCCGAGGGGAGGGTGGAGCGGTCGATGAAGCGCCACAGGGTGCGGCTCATATGGCTCTGCGTCGGCACGAAGCCGTCGTGGAGCTGACGCACGTAGGCGTCGATGGCCTGAATCACCTGCCGGTCGACGTCGGCCGACTGGGCGAACTGCAGCATGTCCTCGGCGCCGGCGGCGACGACCAGATCGGGGCTGATCGAGCCCGGCACGCCGCAGATGATGACCTTCTTGCCCAGCCGATTGCGCAGCGTCGTGACGAGCCGGATGAAATCCTTGTCCCCGGTAAAGAGGAGGAAGGTTTCAATGTCGGGCCGCGTCAGCGCCGTGTTGATGACGTCGATAACGAAGTTGAGGTCGGCGCGGGACTGGATCTTCTCCCGTCCGCTGGCGTCCGAGGTGCGCTTTGCCGGGTAGTGCTGGGCCTCGAAACCCGCGACGTCGAGGCGCATGCGCACCGGCGGCGGGTGCTGGTCGAAATCGGCGTAGGCGCGGGCGACGGCCATCAGCCCGTACTTGAGCGCCTTGTCCCGCCACTGCAACGGGTCGGGTTCTCGTCCAAACGAATTGATGCTGGAATAGCGGATGTTTTCGAAGTCGACGAACGCGGCGACCTCTCCTCGTCCTGTCGCGGGTTGCGGTCCGTTCGCATTCTCGACGCCTGGCCCTGGATGGCTCATCTGCGCGCCGTACTCTGCATGCGCCATGGATCCCCCTGCATCATCGTTGTGGCTCTGGTTGCGTCATGGGCACAACGGAAATCGAAGACAGCAGTCCATCTCGCGTTTCTCGCCATGCTTTCGCGACGCCACGAGCCCGCTTAACCGGAACCATTACCGCCATTACCGGGCCTCTTCGCCCGTATCGATGCGGCGCTCCACCCGAACGTTGGCGCTTACGCCAGAGTCAGTGTATCACGCTGCCCGGGAACGTCTGGCCGCAACGCCCGACCGCGAGCCGGCTTGCTCGGCGAGGGCGGAGGCGGCAGACCGGGCGCTCGCCAGCACCGCCGGCCCGAAGGCGCACGGGAGTCCCCATGACAGTGAATTGCCGCCCACCCGTTGACAGGTGACCATTTGGTAACGTATCATGGCGGCGCGATGGACGAGATGGACCCCGTCTTCAAGGCCCTTGCCGACCCGCACCGGCGCGAATTGCTCGACCGGCTTCATGAACGGGACGGGCAGACGCTGTCGGAGTTGCAGGGCTATCTGCCGCTCTCGCGCTTCGGGTGCATGAAGCACCTGCGCGTGCTCGAAGAGGCAGGGCTCGTCACATCGCGGAAGGTGGGGCGCGAGAAGTTCCACTTCCTCAACCCCGTGCCGATCCAGCGGGCGTACGACCGCTGGGTCGAAAAGTACGCGCGGCCCTGGACGAGGATGATCTCGGGCCTGAAGTGGTCTCTGGAGGAACCGAGGATGGACACCGCGACGAAACCGGCGCACGTCTACCAGATCTTCATTCAGGCGACGCCGGAGCGCGTCTGGCAAGCGATCACCGACCCCGACCTGACCCAGCATTACTACTTCGGCACGCGCATCGAATCGGACTTCGCCCCCGGCTCGCCCTACGTCTACCTGACGGCGGACGGCTCGCCGATGCTGGACGGGACGATCGTTGAGAGCGACCCGCCGCACCGGCTGGTGATGACGTTCCGCCCGCGCTGGACCGGTGAGGGGGAGGACGCCCCGGTCTCACGCGTCACCTGGGAGGTCACCCCGCACGAGGAGCAGAGCAAGCTCAGCCTCATCCACGAGGGACTTGGGATTCACGGCGCGGTGGGTGAGGGGATTAAGGATGGCTGGACGCGCATCATCTCCACCATGAAGACCATGCTAGAGACCGAGGACGCACTGGTGGGGGCAGGTACAGGCTAAGGTTGCAGGTCCGAGCAGGAACACGAGGCAACCAACGAAGCCAGAGCGCCTCAATGGCGCTCTGGCTGCTGTCGGCTCGAAACCTCGAATAGTGGACCCTTCGTGATTGCCGTGGGCCATTCCATGACTCAACCTCATCCGCATCGAGGTGGCTTCGGCGCGAAGCTTCGCGTTTGCAATACACTGGCTTCAATCGATCGGGCCATTGCTACCCAGCGCCCGAGAGCTGACGGTTTCCAGCAAGAATCTTGTCCATTCTCCCAAACGCTTCTCGCTGACTTTGGAGGTCCAGAATGATCGACCGGCAAGTGGCTGAACAAGCAAGAAGGCTCGTTGCCGATATCGTTGTGACGAGCGAGTCCGGCTTACCCGTCGCGGTCGTGGAGGTAAAGAATCGGCCAGGATTGACTGCCGAGATAGCAGCGTCGATCCGCCGCAACTTGATCATTCACCACTTGGCGAGCCCACTCGCTCCATATTTCCTGATTATTTCGCAAGACACGGGTTGGCTTTGGGCCGAGCACCCAAAGTCAGCTCCTGAAGCCCTCCCGACGGTCGGATTCCCGACAGCGCCGATCATTAGCGGTTACGCGCCGTGGCTCCAGCCCAGCGAACGACTAAGTGGCGGCTCGCTTGAATTTGTGGTCGCGAATTGGCTTTCTGATCTCGCGCTTGGCAGAGCGCCCGAGCTTGGCGACGTCATTGCGCCCCTCAGTGGCACCGGGTTTCTTGAGGCTTTGGGCGGAGCGGGCGTCACCATCAATGAGCGGGTATGACAGTCTACGTCGAGTCGAATTTTGTCCTTGAGATCGCGCTTGGGCAAAAACAATCTGAGGCAGCTGAGCCGATCCTCGTCCACGCCGAGCGGGGCGGAGTTGAGTTGGTCATTCCATCCTGCGCTCTCCTCGAGCCTTTCTCCACAGTTCGGCGCCAGGGTGACAGACGGCGGGAACTAAGGAATCGGTTGAACGAGGAGATTCGGTCGTTGGAGCGCTCAAGTCCGCATGCCTCCGATACCGTGAAGCTCAAGCCAATGGCCGATCTCTTCGCCGAGATCGAGGATCGAGAAAAGAAACGCCTCGACGAAACCGTTCAACGCGTTATCGAGGTTGCGACAATCATTGAGATCAATGCGATGTTATATGGGGAGGCACTGGCGCTATCAGTGGAGTTTGACTTCAAGAAGATGCCAGATGCGATTGTCGGGGCAGCGGTTCTCAACGATCTAGCTGAACCACGCGGTTCGGACCCGCACTATTTTGCGACGCGAGACGCAGAGGACTTTGGAGAGGACAAGCTGCGAGAACGATTTGAGGCGCTCGGATGCAGCGTCGTCCATTCGTTTGACCAGTGCGCTCAACGACTCGGTATCCAGCGTTCACGGCTGATAAGGTCAGATTGAGTATCGGCACGTGGGAGGCTCAGGGTTTGCCAACACCGACTGTTTTCGCCCATCGCCGTGGTCCTCCCTGCAAGCCCGGCGCATCAAGCTCTGGCTGGCGCTGATCGGCATGGGTCTCTTCCGGTTCCGGATCGAGGTCGAAGGCCTCGAACACGTCCCGACGGGCGAATCGCTCATCGTCGCCGCCGCGCCGCATCGGAGCTGGATCGATCCGTTCCTGATCCTGACCGTCTTGCCGCCGCTGCCGCGGACCTACTTTCTGGCCGCTATCGGGACCGCGGGCGACCGGAGGTGGAAACGTCTCGCCATGAGTCTTGCCGGCGGCATGGTTCCGGTGGAGACGCGGGGGGCGCTCAATCGCGACGGGCTCGAGTTGGCGTTGGCCATCCTGTCCCAAGGGAACCGCATCGGCATTTTCCCGGAAGGCTGGGGCGACAAACCCGATCCGGACATCATGCCGCTGAAGCGTGGCGTGGCCTTCATCAGCGAGCATTCCGGTCGGCGTGTCCTCCCGGTCGCCTTGGCAGGGGCTACGGAGCTGTGGCGAGGGAAGACGCTGCGCGTGCGCATCGCGCCGCCGCTCGATGCCTTGCCGCCGGACTCCGATCGGAACGAGGAGCAAGCCTTCGTCGACCGCCTCCGTGATGTGTTGGTGGAGGCAATGCCGCCCGAGCCGCCACAGCCGGCCGATGGCAAAAAGCCGTGGCGCTGGCTGACGAAGATGCTATAAGGGCCAGGAATGACAACGACGAATCGCCAACCGCCTCGCGCGAAGGGAGAGCCGATGCCGGATGCCGCACAGGATCTGCGCCAACGACCGCTCAAGGTCGGCCTGATCTTGCCCGACACCGAGCGCGAGATGGGCGGGGCCACGGCGCGCTGGTCCGATCTGGCAGCGATGGCGCGCATGGCCGAGGAGCTGGGTTTCGATTCGCTCTGGAACGCCGACCATCTGATTTATCGGTTTCCTGGGAAGGAGGTGCAGGGGCCGTGGGAGAGCTGGTCGCTGCTGTCGGCGCTGGCGGCGGTGACCTCGCGGGTCGAGATCGGGCCGCTCGTCAGTAGTACGTCGTTCCGCAACCCGGCGCTACTGGCTAAAATCGTCGACACGGTCGATGAGGTCGCCGAAGGGCGTCTCGTGCTGGGGCTCGGAGCAGGGTGGCACGAGCCGGAGTACCTCGCCTTCGGTTACCCGTTCGACCATCGCGTGAGCCGGTTCGCCGAGGCGATCGCCATCATCCATGGCTTATTGCGCCACGGGCATGTCGACTTCGAGGGCGCGTACTACGTCGCGAGAGACTGCGAGCTGCGCCCGCGCGGACCGCGCCCGAACGGCCCGCCGATCATGATCGGGTCGACCGCCCCGCGCATGCTGGGTTTGCTGGCGCGGTACGGCGACATCTGGAACGCCTGGGCGCGGCAGACACTGGAAGAGCTGGCCGAGGATCGCGCCAAGGTCGACGCGGCGATGGAAGCCGCCGGCCGCCACCCGGCCACCGTGGAGCGCACGGTCAGCCTGCTGGTCGACCTGCCGACGGCTACGGGCCGCCCATCCGAGGACAAGCCCGGTTTCAAGGCGAGGGAGTCCGAAGAGCTGGCCGAGCATCTGGCGAGCTACGCGGCCGCCGGTATCGCCCATGTCCAACTCATGCTCGATCCGAATACCCCGGCGGGGACCGAGTGGGCGGCGCGGAGCTTGGAGGCGCTCGATCCATAGACGTCGAGTCCTGGCCCGACCGGTTCGCTGACGATCCAGCAGGGTGTAGAGTGGACGAGGGCAGCTCGTCCAAACTCACCGCCAGGAGATTTGACCATGCAGCGCACCAGTGTTTTCTTCGCGATTCTCCTCACGTCCGCCGTGCTGGTCGCCGGTTTGTCGATCCGCTTTGGAGCGCCTGTGGCCGCTCAGGAGCCGGACACGGTTGGAGCCGCCGTGCCGGTCGCAGATGCGGATGGCTTGCCAATCGGCTCGATCACCGTGACCGAAGTGTCCGATCCGTTTACCGAATTCGATCCCGCCTACCCGCCGGAGGCGGGATCCCGCTACGTGGCGCTCACCGTCGCCTTTGACGCGGACGCTGGCGCCCGCTTCGACATCGCGCCCTGGACGATTGTCCTGCAGGACGACGCGGGCTTCCTCTGGGACCAATCGAGTATCGTCTTGCCGGATGAGGCGCTGGTGCCCGAACTTTCGAGCCAGACGCTGGCGCCCGGGAGCCGTGTCACCGGCCTGGCCGGGTTCGTCTTGCCGGAAGGAAGCGCGCCCGCTCGCGTCTACTACCAACCGGAAAGCAGCCGACTCGTTCCCCTCGCCGACCTTTTGGGGGAAGACGCGCCAAACCTCGGTGACGCGGTCGCGATTGTCGATTCGGAGGGCGGGAGCGGGACGGTCACGGTGGCAGAGCTGACCGACCCCTTCGAGGCTGTCGAGCCGGGCCAGAGTCCACCGGAGGGGGCAAGGTTCGTCTTCGTCACGCTTATCTACGAGAATTCGGGCGCCGGCCGATTCTTTGTCGAGCCGTCTGGATTGCTCCTGCGTGACGCGAACGGCGGTCTCTGGAGCGCGACGAGCGTCAGCCGCCCGGACGAGACCGAGATCATCCCCGACCTCACCAGGGCGCAGCTCGCCCCGGGCGATCGTCTCTCCGGGGCGGCTGTGTTCGCTGTACCGGAAGGGACCGGCGTTGCCGGCATCTACACCAGCCCCGTGAGCGGCCAGCTCATCCAGCTTGCCGGCCTGGAGGATGGCGGCGATACCGAGTCGGCGCCTCCGGGAGGGACGCCCGCGGCTGAGCCGGATGAGGACGTGAGCGCCTCAGTGGCGGACGACGCTTGCGCGGATCTCGAACCATGGTTGGCGTCGACGCGGGAGCGCATCCGTCGCGCGGGCGAGATGAGTGTCGAAGACGCAACGCTCGCGGATCTCGACAGCATGGCCGAGCATATGTCGGAATACGCGGCGCTGGCCGAGGCCCAGCTTGCGGAGAGCACGCCGCCCGAAGCCGAGGCAGCAGGCCAAGCGCTCGCCGCGACGCTGAACGCCTACAGCGGCGCGATCGAGCAGATCCTGGGGGCGGCCGATCCCGGCAAAGATACGGTCCTCGAGCTGGCCGGGGGGATGAATACGTTCAACGCCGCGGGAGCGCGTCTGCAGGAGAGCGAAGCCGAGTTAGCGTCGATCGCGGGCGAGTGCGGACTTTCGTAGGCCGTCCGGCTTGGCCGACGGTGGCCGCCGTCTGACGTGCGGACCGCGATTCCCCGAGGGCCCGGAGGTCCTTGGCCGGGAGTCCTGGTTCGCCCGCGTCTTGACCCATCGACGCGGGTTCAGCCAGGTGCGCGATGAGACACGATTCGCTGGCAGCATGCGTTCTATGGAGTGTCTGACGTCGCGGTGTCCGTGAGCGCGATGCGCGGCGGGCCGCTGGCGTCGTGGTCAGCGTTGAGCATCGGCCGCGCCGCCGATCATGAAGGGGCGAGACATGGACGGAAAGTCATTCGATCGGTTGTCGGTGGTCGTCCATCGCCTGCGTGACACGGCGACGCGACGCGGTGCGCTCGGGTTGCTGCTCGGCGGCTCGCTGACGGCGGCTGTGGCGCTGCTGGGTGAGGACGCATCCGCCAGGAAGAACAAGAACCGGAAGAAGAACAAGTGCCGCGGGTTTGGTGGAAAGTGCGATTCGAACCGGGATTGCTGCTTTTCGAATTGCCGCAACGGGCGCTGCTGGTACGGCGGCGGCGGCGGCGCGGGACGCCGCTGCAACGGGCAGCGCTGTCCCGATAACTGGGACTGCTGCCGATTGAGCGGCGTCGACGTCTGCGTGCCGAGAAACCATCCTAGCTGCTTCAACAACGGGTTCTGCCCGGCCGGCTGGAAAACCTGTGGCTTCAACGGCCCTGTCCGGAACTGCTGCACGCCCAACGAGCGGTGCTGCAACAACGACGACTTCGACAACTTCTGCCTCAATGACTTCTTCGACTGCGACGACTTCTTTGCCAACTCGGTTCGATCCGAGGGCGCGGCCGAGGTTTCGCAACCGATTCCGGTAACCGAGATCGATCCGGAAGAATTCGAGTAGGTCAGCGTCTCATCCGCGGGCAGACTACGGGGCCGGCCAGATCGTCTGGCCGGCCCCGTTGCATTCGACGCTGGAGACTACCCCCGTCTTCGCTGCGGTACGGGAGTCGCTGCCACGCCAGCGAGGAACCATCGCTCGGAGCGCTTCACGGATCGTTTCTTCATGGGTGACCTCGTCAAGCGGCGCGCGCGATCGTGCGGAGGCGCGGAGGCGGATGGCGCACGAAACCTATGGTTGTCTGAGCAACGGCTTCGCATCGTGAGGATTCGCGCTACAGTGTCTACGATGGTGTCGTGCTGTCACGGCGCCGGATAGGGAGGACAAACGACGAAATGCTCGTAGTAAAGATCGGCGGTGGCGCGGCCATCGGCGAAGGCGGCTACACCAACTTCGCGCAAGACCTGGCGGAAGTGACCGAGCCGGTCGTCGTCGTGCATGGCGGCAACGCCGAGTTCAGCCAGCTCAGCCGCCAACTCGGCATGCCGCCGCGGATGATCACGTCCTCGTCCGGGCGCGTCACCCGCTACACCGACGCCGCGACGATGGACGCCATGCTCATGGCCTACTGCGGCAAGGTCAACAAGCGTCTGGTCGCCACTTTGCGTGCGGCGGGCGTCAACGCCGTCGGATTGAGCGCCATCGACGGCGGTATCGGCGTCGGCCGGCGCAAGCCCGTCCTGCGCGGCAGCGAAGACGGCAAGCAGAAGATCCTGCGCGACGACCACGCGGGCACGCTTGAGGCCGTCGATCCCTCGCTGATCCAACTCCTCCTCGACAACGGCTACCTACCCGTGCTCACCCCGCCCGCGCTCGGCGAAGAGGGCGTCCCGATCAACGTCGATGGCGACAAGCTCGCCCTCGCACTGGCGACGGTGCTCGGCGCGGACGGACTGCTCTTCTTCTCCGATACTCCCGGATTGCTGCGCGACCGGGACGACGAAACTACCCTGATCGCCGAGATCGACGCCGGCTCGCCGGAGAGCGCCCTCGCCGCGGCGGGCGGCCGCATGGTCGTCAAAGTGGAAGCCGCCCTTGGGGCCATCGGGCGCGGCGTCGGCCGCGTCATCTTCGCCGATGGCCGCATCGATCACCCCATCCGCGCCGCGCTGAACGGCCAGGGAACGACCGTGCGCCGCGCCGGCGCCGTCGCCGCCAGATAGGAAGCAGGAGATCATGGCCGCCGGAACGATGACCCTCTCCGACATCCAGCGCCTCGAGAACGAGCACCAGCCGCCGCTCTACGCCAAACGGGAGATCGCCCTTGTCCGCGGCGAGGGCCCATACCTGTTCGACTCGGACGGCCGCCGCTACCTCGACGCCATGAGCAACTATGGCGTCGCCATCCTCGGGCACGCCGACCCCGAGTACGCCGCGGCGATGGCCGATCAATTGCGAACGCTGGCGACTGGCCACCAGAGCTTCTACAGCGATGTCCGAGCGGAACTGCTGGGAGAGTTGGCGGCGATCGCCCCGGCAGGATTGACGCGCTCCTTCCTGTCGAACTCGGGCGCGGAGGCGATCGAGGCGGCCCTGAAATTCGCTCGCGTCGCCACCGGCCGGCCAAACCTCGTTGCCGCCAAGCGCGGCTACCACGGCCGCACCCTCGGCGCCCTGGCCGTCACCGCCGACCAGAAGTACCGCGCCCCCTTCGAACCGCTGGCCCCCGCGACCGTCCACGTCTCCTTCAACGACGCCGACGCCCTCGACGCCGCGGTTGGCGACGACACCGCCGCCATCCTGCTCGAGCCGATCCAGGGCGAGGGCGGCATCTGGCCGGCGTCCACGGAGTATCTGCAAGCCGCCCGCCGCATCGCCGACGAGCGCGGCGCATTGCTCATCGCCGACGAGATTCAGACCGGCTTCCGCACCGGCGAACCGTGGGCCATCACCCCCTCCGGCGTCACGCCGGACATCCTGGTGACCGCCAAAGCCCTGGCCAACGGCTTCCCCATCGGTCTCACCATGTGTACCGAGGCCATCTCCGAGGCCATCCCCTCCGGCGGCCACGGCACGACCTTCGGGGCCAACCCCCTCGCCTGCCGCGCCGCTGTCGTCACGTTGCGCGCCCTCCGGGACCGCGATCTGTACGCGCAATCCACTCGCATCGGCCAGGCAATCATGGACCGCCTGACCGCGCTCGACAGCCCGAAGATTCGCCAGGTGCGCGGCCGCGGCATGATGATCGGCGTCGAGCTGAAAGAGCGCGTCACCCCCACGCTGCGCGGCTTGCAGGAGCGCGGCGTCCTCGTCCTCCCCGCCGGCGCGACAACGTTCCGGTTGCTCCCGCCGCTCGTCTGGGAGTCCGAGCAGATCGACGAGTTCATGGAGGCCGCGACCCAAGTCCTAACCTGACCCTGCGGCGAGCCGCCTGGCGTACCCCTCGCCCATCGCGATGGGCGAGGAAGCTGGGGGTGACACGGAAACCGGGTGGACGCTTGCGGTGGCCGCGGGCGGCCCCGCGGCGGCCGAAGGATGCGCGCCGACCCTGTCCCGTAGCCTTTGCATCCTTTGCACCCTTCGCCGGCTCGGCCCCGCCCCGCAACCACTCGGATTCCGCATGAGGCCGATCACGCTGCGGTATGATCCCGTTCCGCGAATCAGCACCGAAGGCGGAGCAGGAGCAACGAATGCCGGACAAACCGTCGCGCGGACGCCCCTTGAAAGTCGGCGTCCAGCTCCCGGAGGTCGAGCGCGTCGCCCCCTGGAGCGACCTGGCGCGCATGGCGACCACCATCGAAGCCCTCGGCTTCGACTCGATCTGGGTCGGGGACCACATTATCTTTCAGGACGGCGACGAGCCGCCGCGCGGCCCCTGGGAAGCCTGGACGGTGATGGCCGCCGTGGCCGCCATCACCAACCGCGTCGAGATCGGCCCCCTCGTCGCCTGCACCTCGTTCCACAACCCCGGCATGATCGCCAAAAAGGCGGCCACGCTCGACGAGATCTCCGGCGGCCGCCTCATCCTCGGCCTCGGCGCCGGCTGGAACGAGCGCGAGTACGCCGCCTTCGGCTACCCCTACGACCACCGCGTCTCCCGCTTCGAGGAAGCCTTCACCATCATCCGCCGCCTCCTCAACGGCGAGACCCTCGATTTCCACGGCGAGTACTACGCCGCCGATGACGGCCAGATCCTGCCGCCGGGGCCGCGCGTGGGCGGCATCCCGCTCATGGTTGGCTCGGCCGGGGAGCGCATGCTCGCCATCACCGCGCCTTACATCCAGAGCTGGAACGCCTGGTACGCCTGGTTCAACAATCGACCGGAAGACCTCGGACCCTGGCTGCAAAAGCTGGACGACGCCTGCGCTCGCGCCGGCCGCGATCCGAAAGAGATCGAACGCACCTGCGCCGTCTACGTCGGCCTCAGCGGCGGCAAGGGGCGACATGTTGGGGCGACGGACGAGGCGAAAATCGAACCGCTGACCGGAACGCCGGAGGCGATGGCATCCGTGCTGCGGCAATACGCGGACGCCGGCATCGGCCACGTCCAGTTGGTGATGGATCCCATCACGGCCGAGGCGATCGAGGAGTTCGCACCGGTGCTGGAGATTCTCGACCACCCGTAACTCGACCGGGATCGCGCGTGGAGGAATGACCCATGGCCAAGCGGCACGCGATCGGCATCGACTTTGGAGGCACCAAGCTGCTGGCGGCGGTGGTCGACGTCGACTCCGGCGAGGTGGTGGCCACCGCCAAGAAGCGCACCTCCGCCTCCGACGGCCCGGACGACATCCTCGGCAAGATCCACGGCGCGACGGACGCGGCCCTCAAATCGGCCAAGCTGAAACCGAAGGAACTTCTGGGCATCGGCGTCGGCGCGGCAGGGCAGGTAGACGCGCGTGAGGGCGTTCTCCTCGGCACCCCAAACCTCAGCCAGGCGGTCATCGACCTGCCCATTGCCGCATCGCTGCGCGAGAAGTACGGCGTCAACGCCGCGCTGCGCAACGACGTCCAGGTCGCCGCGGCCGGGGAGCTGGCCTTCGGGGCCGGGCAGGGCGTGCAGGACTTCATCTGCTGCTTCGTCGGCACCGGCGTCGGCGGCGCGGTCGTCACCGGCGGCACGCTGGTGGCCGGGGCCAGCGGCAGCGCCGGGGAGATCGGGCACATCGTCGTCGATACCGGCGGCCGCCTCTGCGGCTGCGGCGGGCGCGGCCACCTGGAAGCGTACGCCTCGCGCACTGCCATCACCTTCAGCTTGATGGGCGACCTCAAGCGCGGCCGCACGTCGATCCTGACCGAGCTGGCGCCCGACCTCTCCACGGCGGCGATGTGGCCCGAAAGCGGGGCGGTGAAGTCGGGCGTCCTCGAGGACGCCCTGAAAGCGGGCGATGAGCTCGTGACCGAGACGATCACCGAAGCCGGCCGCTACCTCGGGTATGGCCTCGCCTCGGTCATCAACCTCCTCAATCCGCAGCGGATCGTCCTCGGCGGCGGCGTCATCGAATCGGTCGGCCTGATGTTCGACGTCGCCGTCGAGTACGCGCGGCGGGAGGCGTTGGCCGCCCCGCGCCAGAACGTCGAGTTCACCCGCGCCAAGCTCGGGGATCACGCCGGGGTCGTCGGCGCCGCGCTCATCGGCGCGGAGTCGTGAGCGAGGGCGTCGTGCTCCCTTCGCCGCTTCGGCCCTACGGCTGCCGGTCCCCAAACGCCCCGCGCTGGGTGAGACTCGCAACCTCATCGGCGTTGTATCTAATCTCGGCAAGCAGCTCCGCCGCATCGGCCCCAAGCCCCGGAGCCGACCGATACTCAGGCGCGAAACCAGATGCCTTCAGTGGCAGGCCCACGCCTCGCACCGCCCCCAGCTGTGGGTGATCGTACGACGCCAGCATCCCCCGCTCCCGCAACCGCTCGACCTCGAGCGCCTGCTCCATGTCGCGCACCGGGGCGCACGGAACGCCACCGCGGAGCCTCTCGAGCCACTCGTACGTGGTTCGCTTTCGCAGGCGCGCCGACAGCGTCTCGATCAGCGCCTCCCGATGCTCGTGCCGCGCGGCAAAGGAGGCGAAGCGGGGATCGCGCGTCAACTCCGGCAACTGCAGCGCCTCGACCAGCGCCGTAAAGAACTTCTCCTTGGCGCAGGCGATGGCGATGTAGCCGTCCGCGGTCTCGAAGAATTGAAACGGGACGATGCTGGGATGCGCCGAATGGGGCAGACGCTTCGTCGGGATGCCGGCGGACAACCACCATGTCGCCTGATAGCTGAGCATCGCGAGCGCCGTGTCGAACAGCGACGCGTCGATGTCCCTGCCATATCCGGTGCGCCGCGCCTCGTGGACCCCGGCGAGCAGACCGCACGCCGCGGTCAACCCGGCCGCGTAATCGACCATCGGCAACCCGCTCCGGGCAGGCGGCGTCCCCGGCTCCCCCGTGAGACTGGCCCAGCCCGCCTCCGCCTGCACCAGGGCGTCGTACCCCGGTTCGGCCCGCCGCTCCCCCTCGCGCCCATACGCCGAGAGCGAGACGCATACGATGGCCGGGTTCACCTCGCCCAGCGCGGCATAGGTCAACCCCAGCGGCTCCGGCAGATCGCCGCGCAGGTTGTTGTACACCGCGTCGGAGGTGGCCACGAGCCGATGGAGCACCTCGCGCCCGGCGGCGTTCGTCAGGTCGAGTGCGATGCTGCGCTTGCCGCGGTTGAACGCCTCGAAGTAGAGGCTGCTGCCGTCCACGGCGCCCGGAGGGACGCTGCGCCCGATGTCGCCGCCGGCCGCCGGGTCCTCGATCTTGATCACCTCGGCCCCAAGATCGGCCAGCAAGAGCGTCCCGAACGGCCCCGCCCCGAACTGCTCGACAGCTACGATCCGCAGATCGGCCAACGGTCCCGGCGCGTCCTTCTCGTCGCTCATGGGTCCGATTCTCGCTCTTTGCGATGAAAAATTCTCTATCATGGACCCTCCAAGCCGCCTCAGGTGGCCGCGCGCCGCCAAGTCGCTGAGCGCAAACGATAGCCGGGGAGACATCGTGTCTATGGAACCGGCCGCAAACGGCCCGTGCCGCAGCGCGTGATAGAGCCCATCAGGGTCCGGCCTCGCCTCGACGCCAAACCTTGGGGTGGGCGGCGGCTCGAAGCCTGGGGCGTCGCCCTGCCCGCGGGGGAGCAGATCGGCGAGGCGCTCCTGACCGCGCCAGACTCGATCGTCGCCTCCGGGGCCTCCCAGGGCATCACGCTGGGCGAGCTGACACGTCGGGATCCGGCCGCCTGGGTGGGAGCCGCCGGCCTGGCGGTCACCGGCGGCCGCCCCATCTTCCCCCTCCTGGTGAAGCTGATCGACAGCCAGTCCGACCTTTCCATCCAAGTCCATCCCGACGACCGCGCCGCCGCAGCAGCGAATCTCGGCACGGGCAAAACCGAGGCGTACCACGTGCTGGCCGCCGACCCCGGCAGCGTCATCTTTCTCGGACTGCGCCTGGATGCCAACGTTGATGACTTTGCTACCGCCTGCCGCCGCGCCGATGGCTCGGCGGCCCATTTCCTGCGTCGGGTTTCCGCCCAACCAGGGATGACGGTGCTCATCCCGGCCGGCACGCCCCATGCCCTCGGCGCCGGCGTCACCCTCTACGAAATCCAGCAGCCCTCCAACGTCACCTTCCGCCTCGACGACTGGGGCCGCGTCGATGCCGCAGGCGCCTCGCGTCCCTTGCATCACGACGCGGGGCTGGCCGTCGTCGATCCCCGCTCCCGGCCAGAGCCGATCTCGCCGATCGCCATCGGCGCCAACCACGCCGAGCGCGAGCTGCTGGTGGCCACGCGTTACTTCGCCCTGGAGCGGATCGCCGCCGCCGGCATCGCCCTCGTCCCGACGGCTGCCAGCCCGCAGGCGCTGACGTGCATCCGGGGGAGATGGACTGCCGCAACCGGCGCCTCCGAGACCGATTTCTCCCGCGGCGAGACGATCATCCTGCCCGCCGGCGCCGGCGCCGCGCTGACCGCTTCCGCGGACGGAACGGTCCTGCGCGGCTGGGTTCCCGATCTCGAGCGCGACGTCGCGGCGCCGGCCCGCGCCGCCGGGGCGAGCGACGAGCAGATCCGCGCGCTGGGCGGGACGCTGCTCGACGCCTGAATCGACGCGGCGGCAGGCGCCATCAGGACCATTGAGCGGGCTCATTCCTCTCGATTCCGATTGACACCATGGCCGTACAGTGCTAGGTTCATGCGGGGAAGGAGATCCAGCCTCCCGACGTCGGTTGCTGTCCGGCGGCTCGGCGCGAATCGCGCCCCGTCGCTCGTCTGGAGCAGGGCAACCGCAAGAGGCGGGATGGGAGGGGATTCATGCAGCCAATTCTGAAGGACCGCGGCGGGGTCCGCATCGAACGTGGGTTTCGCGGCGTGGTGGGTCGGTTCCTGGCCGCGACGGCGATGGCTTGGACGGTGTGCAGTGCGGCCATCGCCGGGGCCGCTGCGCAAGAATCTTCGGGACCAATCACCACCGGCGCCAGCAACGGCGGCATCGCTTCTGCCTCGTCCGGCGGCGAAATCCAAATCGGCACGATCGTCACCGGCGAGAATACCGGCAACTCGATCAGCACCGGCGACATCGCCGGCGCGGCCGAATTGCACGGCGGCGAGATCGATTACCCAACCACCGTCAACGTCTACCAGAACGACGCGCCGCTCATCGCCTCCGCCGACGGCGGCGACTACGGCACGGCCTCCCCGCCGGAAGGGGACGGCCCCGAGGTCGACATCGACATCAACAACGAGGACCGGAACCGCAACGACAACCGCAGCGACGCCACCGGCATCGGCGAAGGCGGCGAGGGCGGCGAGGGCGGCGACGGCGGGGACGTGATCATCAACCCGGCCGGAGCGCCCATCGAGTAGGGTGACGGGATCACAGGGTGTCTAGGTGAAATGGGGGCGCGGGACTGATCCCGTGCCCCCAACTTCGTGCTATAACCCTGTCACCTTGACACCCGGAAACCCCGACACCCGTAACGGAGGCATCATGGCCGTCGTGCAAACCTGGAACACCGCCGAGTTGGTCGCGCAGGACCAGGCGCACCTGCTGCACCCGCTCTCGAACCTGCGCGCGCTGCGCGAGCACGGGCCGCTGGTCATGGTCCGCGGCGAGGATGTCTTCCTCTGGGACTCGGACGGCAAGCGCTACATCGACGCCTTCGCCGGGCTTTGGAACGTCAACGTCGGCCACGGGCGCGCCGAGCTGGCCGAGGCCGCCGCGGCTCAGATCCGCGAGGTCGAGTTCGTCCCCACCTTCTTCGGCCTCGCCTCGCCGCCCCCGATCGAGCTGGCCGCGCGGCTGGCGGGGCTCTTCCCCGGGGACCTCAACCACTTCCAGTTCACTGCCGGCGGGGCCGAGTCGAACGAGACGGCGCTCAAGATCGCCCGTTACTACTGGTGGCTCAAGGGCCAGCCCGAAAAGGTCACCATCCTCTCGCGCAAGATGGCCTACCACGGCATCGCCATGGGCGCGCTGGCGGCCACCGGCATCCCCGCCTACCACGAAGGGTTCGGGCCGCAGGCTCCCGGCTACCTGCACCTCACGCCACCGTATCACTACCGCCACAGCGAGGGGATGAGCGAGGACGAGTTCGTCGCCTCCCTGGTGCGGGAGTTGGAAGAGACGATCGCGCGCGAGGGCGCCCACACCATCGCCGCCATGATCGGCGAACCGGTGCAGGGCGCCGGCGGCGTGGTGGTCCCGCCGGATCGCTACTGGGCGGCGATCGCCCCGGTGCTCAAGGCGCACGACATCCTGCTCATCTTCGACGAGGTCATCTGCGGCTTCGGGCGCACCGGCGCCATGTTCGGCATGCAGCAGTACGGCGTTACCCCCGACATCGTCTCCTTCGCCAAGGGCGTCACCTCTGGCTACGTCCCGCTCGGCGGCGTCGGCGTCAGCGACGAGGTCTTCGACGCACTCAGCACCCCCGACCGCATGTTCATGCACGGGTTCACCTACTCCGGGCACCCGGTTTCGTGCGCGGTGGCGCTGCCGAACATCGACATCATCGAGCGCGAGCGGCTGCCGGAGAACGCCGGCCGCGGCGGCGCCTATCTCCTCGCCGCCCTGCACGACCGGCTGGACGGCCACCCGCACGTCGGCAACGTCCGCGGCAAGGGGCTGATGCTCTTCGTGGAGGTCGTCGCCGACACGGCGACCAAGGCGAGGCTCGACCCGTCCTTCAACCTGAGCGCCCGCCTCACCGCGGCCTCCCGCGAGCGCGGCATCATCGTCCGCCCCGTCAACGACGGCATCGCCATCTCGCCGCCGCTGACCATCCAGCAGCCCGAGCTCGACGTCGTCGCCGACGCCATCGCCGGGTCGATCGACGAGGTGTTCAGCTAGCGCCCCCGGACACGACCCATGGCATGCTGAGGCCGCGGGCCAAAGCATCTCGCCGTTCGCGAATGGATGCGGCCCGCGGCCGACTATGGTTCGCGTCGTTCGCCTTGGCACGGGCGCCTGGGCGCGGCGTCGAGCATGGCGGCATGGGCACGCGAGGTGCTTTGCGCCGCCTGCCCGCGGTTTCAACGCACTGAGGAGGATGCAACGAATGCAGGCTGGCGAGGATGTCCTGGTCGTGGGGGAGGCCGCGGTCGATGGGACGCCACGGCCGATCTCCTGGGAGATGCTCTCCGCCGCGCGGCAACTCGCCGATGCGGCCGGGGGCGGGGTCGTCGCCCTGTTCATGGGTTCCGGCATCGCCGACGCGGCCCGGAGGTGGGGGACAGCGGGCGCCGATCGCCTCCTGATCGCGGACGATCCCCGGCTCGCGGGCAATATGCCGCTCGCGGCCGCGGCGGTCCTGACCCAGGCCATGGCTGACGCGAAGCCGGGCGTCGTGCTCGTGCCGGGGACCACGGCGGGGCGGGATTACGCGCCGCTGGCAGCCGCCAGGATCGGCGCGGGGCTGGCGGCGGACTGCGTCGCGTTCTCCGTGGACGACGGCGTTCTCAGCGCGACACGTCCGGTGCTGGGCGGGCGCGCCGTGTCGCGGGTGCGGTTTCCGGGGGACGGGCCGGCGATGGCGACCGTGCGCGCTGGCAGCTTCGCCAAGGCCGAGCCCGGCGTCTCGCAACCGGAGGTCGAGACGCTCGACCCCGCGCTGAAAGCGGACGATCTGCGAGTCTCGCTGGAGGAAACGACGCCGAAGGGCGCGGGCGGCTCGCGCCTCGACGCGGCGGAGGTGGTCGTCAGCGGCGGGCGCGGGCTGGGCAAGCCGGAGCAGTTCGCGCTGGTCGAGGCGCTGGCCGAGGCGTTCGGGGGCGCGGTCGGGGCGACTCGGGCTGTGGTCGACGCTGGTTGGCGGCCGCATTACGAACAGATCGGGCAGACGGGGCGCACCGTGTCGCCGCGGCTGTATGTCGCCGTCGGGATCAGCGGGGCGGTGCAGCACAACGTCGGCATGCAAGGCGCCGACGCCATCGTGGCGATCAACCGCGACCCGGACGCGCCGATCTTCAAGATCGCCTCGTTCGGCATCGTCGGCGACCTGTTCGAGGTCGTGCCCGCCCTGACGGCGGAGGTGCGCAACGCCAGGGGATGAGCCCGTGGGCGCGACGGGCGGCGACCAACCGAGGACGGAGGTGTGGGATCTCCCTCCCGAAACGTGGGCCCGGTCCGTGGCGACGATGCGCCGCGCGCTCACGCGGCGCTGCCCCTACTGCGGCGGACCCGGGGTGTACCGGGGTTATCTGGAGCTGCGCGATTCGTGCCCGACGTGCGGCGTGCGGTTCGAGCGGGAAGAGGGGTATTTCCTCGGCGCGTACGCGCTGAACTTGATCGTCGCCGAGTTTCTCGGACTTGGCCTGGCGTTGTTCCTGATCTTCGGAACGGCCCTGCGCGAAGCGGACCTGATCTGGCAGGAGGCCGTGGCAGTGGGGCTGGCGGTCGCCTTCCCGCTTCTCTTTTTTCCGTACTCGCGCACCGTCTGGATCGCGATGGACCTGGTTTTTCACCCGCCGGGGGCGGGGCCGGATGGGGAGCTGCGTCGCCATCACCTGTCCCGGGCCGACGAGGATGGTCACGGGAGCCGATAGCGCGCCGCGATCGTTTGCCGCGAGCGGCCGATCCGGACCGGCCGCCGCGAAGATGCCAAAGATGCCAAAGATACGGAAGGGGCCGATGCGTTCGGACGTGCGGCGGCGGCTCGCGTGGCTGCCAGCCAACACCCGGCAATTTATTCAACATAATGCAGGCGTTCATGGGTGATTTCGGCCGGGGCATGCAACCGCGGATTGACGGTGCTGACGGTCCAGTTGAATGGCACTTTCGTCCATTGACCCCTGGCGCGATGGGCGTACACTACGCGTGACTCTCGGAGTCGCCGAACGCCGCGTGTCCTGGATTGGAAACGGCTTGTGGATGACGCCAGGTTCGACCGGTTCGTGCGGATGCTCGCTACTCGCGTTTCGCGGCGCGGCGCCGTGGGCGTTGCAGGCACGCTGGCGATCGCTGGCATTCGCGGCGCTTCCGCCAACCAGTTGACTCCGTCGACGTGCGGCGCCTCGGGCGATGTCTGCACGATGCTGATGGGGTGTTGCGACGGGCTGACGTGCGTCACCTCCGCCATCAACACCAACTACGGCGTCTGCGTGGCTGGCGAAGGCGGGACCGTCTCGATCGGCACGACGCTCATCTCCCCCTTCAGCGAGAACGTGGAGCAGGAGGTCGCGGCCATCGCCGCCTCCGAGACCACGTCCACCACGACGACGACCGATCCGACGCTGGAACGAGAGCAGCGCCTGGCCGAGATCAAGGCGCGCAAGGACGCACGGCGGAGCAAGCAGAAGACGCGGCGAACGACCCAGAAGACGACGCAGCAGACTCGGCGAGACGATCGGCAAGAAGCGCGGGAATTGCGGCGGGGACCAAAACTCGTAGTCTCACTTTCGAGGTCCCGCGGTGAAGGTGATCCGGATGTCGTCAGAATTATCAATCGCGACGACATCTCAGCGTTCATCTCGGGGGTGGAGTTTCTTCCAGATCGACGCGATAGGCCCAAGATCGAAAGGACACTACAGGCAGGTGACTCGCTGTTCTTGTTGTCAGGACTGCCGAACGATACCCAATTCCAAGCAGACGAAGTCCTCCTGAGCAATCAGGCAGTTTGTGGTGACTCAAGCCAGGGTGCAGGCTATGCGGTCGCCGCCGGGTTCTCCGAGTTTGTCGAAAATCACGAATTCATAGTCCTTTGCGACGGTTCGAACCCCAACAGCGGTGACGGGAACAACGGGCCGCGCAAGAAGAGGCGTAAGCGCGACAAGAATAAGAGCTGACCGGGCGGGTAAACTCACTTCGTGGGCAGCTATCTCGTTCGCCGTGGCCTGCGCACGGCCATCGTCCTCGTGGTCGCGTCGATCGCGGTCTTCTATGGGTTGCGCATCGCGCCCGGCGATCCGACCGGGGGCGTGCTCAGCCCGACCGCGCTGGAAGAGGTGCGCGCCGCGTACCGGCAGCGGCTGGGGCTGGATCAGCCGATCTGGGTGCAGTACGGCGTCTACTTGCAGAACCTGGCTCGGGGCGATTTCGGGACATCGCTGATCACCGGCAAGACGATCCAGGAGCTGCTCGGGTTCTACGGGCGCAACAGCCTGGTGCTGGGTCTGGCGGCGACCGTGCTGATCTACGGCATCGGGTTGCCGCTGGGGGCGCTGGCGGCGGCCAAGCGCAACACGCCGATCGATCAGGCGATCACCGGGTTCAGCATCGCCGGGATGGGGATGCCGAACTTCTGGCTGGCGCTGCTGCTGATTTTCCTCTTCGCCTCCAAGCTGCATTGGCTCCCCTCCGGCGGCTGCTGCGCGCCGGACCAGCTCATCCTGCCCGCGGTGGTGCTGGCGGCGGAGGGGGCGGCGGTGACGATCCGCATGACGCGCTCTTCGATGCTGGAGCAGCTTGGGGCCGATTACGTGCGGACGCACCGCGCCAAGGGGTTGTCGGAGACGGCGGTGGTCTACGGGCGGGTGTTCCGCAACGCGCTGAATCCGCTCATCTCGCTGGCCGGGCTGCGGCTGGGATGGCTGGTCGGGTACGCGCTGATCGTGGAGACGATTTTTCAATGGCCGGGGCTCGGCTACCTGCTGGTTGACTCGATCCTGCGCCGGGACTACCCGGTGGCGCAGTTCTTCTCGCTGCTGCTGGTGACGGTCGTGGTGGCGGCCAATCTGCTGGCGGACGTGGCGTATGGCATGGCCGACCCGAGGATTCGGCATGCGTGAGAACGGGGAGCGGGATCTCCGCGCGTCGGTCATGCCGAGCCGTCCGGTGTCATTCCGAGCGATAGCGAGGAATCTGGGCTCATCGAGGCATGGTTTGCTCCTGGCGCGAGATTCCTCGTTCCTTGGAATGACACGGAACGTGATTGTCGGAACAGGGGCCGCGTGGTGGCGGTAGCGTCGACTGAGGCGCCGGCGCTGCGGGGGGCGGCGGCGGCGCGGCCGATCCGCTCCGATGGGCCGTTGGCGACGGCGTGGCGGCGGTTGGCGCGCAACAAGCTGGCGCTGTTCGGGTCGCTGGTGGCGACCGCGTATGTTCTGCTCGGCGTGTTTGGGCCGATGTTCGCGCCGTACGACTACGCGAAGCAGAACCTCCTCGCCGCCAATCTGCCGCCGCTGAGCGACGGGCATCTGCTGGGGACCGATCAGGTCGGGCGCGACATCCTGTCGCGGCTGGTAACGGGTATCCGCATCTCCCTCATCGTCGGGTTCGGGATCACGGCGATCTCGATGGTGATCGGCACGCTGGCGGGGGCGATCGCCGGGTATCGGCGCGGCTGGGTGGACACGGTCATCAGCGGGATCGTGGAGTTCACCTGGGGGTTTCCGCTGATCCTGCTGGCGGTCCTCTTCGCCGGGGTGCTGGGGCCGGGGTTGACGGCGGCGATCCTGGCGGTGGGGTTGATCAACTGGGCCGGGTTCGCGCGGGTGGTGCGGGGCGAGGTGCTCGGCCTGCGCGAGGCGGAGTTCGTGCAGGCGGCGCGGGCCATTGGGCTGAGCGAGCCGCGCATCCTGGCCCGGCACGTGCTGCCGAACGTGCTGGCCCCGGCGCTGGTGATGGCGTCGTACTACGTGGCGCTGGGCATCATCGTCGAGGCGGGGCTGTCGTTCATCGGCATGGGAGCGCAGACGCCGCTGCCGAGTCTGGGCGTGATGATGGCCGAGGGGCGCAACTACATGATGCAGAGCCATTGGATCACCACGATTCCCGGGGTGGCGATCGTATCGGTCGTGCTTGGTCTGAACCTGCTGGGCGATGGGTTGCGGGATGTGCTGGATCCGAGGTTGAAGTGAGACAGGGTGATGGGGTGACGGGGTGTCAGGGTGACCGGGACGAGAAATTCCTGACACCCCGTCTCCCCGTCTCCCCGTCACCTGTCGACGTTGCCATTGTCGGCGGCGGGGTCGCGGGGTCGGCGCTTGGGATCGTGCTGGCTCGGGCCGGGATCGACGTCGCCATCTTCGAGCGGGAGGCGCGGTTCCGGGATCGGGTGCGGGGCGAGGCGCTGATGCCGTGGGGGGCGACGCTGGCGGGGCTGTTGGGGATCGCCGACGCGCTGCCGGAGTCGGGCGCGCATCCGCTGCCGATCTGGCAGACGTACCGCGACCGCGAGCCGCTGCCGCCGTACGACTGGCGGCCGGACTCGCCGAGCGGCGATGGGCTGTGGGGCGTGAACCATCCAGGGCTGCAGGAGACGTTGCTGCGCCGGGCGGAGGCAGCGGGCGTAAGCGTGTTTCGCCCAGCCAAGGCGCAGCGTCCAGATCGGGACGCGAACGGCACGTTCCATATGCCCATCGAAGGTCAGGACGGTGTGTCCCGCATCTCCGCGCGGCTGATCGTCGGAGCGGACGGCAGCGAGTCGGGGGTGCGGCGCTGGATCGGGGCGGAGACGATGCGCGACCCGGTCAAGCATGCCATCGGCGGGGTTCTGGTGGAGGGGTTCGATCTCGATCCGGAGGCCTCGCACATCGGCTTCTATCGGGGGGGAGCCTCGCTGGTTTTTCGGCAGGCGAGTGGCCGGGCGCGCGCCTACCTCTTTTGCGCTGCGGAGGATGCGGAGCGGATGCGTGGCGCCGGGGCCGCGGAGGCGATCATCGAGACGAGCGCGGCCTCGCTGCCGGAGGGAACGTTCTGTGGCGTGCGCGCCGTCGGCCCGGCGGCCTTCTTTCCCGGCGCCGACGTGTTCGCCAGCAAGGTTGCCGGCGGCGGCATCGTGCTCATCGGCGATGCGGCGGGCGCCAATGACCCGACCCAGGGGCAAGGGCTCTCGCTGGTCTTCAAGGACGTGTGGGAGCTGAGCCAACGCCTGCTGGCGATGCCCGACTGGGGAGAGGCGATCGCGGACTATGCCCGCTGCCGTTCGCGGTGGTACGAGCCGCTGCGCGCGTTCGCGATGTGGAAGGGACCGCTCTTCATCGGGGTCGGGGCGGAGGCGGATGCGGCGCGGGAGCGGGCGGAGCGGGCGCAGGAGCGGGATCCGGGATTGTGGGGATACGGGGTTATCCACACCGCCGGCCCCGATGGACTCCCGGTGAATGAGGATGCTCGGCGGCACTTCCTGGGCGAAGACTTCGACGAATGAAGCGCGGATCGAGAGGACCCCTGCGTGCGCGGGCTACTGGCCCCGGCCGCGGAAGATTGCCAGGGGTAGGGCGCCGTCAACGTTGGCAATCTTGGCAACCTTGGCAATCTTCCCTCGCCCGAGCGTTCGCGAGGCTATTGCCGCGGCGGCATGTCTGGCCGGGGGCCGTGCCTCGGTCGGAGGTCGATGAGTTGGCCGGCGCGTTGGCGGGCGGCTTTGTGGAACCAGGGCGCGGCCAGTGAGACGTAGATGCGGCCTTCGAGGCCGTCGATGAGATCCTGGGGGATGCCAGAGGCGCCGTTGGCGGCGCCGGCCAGGGCCCCGGTGAGGGCGCCGATGGTGTCGGCGGCCCCGCCGGCGTTGACCGCGGCGAAGACGGCGTCCTCGAAGACCGGTGCGCGCATGGCGGCGGCGAGGGCGGCCGGGACCGATTCGACGGCGGCGAGGCCCGTTCCGGTTCTGGCGATGACATCGGCGACCGGTTGGCCATCGAGCGAGCCGTCGAGGTCGTGCAGGCGCTCGGCGAGCTGGCCGGCTCCGAGGAACTCGGCCGTTTCGCGGGCCCACGCAGCGCGTGGTTGGCCGGTGGCGGCCAGGCGCACGGCGAAGGCGACGCTGGTTGCGGCGTTGATGGCGGCGCGTTCGCCGTGGGTGAGGCGGACGACGGCCTCAGCGTCGGCGCGCAGGCGGTCCGGGTCAAAGCGGCCGACGGCGTGGAGGAGGCCGATGGGGACGCCGCGCGCGGCGACGTCTCCGGTCGCTTCGCCGTCCTCGTGCAGGGGGACTTCGAACTCGAGGGAGTCGGCCGCGGCGTCGAGGGCGGCGGTGGTGGCCGGGTGCATCCAGCGGCGGGAGGGGCCGGCGGCGAGGTGGACGAGCCGGACGCCGGCGGTCTCGGGGTCGAAGCGGCCGCGGTTGGCGGTCATCGACTCGACGATGCAGAGGGCGAACTCCGATTCGTCGGTGAACTCGCCCGGATGCGATGCGTCGTCGCCGGTCGATGGAGCGCTCTGATAGCGGTCGATCGTGCCGAAGCGCGCGGCGATCTGCTCGCGGGTCATGCCGGAGCCGGGGGCGCCGAGGGCGTCGCCGATGGCCATGCCGAGCAGGGCGCCAAGGAACTGATTTTCGGTTGCGTCGCTCACCCTTCGAGCATCCTCACGTTCAGAGCGGGATTCGTTGACGGTCCGCCGGGCGGCTCCTAGACTCCCCGGCAGCGACGACGGCAGCCTTAACCAAGGGAGCGGGTTCTTGACTCCGTCCACATCGAGCGCGGAAAGGCCGGAGGCGGGTCGCCTCGGGTTCGCCAGCCGCGCGGTCCACACCGGGGAGCGGGGGCCGCGCCCCGATTTCACCCCGACGGCGACGCCGATCTACCCGGCCACCGCCTTCGTCTACGACGACACCGACACGCTCGACGCCGTCTTCGGCAACGAGCGCCAAGGCTACGTCTACACGCGCTACGCCAACCCGACCACGACGGCGCTGGAAGCGGCCATCGCCGCGCTGGAAGGGACAGAAGACGCGGTCGCCTTCGCGTCGGGCATGGGGGCAGTCTACGCGGCGCTGCTGCTGGATGTCCGGGCCGGGCAGCGGATCGTCGCCGCGCCGGACGTGTACGGGGCCACGTACGCGATCCTCCATCGGCTGCTGCCGACGCTGGAGGTGGAGACGACGTTCGTCGATCTGCGCGATCTCGACGCGCTGGAATCGGCGCTGAACGCGGCGCCGACGGCGCTCGTCTACGCGGAGACGATCTCCAACCCGCTGCTGCGGGTGGCGGACCTGCGGGCGGTGGCGGAGCTGGCGCATCGGCATGGGGCCAAGGCAGCGGTGGACAACACCTTCGCCTCCCCCTGGCTGGTGAACCCGGCGGCGTTCGGGGTCGATTCGGTCATCCACTCGACGACGAAGTACCTCGGCGGGCACGGGGACGTCACCGGCGGCGTGATCGCCACGAGCGCGGAACGGGCCGCAGAGCTGCGCGAGATCAACAAGCTGGTCGGCGGGGTGGCGGGGCCGTTCGAGTCGTGGCTGACGCTGCGCGGGATCAAGACGCTGCCGTTGCGGATGAAGCAGCAGAGCGAGAGCGCCGGGACCATCGCCGCGTGGCTGGCGAGCGACGGCCGCGTGGCGCGGGTGAACTATCCGGGCCTGGAGAATCTGGGCGGCGCCGAGGCGATCTTCAACCGGCCGGAGCGGGGCGGCATGATCTCGTTCGAGATCGCAGGGGCGGGGCGGGGCGACGTGTTCCGGTTCCTGGAGGCGTTGCGGTTGGTCGTGCCGGCGACGACGCTGGGCGACGTCTACAGCCTGGTGCTCTACCCGACGATCTCCTCGCACCGGGCGGTGCCGGCGGAGGAGCGGGCGAAGATCGGGATTTCCGATGGGCTGGTGCGCCTCTCGGTCGGCATCGAGGACGTGGAGGACATCGTCGCGGATCTCGACCGGGGGCTGGCGGCGGCGAGCGCGAAGTAGTTCTTTGCACCCTTCCCGTGTCAATCCGACGAAGGAGGGCTCCCAGGAACTATCTTGGCTCGAGGGAAACGGCGCGTTGGTGGCGCCGAGATTCCTCGCTTCGCTCGGAATGACACGGTGTTGACGGCCGCGATCGACCGGAATACACGATGTCGGCGGGCGCGGTTGGCGCGACCTCATAGGGGTTGAGAAGGACGATGGCACTCGATACGAGGACGGACGCGCGGGTCGAGGCTTTGCGGGAGCAGCTGCCGGCGGTGCAGACGACGGGGTACTTCAACACGGGCTCGAATGGCCCGATTCCGCGGGTCGCGTGCGAGGCGGCCGAGGAGGCGACACGGCGCGAGCTGGATCAGGGGCGCATCGTTCCCGGCACGTACGAGAGCAATCGGGACCGCAACCGGCGCGTGGCCGCGTTGGCCGCCGACATCTTCGGCGCCGACGCCGACGAGATCGCCCTGACGCACAGCGCGTCGGAAGGTCTCAACGCGGCGCTGATGGGCATGACGTGGGACGCAGGCGACGAGATCGTTTCCACGACGGAGGAGCATCCCGGATTGTTGCTCCCGCTGGCGCTGCTGGCGCATCGATACGGCGTCGTCACGCGGTATGCCGACATCGGGGACGGCGGGTCCGGAGTGGTGGAGGCGCTGGAGCGGAAGATCACGTCGCGGGCGCGGGTGATCGCCGCGCGCCCGACGACGACGGCGGAAAGGCGCCGGCGTGGAATGAACTCTTTTTGCAAGACCGCACTCAACACGTTCACAGGGGGTGAAACATGTACCAGCGCATCATGGTGGCCGTCGACGGCAGCGATACTTCCGACCTGGCCTTGCAGGAGGCGATCAAACTTGCCAGAAGCGGCGGCGCGCAGCTGCATCTGGTGCACGCGGTGGACGAGGTGACGCTGAACTGGGAGGGCGAGTACGCCAATCCGGCCGAGATCTGGGACGCGATGGCCAAGTCCGGCCGCGCCATCCTCGACAAGGCGCTGGCGCGCGTCGCCGACGCGGGACTTCAGGCCGACGCGAAGCTGATCGAGATCACCGCCCTCGGCCAGCGCATCCCGCAGGCGATCGCCGACGAGGCGGAGTCCTGGCGCGCCGATCTCATCGTCATCGGCACCCACGGCCGGCGCGGACTCAGTCATCTGTTTCTGGGCAGCGTGGCCGAAGGCGTCGTGCGCGTCGCGACCAAGCCCGTCTTGCTGATTCGCGGCAAGTAGCCGTGGGCGCGGGTGCGGACGTTTCCCCGCGCTGCTCCTGCTTCTTTTGCTGTCGCCGCCGTTCCCGACCCGGGCCGGGGGCATTCAAGGCCTGGGTACGATGAACGACGTGGCCACCCGTTCCCCCGATCTTCCTCCAACCGATCGCACGCGCGGCCTGAGCACGGCGGACGCACAGGCGCGGCTCGCGCGCTTCGGGGCTAATGCGGTGGCCGAAACCACGGTGCCGGCCTGGCGCCAGTTCGTCGCAAAGCTGTGGGCGCCGGTGCCGTGGATGCTGGAGGCGGTGATCGTGCTTCAGCTCCTGCTCGGGCGGCGGGTGGAAGCCGCGGTGATTGCGGTACTGTTGGTGTTCAATGCGCTGATGGCCTTCCTGCAGGAGCGGCGCGCGCGCGACGCGCTGGCACTGCTGCGGCGCCAGCTGCACGTCAACGCGCGGGTGCTGCGCAACGGGCTGTGGCGCACGATCCCGGCCGAGGAGGTGGTGCCGGGCGACATCGTGCATCTGCGCGCCGGCGACATCGTGCC
>CALMZR010000258.1 GCA_937870845.1 uncultured Chloroflexota bacterium
CCCCGGTCATGGATCCAGCCGCCGTTAGCCAACAGCCAACAGCCAACAGCCAACAGCCAATAGCCAATAGCCAATAGCCCGTCTACCATAAGCATTCGTGAAATGCTCGTATCGAGAATGGTGACGAGGGTCGCGAGGAGGCAGCGTCGCGTGGCTCCGGCGCGAACGACGAGGGGCAACGGCGGCCCGGGGAGTGGCGGCAGCGCGTTGCTCTCCCGCTTGGTCGCGGCGTTGCAGCACGTCGCCATCGGCATGGCCGTCGTCGGCCCCGATGGCCAGGTCGTCGCCATCAACCGCGCCTTCGGCCGCATGCTCGGACTCGAACGCGACGATCCCCTCCCCGACGACGTGCTGGCCATCGTCGGCCCCGCGGAGCGGGCCGATGACGCCGCGGCGTGGTCGCTCCTGGCGTCGGGCGCCGCCGCCTCCTACAAGCGCGAGCAGCGGTTCGCACACAAGGACGGCAAGATCCGCTGGGGCAGCGTCACGATTTCCGCCCTGCGCGACGATGCCGGCGGCTTCAGCGGCGCGCTGGCCCACATCCAGGACATCACCGCCCAGAAAGCCGCCGAAGCCTCCATCCGCGAAAACGAGGCGCGCCTGACCGCCCTCGTCGAGCAGCTCCCGGTCGCCCTTTACCGCCAGGAACCAGGCGCCGCCGGCGCCTTCCACTACGTCAGCCCCCTCTTCGAGCAGCTCTCCGGCTTGCGCCAGAGCGACCTCCCCGCCAATTTTGGCGAGCTGCTGGCCCGCGTCCACCCCGACGACCGCGCCGCCGTCCGCGCCGCCGACGAGCGCGCCGGACGCACCGGCGAACCCGAGCAGGTCCAGTATCGCCTCCAGGGCGGCAACGGCAACTGGGTCTGGGTCGACAACCGCAGCGTCCTCATGCGCGACGACGACGGGCGCCCCGTGGCCTGGCACGGGGCCCTCCTCGACATCACCGCCCGCGTGCGCCTCGAGGCGTCCCTGCGCGAGAGCGAGATGCGCTTCCGCCGCGCCTTCGAAGACGCCGCCATCGGCATGTCCCTCGGCAGCCCCGACACGATCTGCCTCGACGCCAACGCCGCCTATTGCCGCATCGTCGGCCGCTCCCGCGAGGAGTTGATCGGGCTCCCCTTCGAAGTCCTGACCCATCCGGACGACGTGGAGACCTACCGCCGGCAGGTGGCGCGGCTCCACGCCGGGGAATCCGACGCCTTCGAGATCGAGCAGCGATATCTCCGTCCGGACGGTTCGATCGTCATCGGCCGGCTGACCGTCTCCGCCGTCCGCGACGAAGCGGGCGACATCCTTTACGACTTCGGGCAGTTGCAGGACATCACCCCCTACAAGGCGGCCTCAGCGGCGTTGCGGGAACAGCAGGAGCGCCTGCGCAAACTGGTCGAGCACCTCCCCGCCGCCCTGTATCGCCAGGACGCGCCCGCCGACGGCTCGGCCACGTACGTCAACCCCAGCTTCGCCGCCCTCCTCGGCCTCGAACCCAACGAGCTCCCCCTCGGCTTCCCCGCCTTCTTCGGGCGCGTCCACCCCGACGACCGCGAGGCCGTCGCGCGTGCCGCGGCCCACGCCGAGCACAGCGGGGAGCCAATGGACATCGAGTACCGTCTGCAACGCGGCGACGGCGAATGGGCCTGGGTGCATGACCGGTCTGTGCTGGAGCGGGACCCGGACGGTCGCCCGCGCAGTTGGACCGGCATCCTCCTCGATATCAGCGAGCGCAAGCGGCTCGAAGCCTCCCTGCGCGAGAGCGAGGCGCATCTGCGCGCCATCGTCGAGCACGTTCCCGCCGCGGTCTACCGCCTCGAGCCCGGCGCCGACGGCCGCTTCACCTACGCCAGCCCCCGCTTTTCGGCCCTCACCGGGTTGTCGCTGGAGCGGCGCGACGGCCACCTGGAAGCGTTCTTCACCCGCGTCCACCCCGATGACGTCGCTGCCGTGCGCACCGCCGACATCGCTTCCGGTACATCCGGCGACAACTTCGACCTGGAGTACCGCTTGCTTTCCGACGACGGCTCCTGGGTCTGGGTCCAGGACCGCACGACCCTCCTGCGCGACGAGGACGGTCAGCCCCTCGCCTGGCACGGCATCCTCCTCGATGTCACCGAGCGCAAGCGGCTGGAAGCCTCCGTGCGCGAAAGCGAAGAGCGCTTCCGCTCCATCTTCGAAGACGCCGGCATCGGCATGGCCACGATCGCGCCCCAGGGAGTCATTCTCGACGCCAACCAGGCGATGGCCAAACTCCTCGGCTACTCCCGCGACGCGTTGCGGCGCCTCGCCATCCCCGACATCACCCACCCCGACGACCTCGCCGCGGTGGTCGCCGCGGCGCGCCGCTTGGCCACGGGCGAATCCCAGATCCACGCCGCCGAAAACCGGTTCGTCCGCGCCGATGGCCAACCCGTCTGGGGCGACGTCACGCTGACCGCCGTGCGCGACGCCGACGGCGCCATCCTCTGCCTCATCGCCCAGGTCCAGGACGTCACCGCGCGCAAACATGCCGAAGCCGCCCTCCGCGACAGCGAGACCCGCTTCCGCGCCCTCGTCCAGAACGACCCCGACGTCATCCTCATCCTCGACGACGCCCTGCGCGTCACCTACGTCAGCCCCTCGGCCCACGAGGCATTCGGCGTCGCCCCGGAGAAGCTGCTCGGTCCGATCGTGCCCGCCCTCCACTTCATCCACCCGGCCGACTTCGATCGCGTTGCAACCCGGTTCGACGATTTGCGCGGCAGACCGGGCGCCGTCGCCTCCGCCGAGGCTCGCATCAAGCACCGCGGCCAGGGCTGGCGCTGGTTCCTCATCACCGTCGCCAACCGCGTCGACGACCCCGGCATCGACGGTTACCTCTTCAATCTGCGCGATATCACCGACCGCAAGCAGGCCGCCCTCGCGCTGGAAGCGGCCCTGGAAACGCAACGCGCCGCCATCGCCGAGCTCGAACGGCTCAATCAGAGCAAGAGCCGCTTCCTCTCCACCATCAGCCACGAGTTCCGCACCCCGCTCACCGCCATCATCGGCTACAGCGAATTTCTTTCCGCCACCGCCAGCGACCCCGCCGCCGTCGCCGAGGACGCCGCCGTCATCCACCGCGAAGCCAGCCGCCTCAACCGCATGGTCGACGACGTCCTCCTCCTCGACCGCGCCGACGCCGGCCGCCTCCCCCTCCAGAGCCAGCCACTTCAGCTCAACGACGTCGTCCAGGACGTCGTCGCCGCCTTCCGCCCCCTCACCGCAGGCCACCGCATCGTCCTCTCCCTCGCCCGCGGCCTCGCCCTCGTCGACGGCGACCGCGACCGGCTGCTGCAAGCGGTCACGAACCTCGTCAGCAACGCCGTCAAATACTCCCCCGGCGGCGGCAACGTCACGATCGCCACTCGCAACGACGGCGACGACGTCCTCCTCACCGTCCAGGATCAGGGCATCGGCATCGCCCCCCCCGATCTGCCGCGTATTTTCGACCGCTTCGAGCGAATCGAATCGGGCATCGCCGGCCGCATCTCCGGCGCCGGTCTCGGCCTCCCCATCGTCCGCGAGATCGCCGCGCTCCACGGCGGCCGCGTCTGGGCCGAGAGCGAACCCGGCGTCGGCTCCGCCTTCTCTCTTGCTCTCCCCGCCGCCCGAGGGTGATGGGTGATAAGGTGTTCGGGCAAGAGAGCAGACGAGGGCGCCGGAGGGCGACGTGATCGACCAAACGATCGAGATGGAACGCGGCCGGTAATGAGACGAAGCCTGCTCATCACCCCTTCACCCCTTCACCCCATCACCCTCGTCCTCGCCCTCCTCGTCGCGCTCGTCGCCGCTGGCGGCGACGCCCTCGCCTGGCAAGCCCTATCGGCCGACGAGGAGCTCGCCGCCCGCTTCGCCCCCATCATCGTCTTGCAGCGCCAGGACGCCCCCTGCGACGCCGACGGCGAGCCCTACCTCCCCGCGCCCGTCGACGTCGTCTTCGCCGACGACGAAGTGATCCTGCGTTCGGGGCCGGAGCAGGAGCCCGCCAGGAGCCCCGTCCAGAACGCCGACCTCTTCGACCTGCCGGACGACTACGCCACCGACTTCCCCGGCAGCCCCCGCACCCCCGGCTGCGACTACGAAACCCACTTCAAATCGGTCATGGGCGACCAACGCCCGGTTATCTACGCCCACATCGCCACGGAGGAGGGCCGGCGCGGCATCGCCCTCCAATACTGGTTCTTCTACTACTTCAACGAGTTCAACAATCTGCACGAGGGCGATTGGGAGATGATCCAGCTCCTCTTCGACGCCGACAGCGTCGAGGAGGCGCAGACGCAGGAGCCCGTCGCCGTCGCCTTCGCCCAGCACAGCGGCGGCGAAACCGCCGATTGGGACGCCCCCAAGCTGGAAAAGGAGGGGCTCCGCCCCGTCGTCTACAGCTCGCGCGGCTCCCACGCCTCCCAATACGGCCCCGGTCTCTGGCTCGGCTGGGGCCAGGACGGCTCCGGCCTCGGCTGCGACGTCACCGACGGCGCCCCCGTCCGCATCGACCCCGAGGTGCGCCTCATCCCAAGGGAAATCGACGCCGCCGCCGACCCCTTCGCCTGGGTCACCTTTAGCGGCCATTGGGGCGAACGCGAAACCTGGGTCTACGACGGCCCCACCGGTCCCGCCTTCAAGACGCAGTGGACCGCCCCGGTCACCTGGATGGAAGGTCTGCGCGCCGACTCGATCCGCGTCAACGCCACCGGCCTGGCCGGTCCTGCCCCCAGCGACATCTTCTGCGAAGTCGTCGAGGACGCCTCGGCGCTGTTGACCCTTTTCAAGCCCTATCCACTGGTCGTCATCACTATCGTCGCCGGCTTGCTCGGGATCGCTGTCTGGGCGCTGCGCCAGAGTTGGTCGAACCTCGGCCAAACCTGGCGCGTCTACCGCGCCAACGTCCGCGTCCTGGCCGGCATCGGGGCCATCACGCTGCCGGCGGCGTTGGCCATGAGCGCGTTCCAGTTTCTCCTGGCCACGCACGCGGGCTTTGCCGCCGCCACGGGGCTCAGCGAAGACAGCCCGGTCCTGCAAGACCTCCTCAGCGCCGTCTCCCTGCTGACCCGCGGCCTCCTCTTCCTGATCGTCACCCCCGCCGTCATCGCCGCGGTCTCCGACATCGCGGCCGGCCGCGAACCCGGCTTCCGCCGCTCCCTGCGCGAAGGCTTCGCCCGCATTCCGCAATTGCTCTGGACGTTCCTGCGCGGCGGCGGCGTGATCCTCCTCCTGACCATCACCATCGTCGGCATCCCCTGGGCCGTCAACCGCTCCGTGCGCTGGATGTTCGGCTCCCAGGCCGCCGTCCTCACCGGCGAGCGCGGTAAGACGGCGCTGGACGATTCCGCCGCCGCCGTGCGCGGCCGCTGGTGGCAGGCCGCCGCCAACGGCGCCGTCCTCGCCTTCCTCGGCGGTACGCCCGGCGTCCTCATCGGCTTGCTGCTGCTAGTGTTCGCCCGCTTCCCCGTCGACGCCGCCAACAGCGTCGCCTCGATCATCTACGCCCTGGTGCAGCCTTTCGCCATCGCCGGCCTCACCCTCCTCTACCTGCGGTGGCGGGAAGCGCCAATAGTCGATAGTCGTCAGTCGAAAGTCGAAACAGCGACGGCGGCCCTCGACGACGAAGCATCGCCAGCCTGGCCCCCGATGACGGCGCCCGGCTGACCCGGTCTTACATCACCTTCACGCTATCACCCGTCACCCGTCACCCCTCGTCCGTCCGCAAGTACTCCACCAGATCCTGCTCCAATGCCTCCAGATCGATGATCTCCGCCAAGCTCTCGCCCAGGTTCTCCCGCAAATAGGTCCCGGTCTCCGCCTCGGCGATGGCGCGCACGTGCCCCGCCACGTCCGTCGGTTCGACGAGGCCGCGCTCGTTCAACGCCGTGGCCAGCGCCCGCAGCCGGATCTGGTTGACCGTCAGTTGCGCCGCCAGATGGGCCACGCTGCGCGCCAGCGCCTCGGCCCACTCCTCTTCCTCATGCCCGTGGCCGTTGAGATCGGCCGGATCCTCCCCCGGCGGAAACCGCTCCATCGCCCCCTCCTCCGCGCCGGGCGAGTATAGGCGCGAGGCGGACGCCGGAAGGCGACAGAGGGCAACAAGGCGGCATGCCATTGACAGGAGCCCGCCGGGCGCCCAGACTCTAGAGGCGGCAGCACAGGGGAAGGGCAGCCGCTTCACCATCGACCGTGTGCCCAGGAGGGGACGTTGTCCTGGCTGCTCCTGGCGCTGCAGGTGGTCCTGAGCGCCGTGCTCCTTGTCGCCGCAACCGAGAAGTCGCTCCATTCCAAGGAATTTTTCGCCGCGCTGCGGCTCAGTCACCTGCCCGCTGGAGCGATCGCGCCTATCGGCGTCGCCGTCCCGGCCCTCGAGCTGGCGCTGGCCCTGGCGCTCCTCCTCGCGCCCGCGCCCTGGCTGCCGCCCGCCTTCGCCGCGGCCGCCCTCCTCCTCGCCGCCTTCACCGCCTGGATGTTCTGGGTGCGCGCCCGCGGATTGCGCGTCCGCTGCGGCTGCTTCGGCCCCGGCGGAGGACACGTCGGCCCTGGCGCCATCGGCCGCAATCTCCTTTTCCTGGCCCTGGCGCTCGCGGGACTCGCCCTGGCAATGCAAACCCCTACCCCGCTCCCGGGCGCGTCCCTGCCGATGGTCGTCGCCGTCACCTCCCTCGCCCTCTGCCTCGCCCTCTGCCTCGCCCTTCGCGCCGCCTGGCCAACCTTGATCCTCAGCTTCGGTCGGTATCAGGCGCGCCGGGACGGCACGGCCGAGGGGGAGTAACGGATGTCGACGCTCTTCTATGTCTCGTACGTCGCGCTCTGGCTGCTGCTGCTGACGATGGGCGTGCTCGTGCTGCTCCTCTACCGCCACGTCGGGGTCATGTCGCTCGGCACGCTCGAGGGCGTGCAGCGCGACGGCCTGCCGATCGGCGCGGAGGCGCCGGCGATCAGCGGGATCACGGCGAGCGGCCTGGACACGGTGTGGAAGCCGATGCCCGGCCAGCCCCAGCTCCTCCTCTTCGCCGCCCCCGACTGTGAGCCGTGCGCCGCTGTCCTCCCCCACGTCGAGCAGTTGGCCCGAGCGGCGCACGGCGGCCTCGGGATCGCGGCGGTCGTGCCGGGACCGCGCGACGAAGCAGCCCGGTTCGTCGATCGCTACCACCCCTCTTTTCCGACGTTGGCCGAGGACGGCAGCGGCGCCTTCTCCCGCTACCGGGTGCGCGTCACCCCGTTCGGGTTCGTCGTTGGCGGCGATGGCCGCATCCTTGCGAAGGGACTGTGCGGCGATCGAGCCCGCCTGCGCGGGCTCCTGGAGGCGGCTGATATGCACGACATCGCGCGGGCGCTGCCGGCCGCGGCGCAGCCTGTCGCGATGACGCCGCGAAACTCGGCGTCCGCCAAGCGCGTTTCGACGGTGATGACGGGGCGAAATGGGGTGGAGGGGGACGAGCGGTGACACTGGTCGAACGCGTTGGCGAAGGGCTGGCGCGGCGCC
>CALMZR010000259.1 GCA_937870845.1 uncultured Chloroflexota bacterium
CCATGACCCCATCCAGTCCGGCGACAGCGGTCACCTGCTCGCATTCTTGTCCCGTCCCCGAGGGACCTCCCGGGCCGCCGCCAGCGCCGCGCCCGCCCGCGCCGTGGCCAACCACGCGCTCTGCGGCCGCGGGGTGATCGACAGCACCACGGCCATGACCGCCTACCCGCTCTTCGACTACGAGGGGACCGTGGCCATCCTGCGCGGCGCCCTCGGGGGTGAGACGATGGCCGCCTGCTGGGAGGATGGGGCGCGCCTGCAACCCGACGAGCTGGTCGCGGAGGCGCTGCACGCCGGCGCTCTCGACGACGGCGAACCGATCCACGTGCTGACCGTTCGTCGCCCGACGACCAGCCCCGCCCGGCTGGATGGCTCCCTGACGCCGCGCCAGATCGACGTGCTGCGGCTGGCCGCCGCCGGCCAGAGCAACCGCGAGATCGGGCAGGCGCTGGGGATCAGCGACCGCACGGTGGCGCGGCCCCTGACCGCGATCTTCGGCGCGCTTGGCGTCGATCGCCGCTCCGCTGCCGTCGCCCGCGCTGCCGCCTCCGGGCTCCTCACGCCGCCGTCGCTTTAACGTTTCCCCCTCCTTGTTAAAGCCGCATCGTCAAACCCGGCCGATTGGCCGGAAAACTGGCGCGTTTCCCGGATTCCACGCGTGTCGCCGATCCCTACGCTGCGGGTGGGTGGCGCTGATCGCCGGATCGCCGTCGCCGAGGCCGGCGACCCGGCGAGGCGCTTCCCCGGCTCGGGGCGCGTGCGGCCGCAAGCGCGGCGGCGCCTGTAGGAGGAATCTGATGGACGATGGCAGCTTCGATCGTTGGACACGCCTGCTGGGAGCGCGGCTGTCCCGGCGCCGCGCCGGGATCTCGGCTGGCCGGATCGGCGCCCTCGCCGCGCTTGGACTCGCCGAATCCGTGGAGGCGAAGAACAAGAAGGGCAAGAAGAAAAAGAAGAAGTCATCGCGGTGTCGTTCGGATGGCGTCCCGTGCAGAGATGACGGCGACTGCTGCTCGAACTTCTGCGGCACGAGCGGCAATTTCTCCGCGGCCTGTGGCGGCGATCGCTGCCTGGTCATCCAGGACGCGCCATGCACGTCGGAATGTGGCTGCGCGTCGACCCAACTGGCGTGCGGGCCGAGCGCGTGCGGAACCGAGAGCGTGTGCTGCGCGATCGAGGGAGCCTTCTGCACCACGACCTGCCGTTGTTGCGCCGGGCTGAAGTGCGAGGGAGCGGAGTGCGTTCCGGCGTGAGCATGCGGAGGGAGTTGGCGCGTTTGTCGGATTTCATGAGCCCTCCCGCGCCCTGAAGCGCCATGCGGACGATGGGTCAATCCAAACGCGGCGAGGGCTCCCAAGAACCATCCCGGCGTCCATGAGACGACGTGTCGGCGGCGCCGAGATTCCTCCTGCGTCGGAATGACACGGGGGGCGGTCGGAATGACACGACTCCTGCGTCGGAATGACACGACGTTGACCCGCCGCGCCAGGCTGCGAATGGGCGGCGCTTCCCGGATCGAGGCTCGCACCGTGGTGGAGGATGCAATGAGCGGGGAACGGTTCAAACGGTGGCTGCCCGAGGGCGGAGCCATGCTTAGCCGGCGTGCGCTGGGCGGTCTGGTCTCGGGGGCGGCGCTTGCGCTGGGGAAAACCGACCTGGCCGGCGCCAAGAAAAAGAAGAAGAAGAAAAAGAAGAAGGGCGGAGGCTCCGGAAACGGCTGCCCCGCATGTCAGGCCAACGAGGTCTGCCTGAACAACGCGTGCTCACGCTTCCGCTTCGTGACCAGATGGGGCGGCTTCGGCAGCGGCCCGAATGCGTTCAATGTCCCCCGCGGCATCGCCATCAATGACGAAGGCGTCCTCTACGTCTGCGACGGAAACAACGACCTGGTCAAGATGTTCGACACCGACGGTACGTTCATTGACTCCTGGGGCGGCGAGGGGACGGGCGACGGGCAGTTCGAAGGCCCCGAAGGGATCGCCTTCGACAGCCTGGGCTTCGTCTACGTCGCGGACGGGGAGAACGACCGCGTCCAGAAATTCACCGCCAGCGGAGAGTTCCAGGACCAATGGGGGTCGTTCGGGACCGGGAACGACCGCTTCGACTTTCCCGTTGGCATCGCGGTCGACGGCGATGACAACGTCTACGTCGCCGACGTCGGCAACGATCGCGTCCAGAAGTTCACGAGTGAAGGCGTCTACGTCGCAACACTGGGGGGACCGGGCGAGGACGATGGCGAGTTCTTTGGGCCGTGGGGCATCGCCATCGACGGCACGGCGGTCTACATCACCGACGCCGGCAACCACCGTGTCCACGAGTTTACGACGGCGGGCGCCCACGTCGACACGTGGAGTGGGTTCGGCTTTGGCGATGGCCAGTTGGTCGACCCGCGCGGCATCGCCGTCGGCATCGACGGCACGCTCTTCGTGGCCGACGGAAACAAGCGCATCCAGCAGTTCACGTCAGGGGGTGAATTCATCACCAGGTGGGGGTCGCAGGGCACGGCCATTGGGACGTTCTCGCAGCCGGAAGACATCGCCGTGGACGCGGATGGCAACCTCTACATCACGGACTCCGAAGTCGAGAAGTACGCACCGGTCGAGGCCAACCGCCGGCTGGCGAGCGAATCGCGCATTCGGCAGCCGCGCGGCACGCAACGAAAGGGAGCACGATGAACGAATCCCTTGGCGATCGACGGCTGGCGCGTCTCGACACGATTCTCTCCCGGCGCGCGTTCGGCGTCGGGACCGCGGCGGCGCTCGCGGTGCTGACCGGCGTCCCGGAGAGCGATGCCAAGAAGAAAAAGAAGAAGAAAAAGAAGAAGCCGTCCGGGACCTGCATCGGGCTCGGCGAGGACTGCCTCGGCAGCGGCTGCTGCCCCAGCCTCGAGTGCAAGCCGATCTTCAACAGCGGCCCCGCGGATACCGTCTGTTGCCGAAGCGCGGGCACATGCCGCTTCGCGGCGGACTGCTGCCGGGGGACCTACTGCGGCGGCGGCGAGTGCCTGACGTGCAAGGGCGAGGGGGAGGAGTGTTCCCAAGGTCAGTGCTGCCCGGGATTCTTCTGCTCGATTCTCGTTCCGACTGAACCTGGCACGTGCATCTCGTCGGACTGAGCGGGAGTCGGAGCTGAAGCGGAGCCATCCGCGCCGCGGCGCCTCGTACCGATCCGTCTGCGAACGGAGCGATAGGCGAGGCGCCGCGGTCTGCCGGCGATGTCAGGAAAAGGCGGGCACGACCGCTTCCGCGAGCAACTCGACCGTCTCCTCGTCGCCTCCCAGCGGGTTGGTGATGAAGTACTGGAAGCCGAGCGCGGCCAGGGCGCGGTAGAAGGCGATGGCCTCCTCTGGCGTGCCGGCGAAGAGGGCGTCGGCGGCCCAGGCGAGGGTGTCCTGCGGCATGCGGGCCAGTTTCGTCTCCAGGGCGGCGCGGGTGGGGGCCAGGATCAGCGGCATGGTGAAGTGGGTGCGCAGCACGCCCTCATACGGGCGGCCATACTCCTGGCACCACTCGCGCAGGACGCCGAACTTGCGCGTGACGTCGGCGTCGGTGACGGCCTGGCCGATGGCGGGGTGGGCGCCCATGTTGGTGGCGTCGGCGAAACGGGCCACCTGGCGCAGCGTCGTCTTTTCCCCGCCGCCGGCGAGCAGGAAGGGGACGCACGGCTCCTGCACCGGGGGGAGGAACGGGCCCCAAGGCCCTGGGGTGGACGCCGCGAAACTCTCGCCCTGGAAGGTGAACGGCTCGCCGGACCATAGGCCGCGCAGGATGGCGAAGGTCTCTTCCAGCGCCCGCTGCCGCTCCGGGGTGGGCGGGTAGCGCAGGCCCATGACGGCGAATTCTTCTTCCAGCCGGCCGATGCCGAGGCCCAGGACGAGGCGGCCGCCGGAAGCGCGGTCGACGTCGGCGGCCTGGCGGGCCAGGAGGTAGGGGGAGCGGTAGTAGATGCAATCGACCATGGTGCCGAGGCGGATGCGCTCGGTGGAGACGGCGAGGGCGGCGAGGGCGGTCCAGCAGTCGGCGTTGGCGGCCGGGTGGTCGTAGCTCCAGTAGGAGTCGATGCCCATCGCCTCCATGCGCTGCACGAGGCGGATGAAGCCCTGCCAATCGGGCGGGTGGGGGAAGATGCTGACCCCGAAGCCGATCCGCTTCTGCCATTGGGCAACCCAGGGATGGATGCCCTGGGGCGCGGGCGGCGAGGCGGCATCAAACGTCTGGGCCATGACCATGATCCTGGCGGCGCCTCTCGATGGCGACGATTCCGAGTGCGAGGATCATAGCAGTGGATGGAGCCCTGCTTGACGCCGAAACTCAGCCAGCGAACAGCCGGTCGAGGTCAATAACGACACCGGGCAGCGAATCCGGAATGACTGGACTGCTGCGATGGACTGTTTCGGAGTACGACCCGTCAGCTTGCCGCACCCACCGTGTCACCGTTCGGTCATACGGGTGGATGAACCAGATCTCGAGGTCGCCGCGCTCTTGATAGACCGGAATCTTGGCCGACCGATCGAATTCGCCTGTCGATGGTGACCAGACTTCTACGATCAGTGGTACGGGCTCGGAGTAAATGGCAAGTTCGGGGCGATCCCGAATCTCGTCGCTGTACGAGGCCGGAATCACCATCAAGTCGGGCACAAAGACCGTGCCGTCGGGTCGTCTCACCCGAAGCTCGACAACCACCGAATACTCGTTCCAATCCAGTTGCGATAGGAGAAAGAAGGCGAGGCGCGCGGGAACTTCGCCGTGCCGGAAGCTCATTCCTGGCTTCTCCACCAGTACGCCGTCGTGCAGTTCCCAGACGCCCTCCGCGCCGGCCAAGAGGAATCGCTTGTACTCCTGCTCGCTCATCCGTTGCGCGACGGCCATCCAAGTTGCTCCTGGCTATCGGCTCCTGGCTGCTGGCTGCTGGCTCCTTGACAGTCTCCGACCATCGTCGGCCCAAGTCTACCCGTCCTCGGCATCACCGGCGATCACGTGCCAACTGCCATTAGCCAATAGCTAGTAGCCCCTTCCGTGCTACACTTGTTCCCTAGTCGGGGCGTGGCGCAGTCCGGTAGCGCACCGGTATGGGGTACCGGTGGTCGGAGGTTCGAATCCTCTCGCCCCGACCCTTTCCCCTCGGCAGGCCCGGGTCAGCCGGGCCAGTGCAATGGTTTCTGGTTCGCACGGCGGTGGAGCACCGTCGTGCTTTGCCCGTGGCCGCGCGACCGTCGCGCCGACGGGAAAGAAGAGGACCCCGCCCATGAGCGAGTCCCCGGGCGCCGCCCGCGCGTGGCGCGTGCTGATCGCGGACGACGAATCCCTCATCCGGCTCGATTTGCGCGAGATGCTGACCGAGCTTGGCTACGACGTGATCGGAGAGGCCGGCGACGGCCGCGCCGCTCTGGAGCTGGCGCACAAACTCCGGCCCGACATCGTCATTATGGACATCAAGATGCCGGAGATGGACGGCATCGCCGTCGCCGAAGAGCTGACGCGGGAGAAGATCGCCCCGGTGGTGCTGCTGACGGCCTACTCCGACCAGCCTCTGGTGGAGCGCGCCCGCGAGGCGGGCGTCGTCGGCTACGTGGTCAAGCCGTTCCGGCCGGCCGAGCTGCTGCCGGTCATCGAGCTCTCGGTGGCCCGCTTCGAGGAGTTTCGCTCGCTGGAGCGCGAGGTCGGCGATCTGCGCGAGGCGCTGGAGACGCGCAAGGTGGTGGAGCGCGCCAAGGGCGTGCTGATGGAGACGCACGGCCTGCGCGAGGCCGACGCCTTCCACCGCATCCGCAAGACGAGCATGGACACCCGCAAGTCGATGCGCGAGGTGGCCGAGGCGGTGTTGCTGGCGCACGAGATGGAGCGGTCGGGGGTCGAGTAAGTCGTGAGTCGTGAGATGTAGGCCGACCGATTGACGCGGTTGGGAACCGGCGCTCGCCGGGCTCACGACTCACGACTCACGACTCACGACCCACGACCCACGACCCACGACTTCCGACTACTCAGCGTTCGTCGCTGGAGTCGCGGCCGGCGCGATGCGCTGCGCGCGCCCTGGGGTGGCGGGCGGAAACTCGGGGTCCAGGGCGACCACGACGGTCTCCGGTTCGGTGCGGAGCCATTGCACCTCGGGGGGGACGGTGACGCGGGGGCGGAGTTGATGCCGCCCGGCGCCGAGCCCTTCCGCGGAAACCGAGACCGAGATTTCGTCGCCGCTGATGTTGGCCGTCGTTTCTTCCGCGGCGAAGACGACGACGCCGATGGTGTCTGGCTCGATCGAGGCGGTGTAGCCGTCCGGGACGTCCCGGACGCGCACCGGGATATCGCTCAAGAGCTGCGTCACGCCGCGCGGGCGGATCTGGACGACGGCGACGACCGTGCCGTCGACCGGGTTGACCACGCGCACGTCCGGCGGCAAGCCGACGATGGCGGCGCGCATGCTGACCGTCTCCGTGGCGCCGCTGATGTCGATCGGGGCCGTCACGACGGAGAGGATGTCGGCCACGACCTCGTCCGGGCCGTCGAGCAGCACCGTGGCCGGGTTGGCGACGCTGCCGACCGTCTCGAAGCCCTGCGCCGGGTTGCCCACCGTCTGCACCAGGACCGGCACGGAGCGGCCGCGTTGATCGACCTCGACGGCGGTCGTCACCCGCGCCGGGAGAATGGAGACCTCCGGGATCGGCTGCCCGGCCTTGTCGAGCGCCAAGGGAACGAAGTCGGCGGTGAAATCGTCCGTGCGCTCACCGATGTCGACGGGCAGAATAACCGTGTCGACGTTGTCGACCAGGCGCTTGGGGCCGCCGACCGTGACCTCGGAGACTGCCGGCACGATCTCGCCGACGCGGCGGGTCGGGTCGTCGATCTGGGGCGGCGGCACGTCGAGATGGACCGTGCGGGAGGTGGTTTCGTCCACGACAAGCGCCACGCGCGACGGGGTAATCGATTCCACCCGCGCCGCGGCCGGCAGATCGACTTCGACGACCGCCTGGTAGTTGCCGGGGCCGGTGACGTCGCTGACGTCGAGGGTCGGCCGCAGCCCGGCGCGCGAGACGTTGTCGACGACGGAGCGAGGACCGAGGACCTCAACGGTGACCTGGGGCAGCTCGCCGGCGATCTCGAGTTGCGGCGCCGGCAGCTCCGGTTCCTGCAAGGTGAGGTCGGCGAAGACCCGCGTCTCCGGCGGATCGCGTTGGGTGGTGACCCAGGCCCAGAGGAGAAACGCCAGGGCCAACGAGGCTCCGGCGCGGAAGAGTGCGTCCCCCGAGAGCCCCGGGAATCGGTCTGGCGGCAAGAGATTCATGCGTGCCTACGCGGTGCGAGAGGGGTTGGCATCGGCCCCGGCCTGGCGCTTGGCGGCGGAGCCGTTGCCCGTCTGCCCGGCACGGGGCGCCAGGCGGAGACGCTCGCCCAGCCCGTGCAACACGGTGGAGGGTTCCAGCGGCTCCGCATCGAGCTTGAGGAGCAGGCGCAGCTGCTCGTTGAGCCGCTCGGCGTCGAGATTGCGGACGAGGTGACCGTTCTCGGCCACCGAGATTTGCCCCGTCTCCTCGGAGACGACGACGGCGATGGCGTCCGATTGCTCGGTGATGCCGAGGGCGGCGCGGTGGCGCGTGCCGAGCTGCGAGGTGGCGGCGGTGTTGTCCGAAAGGGGCAGGACGACGCTGGCGGCGACGATGCGGCCGTCGCGCACCACGGCGGCGCCATCGTGCAACGGCGAGTTGGGGTAGAAGAGGTTGATGAGCAACTGCCGCGTCAGCAGGCCGTCGATGGGCACGCCGCGCTCGACGTAATCCTGCAGGCCGGTTTCGCGCTCCAGCACGATCAGGGCGCCATAGCGAAGCCGCGCCAACTGCGTAGCGGCTTTGACCAGCTCGCTGACCGTGCGGTCGGCGGTTTCGTTGGCGCCGGGGCGGAGCTGGGGCATCCAGGCGCGGGTTTGGCCGAGTTGCTCGAGGGCGCGGCGAATCTCCGGCTGGAAGATGACGGGCAACGAGATGAGCAGCACCGGCCAGGTTTGGCCCAGCACCCAGTTCAGCGCGGTAAGCTGGAAGGTGGCGCCAACGAGGAAGACGCCGGCGAGCAAGGTGACGATGCCGCGGATCAACATGGTGGCGCGGGTGCCCTGGGCGACCCAGAGCAGCCAATAGATGATGAGCGCCACCACCAGGATGTCGATGACATTGCGCGGATTGCGTAGCTGGGAAATCAGCCAGCCGAGATCGGGCATCGGGCCACCGTGGGTCGGGTCCGGATTCGGGGGAGGGCCATCGACTTCTCATGAAGTCTAGCACCGGGCGACGAAGATGAAACGGCTTGGCTCCGGCATCCGTTCCGGCGCCGCCTGGGACGAGGCGGCGCCGATTTGCGGCCTCATATCCGGAGACGCGGGATAATCCCCAGCAGGAACGAGGGCTCGCGCCGCCGAGTGGCATCGGGGGCGGGCCATGAGGCTGGGAGCGCAACGTTGGGAAACATTCTGGAGCACTTGCCGCACGGGCAGAAGATCGGCATCGCGTTCTCCGGAGGACTCGACACCAGCGCGGCGCTGCACTGGATGCGCGCCAACGGCGCCATCCCCTACGCCTACACGGCCAACCTGGGGCAGCCTGACGAAACGGACTACGAGGACATCCCTCGCCGCGCCCGCGAGTACGGAGCGGAGCAAGCGCGGCTGGTCGACTGCCGGCCGCAGCTCGTCTCGGAGGGTATCACCGCGTTGCAGTGCGGCGCGTTCCACATCTCCACGGCCGGGACGACCTATTTCAACACCACCCCGTTGGGAAGGGCCGTGACGGGGACGATGCTCGTGGCGGCGATGATGGAGGACGACGTCAATATCTGGGGGGACGGCAGCACCTTCAAGGGGAACGACATCGAGCGCTTCTACCGCTACGGGCTGCTGGTCAACCCGCATCTGCGCATCTACAAGCCGTGGCTGGACCAGCGCTTCATCGACGAGCTGGGCGGGCGGGCGGAGATGTCGGCGTATCTGCAGCAGGCCGGTTTCGCCTACCGCATGTCGGCGGAGAAGGCGTACTCGACCGATTCGAACATTCTCGGCGCCACCCACGAGGCCAAGGATCTGGAGAGGCTCGACGTCGGCATCGACATCGTCGAGCCGATCATGGGCGTGCCGTTCTGGCGGGAGGAGAGGCCGATCGCCTCCGAGGAGGTCCGAGTCACGTTCGCCGAGGGGCTGCCCGTCGCCATCAATGGCCAGACGTTCGATGATCAGGTCGCGCTGCTGACCGAGGCGAACGCCATCGGCGGGCGGCATGGGCTCGGCATGAGCGACCAGATCGAGAACCGGATCATCGAGGCCAAGAGCCGCGGCATCTACGAGTCGCCCGGTCTGGCCCTCCTCTTTATCGCCTACGAGCGGTTGATCACCGGCATCCACAACGAGGACACCATCGCCCAGTACCGCGAGAGCGGCCGGCGGCTGGGCCGGTTGCTATACGAAGGGCGCTGGTTCGACCCGCAGGCGATGATGCTGCGCGAATCGCTGCAACGCTGGGTGGCGCGGCTCGTCTCCGGGGAGGTGACGATTGGGCTGCGCCGGGGGAACGACTACTCGATCCTCAACACCGAATCGGCCAACCTGACCTACGACCCCGATCGGCTGACGATGGAGAAGGGGGAGGCGACGTTCACGCCACGGGACCGCATCGGCCAGCTCACGATGCGCAACAACGACATCGCCGACACGCGGCGGAAGCTGGCCGCTTACGGGATGGGCAGTCTGCTCGCGCTGACCGGTGAGGAGGCGCCGCAACTCCAGGATTCGGACTGGAGGGACGACGGATAAGGGACGACAAGCTTTGGAGACCGTGGCGAGTCGCGCTCAGCGATCCTGCCAGACTCGCCCACTGCGCCGTCCCAGAGAGAGTCACGTCAGGTTGGGCCCTGCCTCGATTCTGGCGCATACACCGGGCACGGGCACAACTTGGCCCAATGACCGCGCTGGGCGTTCGCCATCTCGATGAGCCCCCAGCGCGCGTCCCGCGCCTCGTTCGGAAAGCGCTCGGATTTGGGTATCGGCTCATCTGAGACTACGGGGTTGCGTACCCGATCTCCGTCACCAGGCAGCGCATCTGATGACACACGGCGTGCCTCCTGAGCACGAGGCGAACGTGGTTGCTCGCCGGGCCGAAGGGCTGACCGAGCGATCGCCGGGCTGTTCCACGCCTTCTACCGCGAGCACAAGGTCGTCGGCGATGACCCCGAGCGCTCGAAGGCACGCGTACCAGTGCGTGCTGAACGACTTCGGCTCGATCGGTGTCCCGTCGAGGTTCGTGAACAGCGCCCGCCCGGCCGGGCAGGCCGTCGTCGCAGAGGCGACTGCGACCGGCTCGGCGCCTTACCTCCTGGTGAAGCTCACGCCATCGGTCGTGTCGACCCTCAAGCCGGCTGCCGGTCAGAGCTTGCGTGCGATGGGCTCCGGCCCGGGGC
>CALMZR010000260.1 GCA_937870845.1 uncultured Chloroflexota bacterium
AAATGCGAGGTCGGAAGACATCATGCGCCGTTGCGTGTCGGCACGGTGGTTCGCGTGTGGTCCGAATCGTCGCCGCATTGGTGCTGGTGGTCGTCTTGGCCTGGTCGGTCGCCACGCCGTCGCCGGTCGCCGCGAAGGCCGCCGCGACCTACTACGTGCCTGATACCGGTCACGTGCTGAGCGAGCCGTTTCTTTCCCAGTGGGCCGCGCGCGACGGCATGACCACATTCGGTCTGCCGGTGAGCGAGCCCGTTTCGATCGACGGGCGGGCGACCCAGTATTTCCAGTACGGCTATCTCCAGGCCAGGTCGACGTCGACCCAATCGACACGGTTGGTGCAGCGAAAATCCGGCAGCGAGTTGCTGGCGGCGCTCCACGATCCGACGCGCACGGTCGCCGGACGGCGCGTTGGCGGGTCCCGCACCGACGCGATGTTTCAAGTCGAACAGGCCACGGAGCCCTATCGCATCACCGGCCGCATCGAGTCGTATTACGAGGACAATGGCGGCAGCGATCGGTTCGGTGAACCAATTTCCGCGTCATATGTTGTCTTCGGAAAACGGGTGCAGTGGTTCGAGTTCGGCCGGCTCCAATGGGGGCTGAACGAACAGGAGGTCGACGTCGCGCCCGTTGGGTTTGAGCTGGCGCGGGCACGAGGTGTCGATACGCTGCCGGTCGAGCGTGGCAGACTCCCGCTCTTCGAGGCACGGAGATTTCGCACGTACAACGGCGACGGGACGATTCCTGAAGCGACGGGAACATTCGCTCCGGTGCGGATCACGATCCCGAAAATCAAAATCGACGCGGCAATTGAAAAGATCGGGATCATCGACGGGGTGATGGATGTCCCGAAGAACGTCTGGAACGTCGGCTGGTACCCGACGATCGCGAAACCGGGTGAGCGGACCAACGTCGTCATGGCCGGCCACGTCGACTACTACACCGTCGGTCCCGCCGTCTTCTGGAACGTGCGCGATCTGGTCCCAGGCGACATCGTCCGCGTTGTCGGCGAAGACGGTCAGAGCTACGAGTACGCCGTGGAGTGGATGCGCCAGTACAACGTCGTCACCGACCTCACGCCCCAGGTGATCCAGACCGACATCGTCGGCGACACCGGCCAGGAGAGCCTCACCCTCATCACCTGCGGCGGCGACTTCGACCCCGCCACCGCCACCTACAACCAACGCTGGGTCCTCCGCGCCAACCTCATCTAACGCGGAACACGCTAGCCACGACGGGGTTTGGTTACACAGTTGTCGGCCTGCGGCCGACGGGCGCAGCAAGCAGCGTCCCTGCCAATTGGCGCGGCGGCGAAGCCGCATCCCGCGTCGGGGCCGGCTCATCCTCCGACGCTGATCTCCAATCGCGGCTTGCGCGGACTGGTGATGAACGAGGCGCTCATCTTTCCACCGCTCTGGGAAATGTAGCTCGACACATCGGCCTCGATCTTCGCCATGTGCCCCTTGTTGTCCGCGTTGACCTCGTCGTCGAGCGTCGAGGAATTGTTGAACCAGAAGCGGAACCGGTTCTTGGCCTTGGGATGGGGGCTGCGGTGGTGGCTCGGCCCGATGCGCGAATCGACGATCGCCTCCAGCACCCGCAGATCCGGGTTGCGGTGCGCTCCGTTGCCGCAGAAGACGTAGTGGTTGGCCGTCACTCGCTGGCAGAACGCCTCGTCCAGGTTGTGCTCCGACCCGTGATGCTGCACCTTCAGCACGTCGACGTGGATGCCGCCGTCGCTGTTCAGCCGCCCGTGCTTCTCCAGCCCGCGCAGGATGTCCGCGCCGTGGCCGTCGCCGGTGAGCAGGATCGTTCGCCCGTTCTCCTCGACCAGAAACATCAACGATGCCAGGTTCGGCGGCGACACCTTGCGGCGTTGGCCCAGCCCGGTGGCGCGGGCGGTCAAGAGGCGGCGCAGGCGCTCGAACTCGTTCGGCGTCGGCTCACGCTCCCATTCGTCTTCGATCTCTCGCACGAGCTCCTCGTTGGCCGCCACCCACTCGCGCCACTTCTGCGCGAACGTTTCCAGGTCCTCCTTGAACGGTCCGATCAGAAAAAATCGCATGGACCCGATCTCCAGCGGATCGGGCGCCTGCGCCAGATCGAGATCGATCTGCATCAATCCGCCCCCGAGCTCCGGGTTGACGCGATACCCGAGAGGCCGGTTCCCCAGCCGCTGCCGCAGCATCACCCCGCTCTTGATGCTCGCTGCCAGATCCCGGTTCGCCAGCGCCGCCGCCCGCAGCTCGGCCGATCCGCCGGCCGCCAGCGCCGTCGCGGCCTGGACCAGCGCGGCTTCGATGGCGCCGTTGTCGTCGGGGAGCACCGCGGCGAACGCGTTGTACCAGAACCGCTCGATGGCCGGAGGCCGCGCGCTGCCGCGCGGCCGCTTGAACCGATCCGGCGCGTCGCTCACCCCGTCGTCCGGCGCATCCCCGAGATGGGCGTCGAAAATCGACCACTGAAACGCGTCCTCCGTCAGCGCCAGGATGCCGGTGATGTGGTCGTCGTCGGTGTGCGAGACGTAGACGGCGTCGAGCGGTTGCCCCGCCTTCGCTAGCGCCGCCAGCCGCGGTGCCGCGTACCGGCGATACGATCCCGGCATGCCGCCGTCGACGAGGACGTGCCGGCCGTCCTTGCTGGTCAGCAGCAGGCAGTCGCCTTTGTCGGAGGGGAAGACCGTCAGTTTCATTGCTGCGTCCGATCCGTCTTGCGCCCCACCCGCGCCGCCTCGTCAATGCACGCCCTGGGGTCGATGACGCCGAACCCGGCGTCGTTGCGCCACGCGTAGTCCGCACCCGGCAGCGGCCGGGCGGTGCTCTGGATGATCCCCAGGATCTGCGCCGCGGTCAGGTTCGGGTTGATCGCCAGCATCAACCCCGCGATGCCCGCCACGAACGGCGCGGCCATGCTCGTCCCCGTCATCGCCACCCAGCGGTCGTCGCCCTCCACGAACCCCCTGGCCGCCACGATCTCGGTTCCTGGCGCGGCGATGTCCGGCTTGAAGCGGCCATCACGCGTCGGCCCCTGGCTGCTGGAGACGTTGATGCGGCTGCCCGCTTCGTCGTGGTTGCCGACCGCGATGATCCAGTGTCCGCAGCCCAAGCTGCTGATCGTGGACGCGTCAACGAACGACCCGTCCGCGAGAAAGGAGGGGAAGCTCCAGGCTTCGCCGGGGCCAAGCCGGCTCAGCCGACGCGGATCGTCCCGCTCGATCCAACCGTGGTATACCCCGTCGCGCACCTCCAGGCCGCGCAGCCGCACCTGCCACACGCCCGGGGTCACCCCCACCACCCCTTTGGGGTCGAGCACTGGCGAGAGGTAGATGGCGATGTAGTTGGCCCCGTTCGTCGGATGGTACAGCTCGTTGTAGATACTGATGAACCCGCCGCGCTCCCCGGGCAGGAGCCGGTTCTCGATGTACTCCCCCGGCGCGATCGGCCCGATCCACGCCCCGCCCGGCGGCCGCAGCTCGACGGCGAACCGGTCCTGCGGGCTGTACCAGATCTCCAGCTCGTTCTCCGACAGGTCGGAGACGCCATCCCCGAACACGACCCAGTCGATGACGTTATCCAGCCCACGCGAGGCGATGACGCCGCGCGCGTGGACGCGGCCCATGAGGTGCCCGAAGTCCTCCGCCGACTGCGGCGTCTCCTGCCCCGCGTTCCCCGCCGCCACCGTCACCGCGCGGCCAGGCTCGGCCAGCGCCGAGTCGATCCAGCGCGAGATGGCGCTGCTCGAATCGTGGGCGTGCCCGTTCGTGCCCAGGCTGATGTTGATGGAGACCGGCATCCCCAGCTCGTTGGCCAGATCGATCAGATAATCCACCGCGTGCGCGATGCGCGTCGAGTCGTAGAACGACGTGCGCCGCTCCAGGTCCTCAGCCGGCAACGAGATGACCACCCCGGCGACGGTCGCCCGCGGGCAGACGCCGCGGGCGCCGGCGGCGATGCTGGCCACGTGCGTCCCGTGCGACTGCTGCACCATCTGCGATTGCGGCTCCAGCTCGTAGGCGGGGATGCCCAGCTCGTTGCCTTTGGCGATGGCGGCGTTGAGGTGCTCCCGCCGGAACTCCGCCCCGTAGCTCCGCTCACCCGGCCGCATCGGCGGGGCATCGCGCACGCTGCCGCCCTGGTCCCAGATGCGCTCGAAGCGGGTGTTCCCGTTCTCGTCGAGAAAATCCTGGTGCGTGAAATCGAACCCATGCACGTCGATCAGGCCGATCAATACGCCCTTCCCGCCCTGGTGGTCGCTCACCGCAGCGAACCGCCACCGGCCCTCCGGCGGCGCCTCCGGCTCCGCCGCCGCGATCACCGGCGTCGGCGCCGCCAGCGGCTCGCCCAGGCTGACGTGCGACACCTCCGTGATCCCCGACTGTTGCTGCAGCTTGTCGACGTGGACCAGCGGGATCTCGGCTACCGCGATGTTGCCGCGTTTGAAAAACGACTGCGCCTCGACCCCCTCCGGCAAGGCGAAATCGGGCGCCTCGTCCGTCAGCTCCAGGAAGACGCTGACGATGACGTCCTCGGCCAGATCCCGGTTCCACTCCGGGCGTTCATCAGCCTGCAAGGGCGCGGTTTCCGCTTCCGCGGCCCGCACGTCGCCGACCGCCTCGTAGGCGGCGCTCTCCGCGATCGCCACCGAGGCGCTGGCGTCGGAGCGCACCACGTTGACCTCGGTGCTGCCGTTGTAGAACATGCGCAGCTTCGGCTGAAACACGCTGGAGGCGAGAGAGCGGCTGTCACTCATCGGGGCGAGCCCTCCGCGACCCTATGGCGTTCCGCGAGTGCCGACGCTGCGGCTGCCGGAGCCTGACCGCCGAACATGTGGCGATGTGAATGCCCCCCGACTATATCACGGCCACACATCAACGGTAGAGTTGACTTCGCAGTGATTTATCAATCCGCTATCCATGAGTCGGCTTGACGGGAACCGTACCGATCGCTACGGCGTTTTCCCGCGGGCGTGCTCAGGAGCCGCCACGACTCGGTGTTACGGGCGCAGCAAGCAGCGCCCCTACGGGAATACACGGTTTCGGTCACCCACGGACAACCCCGTGCCGTACCATTAGAGATTGCTTGAATCTGTTCCACCCCAGTCTGGAGTTCCTTCGCCGTGATCGCCTCCGTACCCGCTCCCGCCCCAATCGAGACGCCCGATGTCGCCGCCCTCCTCGCCCCGCAGCGCATCGGCCCCCGCGACGGCGAGGGCAAGACCTGCGTCGTCGCCATGAGCGGCGGCGTCGACAGCGCCGTCGCCGCCCTCGTCATGCGCGAGCGCGGCTACCGCGTCATCGGCATCAACCTGCGCCTCTTCTCCCCGGACGACGCTGACCACCGCGCCAACCCCTGCTGCGGCATCCCCGCCATGGACGACGCGCGCATGACCTGCGCCCGCATTGGCGTCCCCTTCTACGCCATCAACATGGAAGGGGAGTTCCGCGAGGCCGTCGTGCAGCGCTTCGTGGACGAATACGCTGCCGGCCGCACCCCCAACCCCTGCCTGGAGTGCAACCGCCACGTGAAGTTCCGCCACCTCGTCGAGCGGGCGAAGATGCTCGGCGCCGACTGTCTGGCCACCGGCCACTACGCTCGCGTGCTGCGCGGCGACCCGGCCGCCGGTGAGCCGCATCGCCTGCTGCGCGCCGTCGACCCGCGCAAGGACCAGAGCTACGTCCTCTACACCATGACCCAGGAGCAGCTCGGCTACATCGACTTCCCGCTCGGTGGCCTGCACAAGACCGAGACCCGCGCTCTCGCCCGCCACTTCGACCTCCCGGTCGCCGAGAAGGCCGAGAGCCAGGAGATCTGCTTCGTCGGCAAGCGATCCTATGCCGACTTCGTCGCCGCTCGCCGCCCCGACGTGACCCGCGCGGGCGCCATCGTCGATGTCGCCGGCGAGACCATCGGCGAACACCGCGGACTGGTCCACCACACCGTCGGCCAGCGCCGCGGCCTGGGCATCGCCGCCAGGGAGCCGCTCTTCGTCATCCGCCTCGAGCCGGACCACAACCGCCTCGTCGTCGGCTCCCGCGCCGAAGCCGCCGCCCGCGAGATTGCCCTGGAGCGCGTCAGCCTCACCAGCGGCTTCTGGCCCCAGGATCCGTTCGAAGCCGAGGCCATGGTCCGCTACCGCGGCGCCCTGGCCCCGGCCACGGTCGAACTCGGCCCTCCGCAAAGCGCAAGCGCTCGGGTCTGCTTCACCGGCGAAGGCCCGATCGCCTCGCCCGGTCAGGCGCTCGTGTTGTATCGGGGTGACGAGGTGCTCGGCGGCGGGACGATCGCGGCGGTCTCCTGATCCGGCTGCTGACGGCCGCTCGGCGGATCAGATTCGATCCGTCGCCACGATCTCCCTGCCGCGGTTCAACTCAGAGTCGCAGGACGTCGCCATCCGCGTGGAGGACATCCCGCGTCTCGTGGGCAAGCGCATCGCGCTCGCTCCCGAGTCGATCGCGCCCAGAACCCGAGGCAGCCGTCTCCAGGCCTCCCGTCAGCTCCCCGGTCCCAAGCGGCGCTTCGCGGTTCGGCGGCGATGCCAGCAACCGCTCTACCCGCAATAACTCGCGGGTCTCACGCAGAGCGAGCACCGGAACAAAGGTCTTGACGCGGCTGTTCCAGAGCTCGCGCACCACGCGATCCACCAATCCGTCGACGAGCGTTTCGTCGGACGGACGCCCGTCCTCGGTCTCGGCCAACAGTTGCCGCCGGACCTGGGCGATGACCGGATCGGGGGTCAATGGTGTCTGGGCGAATGGATTCGCAATGTCCATAGGTGCTCCGTGGACGGGATTGCCGTCCCGACAGAAGGGATGCGAACGAACCGGCGCATGATACCGCGTCGTTCCGTGGATTTCGGTAGCGACGGCTGACGTTAACAGCGATTTTACGCACCCGAGTGTGGTCGCCGATACGGCCGCCTCGATCAACGAGGCCGGCGTGGGACTCACGGTGTTGGACTCAGCCGTCTGGGCGCCGCCCGTTCTTCGCCAGCAGTTGCTGCTCCCGGTTGCGCCGCAGGTTGCACGCCAGGCACGCCAGCACCGTCCGCGCCTCCGGCGTCGGCGGCCGATGCTCGCGGTCAGGACAGCTCAGCCGGTCGTCGAGATGATCGAGCGTCGCGAAGTTGTCCGGCATCGCCCCGCTGGGCCACTCCCGAGCGTGAACGTAGACGACCTCGATGCCGCACCAATGGCACGTCGCGCCCCGCGCGAGCAACCGGTTTCGGCGCCGCGTGTTCTTGGCCATCATCGAGACGATCGCCGGTCCGCCGCTACCGACTCGTGGCCCTGGCGGCGCGCGTCGACGGGGTCGTCGCCAGGGAGGGCGTCAACCACACCACGCACGCCGAGAGCGCCGCTTCCAGCGTCGGCCCGACGAACGTGCGCTCTTCCGGCAGGTGCAACGTGACGACCCAACCGGAGGAATCGACGCCCCAATCGCAGTAGCCGCCGAGGCGCGCGATTGCGGCGCGCAGCCGGTCGCGCCGGCTGATGGTGTTCTCGAAATCGTCGAGGTCAAGGGAACGAGGACCGGTCATGGCTGTCATGATGCCCCCCCGCTATGTCGCTTGGGGGACAACCGCCGGCCCATCGCAGAGAGTACGAAATACCATGACTGCCGCGGCTAAGGTTCTGTGAAGTCATGTGGCGACTGAGTCCCTAACGCCAGGCGCCGCATGATGCGGCGCGCAGCGCGCGTGACCGCACACCCTGCGACGGGTTGGGGACCGCGTCCTCCAGGAGGCGGACGCCGTTGATGCCGCTCATTCCTTCGCCGAGTTCCCCAGCGCCTCGGAAACCGATCGTTGCCCACGCCTGCGGGGAGCTACCTGTCGCCTCTTCTGCCGTCACGAGCGTCGTTCACGAACTTTTGATCTCCACCTCTGCCAATCAGGGCATCATTTGGTAAGTGGAGCCGCCTGGATCGGCCGCGGGGCTCCGGCGCCGAGGCTGGCGTCACGGTGAGTGCGTTGGGGAGCCGCGACCATGCTCGAACTCTGGCCACGCCCGCACGACGGCCCCGGGCCCGACGAGCTCGGGGATCCGGCCGTCTCCCGCATCGATCTCCATCTTCACTCTCATGCCTCTGGCGTCGCGTCCAATTGGTGGGTCGCGAGTCTGGGGCTTGGGGCGGCCACCCCGGAGTCGACGACGAGCCCCGAAGCGGCCTATGACCTGGCCAAGACCGCCGGGATGGATTTCGTCACCCTGACCGATCACGAGACGGTCGCCGGCGGGCTTGCGCTGCTCGATCGGCCCGATTTCTTGCTGGGGGAAGAGATCAACGCCCTCTTCCCCGATGACGGCTCGTCGGTCGACGTTCTCGTCTACGGGCTCACCAGCGACGATCATCGCGCGTTGCAGGAACTTCGCGGCAACGTCTACCAGCTCGTCGCCGTCCTGCGCGAGCTGACCCTGCCCCACGTGCTGGCTCATCCGCTCTTCGCGCCGGTGGGACGCCTCGATCGCGCCATGGTCGAAAAGCGCATGCTCCTCTTCGGCCTCTGGGAGACCATCAATGGGGCGCGGCCCGCGCGGCAGAATCGGACCGCCGCTCTGATCGCGCAAAGCGTCGATGGCCTAACCCTTCGCTACCTCGCCGCCGCCCATGGCCTGCCGGTCCCGCCGCATCAGCGCATCGCGATGGTCGGCGGCTCGGACGATCACGCGGGCATCGCCGTCGGCACGACGTGGACGGCGCTGCCCCGCGTCGAGACCGTCTCCGACCTTCTGGAAGCGCTACGGGCGGGCGAGGTGCGCGCCGCAGGGCAGCACGGCTCGGTCGACAAGCTGGTCCACACCGGCGGCCGCATCGCGGCGCAGGTCGTCGCCGACGGAGGGCACACGGCCGCCATTGCCGACGCGCCGATCGGCCGCTTGCGGGACGCGCTGCCGCTCCTCGCGCTCCTGCCGACGCCGCAGGTGCGGCGCGTGGTGGAAGACCGCTACGCGCAACACCTGGCGTCCGTCCTCGCCCATGCCGACTCATCGCTCGGCTTCTTCGGGGTGGCGGTCAAACTCGGCGCGCTGGTCGAAGCCCACCTCATGCTGGCGCCGTGGCTGGGCGTCTCGGCCTATTTCGAACGGGAGGCGCGCAAGGCCGGCGACCTGGCGCGCCTGATGGGACACGACGAGCGGCAGCCGATTCGCGTCGGCGTCTTCGTGGACGCCATCGGCTCCACCCACGGCGTCTCCACGTTCTATCGGAATGTCGCCGCGGCGCCGGAGGGCGACGTCGAGCTCACCCTGGTCCATGCTGGGGAGGCCGAGCACGGCGTGGCGCTGGGTTCGATCGGCACGCTGCCGATGCCCTTGTACGGAGACGAGCGCCTGGCGGTTCCTTCTCTCCTGCAAACGATCGACGTCATCGCCGGAAACGAATTCGACCTCGTTCACGTGGCCACCCCGGGCCCCGTCGGGATCGCCGCCTTCGTGGCGGCCCGCATCCTCGGCCTCCCCGTCGTCGTCGCGTACCACACCGAGTTCGGCCTCTACGCGCGCAGCCTCTCCGGCGACGACATGCTCGGCGATCTCGTCGACCTCCTGGTGCGCCAGTGCTGCGACCACTGCGATGCGGTCGTGGTTCCGTCCCGATCGACGGTCAAGGCCATGGCTCTGCGCGGATACCAGGTGGAACGGGCGCACGTGGTCCCGAACGGGGTCGACGCCGACCTCTTTCGGCCCGACCGGCGAGACGACGCCCTGCGTCAGGAGCTTGGCGGCGGTCGCCAGCTCTTGCTCTTTTGCGGACGCATCAGCAGGGAAAAGGGGCTCGAGCCGTTTGCCGACGGCTACGACGCCTTGCGCGCGCGCCGGGACGACGCGCATCTGGTGATGGTCGGCGACGGCCCGCTCCGCGCCGAGCTCGAACGGCGCTTCGGCGCCACGGCGACTTTCACGGGCTTCCTCCACGGCGCGGACCTGGCCCGCACGATGGCGTCCTGCGACGTTTTCGTCTTCCCCAGCCAGAGCGACACGCTGGGGCGAGCCGTCACCGAGGCCCAGGCCTGTGGGCTGCCCGCGGTGGTCTATGGCGGCGGCGGTCCAGCCGAATGCATCGCGCCGGGACTGACCGGATTGCTTGCCCGGCCCGGCGACACCGACGACTTGATCGCCTGCGTCGAGCGGTTGCTCGACGAGCCATGGCTCCGCGTCAGCATGGGCGCGGCGGCGAGGGAGCGGTCCGCCGGCACGTCCTGGGCCACGGTGCGGGCCGAGTTGGACGCGCTGTACCGGCGTCTCGCCGGCGGCGTTCCGGAGCCCGATCCCGTCGCATCCCCGCATTGACTGCCGCGGAGTAGCGAGTCGTCGCCGCCAGCCCAAAGTAGCCTGTCATGGCATGCTGAAGCGCGGCTCCGCTCCGCCCGTTCGCAGGGGCGCTGCTTGCCGCGCCCGTCGGCCGCAGGCCGACAGAAGACCTAGCGCAGCAACACCTCGGCGCTCATGCCGTGCTGATTGACGAAGACGGGGAGGCTCCTGGCCAGGCGCCGCGACAGCCAGATCTTGGCGCGCGAGACCGGGCGCGTCAGCATCAGCCGGTCGTGCAGCCGATAGCGGTGGCCGCGGCGCAAGACGAGGCGCAGCATGAGGCGGGTCAGCCCGTCGGCGCCGGCGAGCGAATCCGGTCCGAGTGCGAACCGGTACCCCTCCGGATAGCGGGATCGATAGACCGGCAGCAACGCTCCAAGCTCGCACCACGTTTCCGGCGTAGCGACCCCGAGGAGCGCCTCGCGCGCCAGCGCCAGGATCCGGAACGTGTCGCGCTGAAATTCGAGCGGCCCAGCGGGCAGGCCAAGCGACGGAGCGAGGGCGAGCATCGCCTCGACGTCGGCGACCGCCTCGCGGCCTTCGGCGACGGCCCGTGCCGGGTCCTTGACGATGTGCCGGTGCAGCAGCGCCACCAGCCCCGTTGCCGTCACGTCTCGCCAGCTCACCCAGACCAGCGGCGGGATGCGAACGCGCCGGAAGTAGAGCGCCCGCTGCGCAAACTCGCGGATGTAGAGTCCCAGCTCGATCGCGCGGTCGGCGTGACGCAGGAACGCCAGAAACGTCTCGGGGTCGCCGAAGGACTGCCCGCGGTCGGCGCAGAAGGCCCGAACCGCGTCTTCTGGAGACTCGCCCCGCCAGATGCGCAGCGTCGCATAGAGATTGAGCTCGCTCCAGAGCGAGCCGTCCTCGACGAAGGCCAAGCGCGGCCAGGGCGACCAGCCGCCCGCTTGCACCACGGAGCAGCCGGCCATGGTGGCCCCGCCCGCCCGCAGCGCGCCGCGATGCCGGGCGTGCATCCAGCCCGTGAACGACGGAAACTCGCCCATTCCTTCGTACTCGCGCCGGGCCTGAAACTCGATCAGCTTGCGCTGCCGGCCGTGGAAAAAGAGCGGGTTGACGTCGAGGTAGCGGAAGAAGTCCGCTTCGCCATGCTTGAGCGAGACCACCAGCGCCTCGCTCTCCAGACCGCCGAACACGGCGTCCCAGGTCGCCGGATTCCAGATGAGGTCCCCGAGCGGGAACGCCCCCAACGTCCACGTCCGCACGATGAGCGTGGCGCGGGCGCGCTCGCACAGCGGCAGCAGGCGGGCGACGACGTGCCGCGCCTCGCCCGAACAGCGAGCCGTCAGCCGGCTGGTGAACGCCCCCGCGACGTCGACGCCGTCGCTTTCGCCAAGTCGCAGCACGATCCCATCGAGCCCGTGCTGCCGCAAGGCGATCTCCGCCGTCTTGGCGAAGAAATCGAGGGGCGACCCGCCGGTTTCGGCAAGACGCCCATCGATCGATTCATTGAAGAAGCAGTAGTCCGTGGCCGCAAAGATCCGCAGCCCCAGGCGGCGCGCTACGGCGAACAACCGCGCGTAGAGCGCGTGCCAGTCCGCCAGAAGCCGGCGGAGCGACTCGGGGTACCAGGGGTGGCTGACGAGATGCGCCAGATCGTCGACGGCGACGGCGTTGTAGCCGATCCTCGTCATCTCTCTGCAATAACGCTCCCAGGCGCGCACGATCGCGTCGATACGGCCGGGCGGAATCCGCCCCCGATGTTCGATCCGCGCGAACGGCGTCTTCGACCAGTTGGTCTCGCCGCCCGTCACGCCCGTGAAGAACGGCGCCATCCCGTCGAAGAGACGGAGCTCGGAGGCGTCGGCTGAAGACGCCGGTTGGCGGGCGGCGACGCCCGCGATGGTCTGGGCGGTCATGGTGTCGCACTGCCGGAGATACCGAGCCGCCCACGGCGATCGCCGTGGGCGGCCGCAGAACGCAAGGGCGGCATGATACCGGAGGGGCGCGCCGTTTGCAGGTGGGCGTGTGACGTCTCAATCGCCCGCGCAGCCGTTAGGCGGTTCCTGGCTTGGTATCAACTTGGGGAATTCGGCGCGGATCGATCCGGGGAGCCTGCGCGAAACGAGCCTTGGCGCGGCCCGGCCGTCGCCTGGCCACACGTCCAGGAGCGAACGGCGAAGGCTATGGTCATTCGCATCCTGCCAACGATCGCGATGCGGGGGGATTGAGGTGCTCCCCGCGCCTGGAAGCGGATTCTCTCCGCCACAGGCGCAGGAGCGCGCCGGACAGGACGACGCCGATCAGCAGCCAGCTCGCCCCGTAGAGCGTCCAGGCCAACCGGGGCGCCTCGTGGATCAGCCAGGCATAGAAGAAGGTCTGCGGCGCCACCCCCGCGGCGGTGGCGACGAGAAACGGCCGGAACCCGATCCCGGTCAGCCCTGCCGCGTACGACACGACGTCGAAGGAGACGCCGGGCACGAGGCGCATCAGGAATATGCCTGGCGCGCCCCAGGAGGTGAACCAGCGATCGACGGCATCGAGTCCAAACCGGCTCGTCAGCGCTTCCACGGGAGCCCGCCCCAGCGCCCGGGCGATCCCGAAGCAGGCGACGGCGGCCAGCACCTGCCCGGCCAGCGTTAAGAGCGCGCCCCAGAAAACGCCGAAGGTGAGCGCGTTGGCAAACGCCACCAGGATGATGGGGACCGGGGCGGCCACCGCCTGCGCCAGCATCAGCCCCAACGACGCGATCGGCGCCCAGACTCCGTAGGAGCGCAGATAGACGCCGATCGCCTCCCCATTGCCGCTGGCCAGCACGACGCTGCCGCGCATGATCTCGGCGCGGAAGCCGTCGTGCAGGACGTACGCAAGCGATACCGTCGCCGCCAGCCCGAGGACCACCGCGAGCTGCGCCATGCGCGCTGTTCGCGTCGTGACGGGAGTCGCGGGCGCCGCTGGGTCGCGAGGCCTGGTGGGGTGAACGTGGGGCCGTCGCCCGCGGGGCGGCGCGGAAACCATGGACAGGCCTTTCGGGGGCTGAGTGCGTCGATCGGCGCCCCGCGTCCTACGGTACCCGCGGAATGCGCGGACCGTGTGAAGGAGACGCAAACGTTTGGAGCAGCCCAGAGGGGCCCTTACCCCCTCCAGACAGCGCGCGCTCCCCTTCCGTTGCCGGGCGCCCGAGCCATGCGCGGCCCGCCTCGCGCCCGCGGCGTACTGCCGGTTGACGACGACGTGCTGCCGCGTGAGCCGACCAACCGGCTGAGACTCCAGTGCGAGGCGACGCCTATCGTCGGTCGTCGGAGCCCGTCCTTGGCTGGACTTCCGCCTGCATCGTGTCTTGGAGCCTTCGCCAATTCGGTTCTGCGCCGCACGCCTCGGAGGCCGACGGCCTCGAATGGCCAAACTGATAAATCATTGTCAATTGGCGAAAATTTAAGGAGTTCGCCACACCCTCTCGGCATCCTGAGGAAAGCGTGCGCCCGTGCGCGTCACGCCGTGAGGAGGAGAGTTTGGTGGCAACGAAACGCAACGAAGAGTTCTACGAGGGCGATCGTGACGAGATCCTGTCGACCGCGGGCGTCGGCGAGACGATGCAGGAGGTTATGGCGCGACGCTGGAGCCGGCGTGGGCTCGTCAAGGGCGGCGTTGCCGCGGGGCTGGTGCTGACGTTCGCCGGGCGGGGGGCTGCCGCCGGGGCCGCCCAGACCGCCTCGCCGGCGGCCGGCGAGGCGGTGAGCGTTGGCGGATTGAACTTCGTCCCGTTGACGCTCGATGCCGGGGACGACATCGTCGTCGCCGAAGGGCACACCGCGGTTCCGTTCTTGCGGTGGGGCGACCCAATCACCGCGGCGGCCCCGGAATGGGACATCAACACCCAGTCGGCGCAAGCCCAGGAGCAGCAGGCGGGCTACAACTGAGACTGGATCGAGTTCTTTCCCCTGCCGCTCGGATCGGGGAGCTCGGATCATGGGCTGCTGGTCGTCAACAACGAATACACCGACCCCGAGTTGATGTTCCCCGGCTACCTGGTGCGCAACCCCGAGTTCGACGCCTTGGAAGACCCGGACAATGCGCCGCCGGAGATTCCCGAGTTTCTTGCCAATCCGACGCAGGAGACTGTCGACATCGAGCTCGCTGCCCACGGTCTGACGATCGTCGAGGTGCGGCGCGACGAGGTAGGCCAATGGGGCGTGGTGCGCGACTCCGAATACAACCGTCGCATCACCGGCACGACCCCGATCGACATGACCGGGCCGGCAGCCGGCATCCCCTTGTTGCAGACCAGCGAAGACCCCACCGGCGCCCGCGTGGCGGGTGCGCTGAACAACTGCGCCGGCGGCTACACGCCGTGGGGCGCCGCCTTGTCGTGCGAGGAGAACTTCAACCAGTACTTTGGCAACCTGACGTTGCTGCCGGAAGACGACCCGGTGCGGGCCGTGCATGCGCGCTACGGCCTGACGGAAGAGGGGTCCGAGCGCCAGTGGGAGAACTTCTACCCGCGCTTCAACCTCGCTGACGAACCGAACGAGCCGTTCCGCTTCGGCTGGGTCGTCGAAGTCGACCCGTACGATCCTGCGGCGGCCCCGAAGAAGCGAACCGCCCTGGGGCGCAACAAGCACGAGGGGGCGACCTCGGTCGTCGCGCCCGGCGGGCAGGTTGTGTTCTACAGCGGCGACGACGAGCGCTTCGATTACACCTACAAGTTCGTCACCAGCGGCGTCTTCAATCCGGACGATCGAGCCGCCAACGCCGACCTGCTCGACGCCATCCGCAAGCTCGCGACCATCGAGGAGGCCGGTGTCCTGCGCTCGGTCGACTATCGCAACCTCGCGTCCGAGGAGCTCGGCTCCATCTACGAGTCGCTCCTGGAGCGCCACCCCGAGATCGATCGCACCGGCCTTGGCAAACGCGACCCCCTCGCGCGCCACGCGTTCGAGTTGCATCGGCTCCAGCCCGACGTGTGCACGGCCATCGATCACCGCGATCGTGGCCGGGACGGCCCCGTGCGCGCGCACCTCGGCCTCCAGCGCCTGGCCGATCGCCAGGTTGTCCGGCCACGGCAGACCGTGCGCGAGGATGGTGGACTCGAGCGCCACGATGGGGCGGCGCTCGGCCAGCGCGGTGCCGACTTCGAGCGAATGTACGGAGGAAGTGAGCGTGGCGTCGCGCATCAAGTA
>CALMZR010000261.1 GCA_937870845.1 uncultured Chloroflexota bacterium
GGGAGGGGACCTCGGCCAGGACTTCGGCGGTGGGCGCATCCTCCTCGATCACCTGGGCGGAAGCGACCAGGGGCAGGAGGAGGCTGAGGATCAAGGCGAGCGTGATCAGGAGGCCGATCACCCGGGCCATGCCGGCCAGCCGCTTTGCGCCTTTCATCGTCTGCCGTCGACCTCCGGGTTCGTGTTGGATGCAGGAACCGCGTGTCCCTGCGGCGTGGGGGCGGGCCGCCCCTCGGGGTTCAGATCGGACAATGGTACAACGAGGCGATCAGCTATCAGCCTCTTGTCGTCGGTTACCGGAGGAGAAGCCGATGTCGTTGGGCGCAGGCCGTCAGCCAACCATCCGAAGCCGATAGCTGATAGCCGATAGCTCAGACCTGGTTGGCGCGGAGCACCCAGCGCTCGAGGTATTCGCCGGTGACGGGGTCGAAAGGGCCGCCGCAGGTGATGAGGGTCAGGCTCTCCCGGCCGGTGTCGCCGACGATCTCTTCCTGGATGACCTCGGGGGTGAGCTCGGCGGCGACATTGTAGAGCCGGGACCACTCCACGGCATACTCGAACTCCTGGCCGTCCGCGCCGAGGAGGCGGATGATGTCGCCGGGTTGCAGGTCGGGGACGTCCCAGAAGACGGCGGGGCCGGCCGTGTTGTTGGGGCCGGTATTCCAGTAGTCGACGTGGCCGGAGACGACGACGTTCTCGCCTTCGCCCATGAGGCCCAGCGGCTCGTACCAGGCGACGACCCAGGGGCCCGAAGGGTTGGCCATGGCGCCGTCGACGATGTCGCCAACCTCGATGGGGGCGTCGACGCCGATGCTTTCGATCTGCATCTCGACGGGGGCGAAGCCGACGGCTTGCGGTTCCGGGGTTTCCGGGGCGGGGACGCGCACGCTGGCCAGGGTGACGGGGCCAGGGCGACGAGCGCCCGTGCTGGGCACCTCGGCCATGCCCCGCGTGGGCGGGGTGTCCCTGGCCTCCTGGGCGGCGGCCTGGGACCGGAACCGCATTGGCAGCAGCGTGGCCGTTGCCGCGAGGACGGCGAAGCGGCGGCGACTGGTCAACCCTGGTGTACTCCTCATGGCGTGGTTTCGACCTCCGAATGGAATTTGCGGTTGCGGGCCTATTTCCCGGCAGGGCGCGTCGCGGCGGGGCTCGCTGGGTGAGCGCAACCTGCCAATGATACAACGCGGCTTTGGGGGGGAAAAGGTTCGTGGACGTGCGATAGCCGATCGCCGCCACCGATTCAGCGGGGTGCTAAGGTACGGGGCATGAGTTGGGATTGGGCGCCGGCGGGAGGCTGACGCCCCTCGCCCCAACCCCTCTCCCTTCGCGACGGGAGAGGGGCTATTGGCATCGCTGGCAGGAGGTGGGGATGGATCGGGAGCGGCTGCATGGAAGCCGGATGCTGGAGCGGGAGGCGCAGCTCCCTTCGACGAAGATGAAGGAGATGCTGCAGGTCAACCTGGAGCATGGGCTGGCGTCGGCGGCGAGCATCCAGGACCGGACCATTCCCCTCTTCAACCGTACAGGGTGGCGATTCAGCCACTCCGGGCCGTTCGCGGGGCGGCCGTTTCTGGAGGACATGCGCCAACTGGGCGGGCAGGATGTGGCGATCGTGGGGGCGCCGTTCGACGGGGGGACGACGTACCGCTCCGGGACGCGCTTCGGGCCGGCGGCGATGCGGGCCATCTCCGGGTTGGGGAGCGGGTACAACTTCGAGACGGGCGTCGATTTGTGGGAATCGCTCGACATCGTCGACGTGGGGGATATCTCGGTCATCCCGGCGAACATCGAGAAGACGTTCGACCAGATCGACAAGGCGATCGGCTACATCCACGAGCGGGCGGTCTTCCCGGTGGTGCTGGGGGGGGACCACTCGATCGGCTATCCGGACGTGCGCGGGATCGCGCCGCAGATCGACGGCAACGTGGGGATCATCCACTTCGACCGGCACTCCGATTTGTCGGAGTACAACTTCGACGAGCGGATGCACGGGACGCCCTTTTTCCACGCCACGAACATCCCGAACGCGCCGGCGACGAACCTGGTGCAGATCGGCATCGGGGGCTGGACGGGGAGCAGGGCCGGGGTGCGGGTGGCGCGGGAGCGGCGAGCCACCGTCATAACCATGACCGACGTCGACCGCTGGGGGATCGAGCGGGTGTGCGAGATGGCGCTGGAGATCGCCTGGCAGAACGCGAAGGCGGTCTTTCTCTCATTCGATATCGACTGCGTCGATCCGGGGTACGCGCCAGGGACGGGGACGCCGGAATCGGGGGGGTTCACGCCGCGCGAGGTGTTTCGGATGCTCGATATCGTGACGCGCGAGGGGCTGGTGGGGATGGAGGTGGTGGAGGTGGCGCCGCCTTATGATGTGGGGGATGTGACGTCGCTGCTGGGGGTGCGGGTGATCAACAACGTGCTGGGGACGCTGGTGGAGGAAGGGAAGCTGGGGACGCGGCCGGACGAGACGGAGAAGGCGGAGCCGGCGGTGGAGGATGCGCGGGCGGACGAGGGGGACGTGGGGGGATGAGTCACGGCAATCTCAGAGCTTGTTCCCTTTAAGGTGCTGCTCGCGGAAGAACTGTGCGAGCCGGCGTTCCGGGCGGAATGGGAGCAGACGGCTGCGGCGTGAGCGTTGGCGATTCGGCTCATCGGCTTTCGAGACAAGCATGGTATGACGCCGGCCGCGTTGCCGCGACTGCTCGGCCTCTCCTGTCAGGAAGGAGCTCAAATCGAGCGTCGCGCGAAAAAGGCGCCTGGCGCGCCTCAGCAAACCTCGTCAGGCAAGTCGAGCCCGAAGAGCTCAAGGGCGGCAACGAGCTCACGATCGCTTCGCTGAATAGGCTGCGGGCGGCCTACAGGCAGCAGTGAAGCGCGGTCGAAGATTGCCCAGCACGTCAAGCGATCATCATGGGTGCTCGGGTAGGCAATTCCAGCGTAGCCGGCATCGTACGCCCAGCCCGCAACGATGCGCGTAATTCGATGATCCGTGCCGATGAGCTCGCCGAAATTGAAAGGTCCCAAATAGCCGGCGTCGACGAGGTCAGCGGCCAACTCGCGCCGCAGGAATGCGTGCGTCCGCGGAGAACGTACGTCGAGCCAGCGTTGCCGGCGATCGAGGCGAAGCGCGGCAATGCGCTTTGCGAAATACTGCGGTGGGACTACGCCGATTGGAAACGGAAGATCGGGAGTCTCGACGGGGTATGCACGACCAAGAAGAGCGAGGTCGCGAAGCGCAGGCCGGTAACTCTGCAGGGTTTCCAGGAACGCCGCTCGTCGTTCTGACGCCGCGCAGAGAACCCGAAACACCCCGCGCGGATCGCGGTAGCGACCGTCCGGATTCGGCGGCGGCCAAGTGAGCGGATCGGGCGCTCGTCCGATCCGATACAGAAGCCCTCGTGGATCAGCCTCTTCCACCGAAGCTAGCTGCCGGCAATGAAGGCTTTCGCGGCGGCCAAGACGCGTGGCGCGGATTCAGGCTCTTCGCCGAGCACGGCAAATGGAGCCCGGTTTGCGAAGTGCGGGTTCATCCCGATGAACCACGCTCGCGCGGTATCGGCGGAATCGGCCATGGTCAGCAGCCGGGCGATCTGAAACGCGTCGCGCAAACGTTGTTCCGTTTGGTCGCGCGGGGTCCGCTCCCGGCGCGCCCAACGACCTACGGCTTTTGGGTCGTCCACGCCGGTCATGAACGCCACCAAGCGCTGTCCGAACAACTCCTGCAGCGTGGCGGCGACTTCGGAGGTCGATGTCCGAACCGCGTCGTGGTGGGAACGGTCGGTGAGGTGCTTCAACCAGGCATCCTGCGTTGGGATAATGGCGGCGCGCGCCGGTTCGGATCGCAATACCATTGAGTTCCCTTTCTGCCGAGCCTTGCCTGTCTGGCGTGGAATGGGCAACGGCCAGCCACCAAAACACTACATTATTGGCCCCATAAACGCCACCCTTCTTTCGGGCATGGCGAAGGCCCCTTGGGCCAGGCGCCGGGAGGGGCGGGGGCCGAGGTGGGACGGGGAGGGCCGGGGCGGCGTCGCGGCGGCCCGGCCGGGACCGGCGGGACCCCGCCGCCCAACGCCCTGGGCGATGCCTGCGCGGGGCAGGCCGGGGAGTGAGCGGCCTTCCTGGAGGGGAGGCCGGCTCCGCCGGTCGGGCGACAGGGTACGAACCGAGACAGAACACCGGGGCGATCCAAATGGCTCTGTGGTCGACCGGGTAGTGGGGGCCGCGGCAGAGTAGCGAGCCACGCGGCGCAAGCGTCCGGGCTGGGGCGTCAGTCCGGGGCCGGGGCAAGGACGCGGCGGGGTCGACGTGGCCGCGGCGTGCTTGCTCCTCTCCCTATAAAGACACACTTGGGGAGGCAAAATGGGACGGGTTTGAAAAAATTGGACGTACGTACAGGGAAAGGGCTCCAATCCGGCCCCGGAAGAGGATGCTTACCGCGATCATCGCACGGAGTAGAGGGTCGCAAGAAGGGTGCCGCGTTGGTTCGGTTGAGCCAAGGACGATGAACCGCCTGTTGCGCGATGTCGGCGTCGCGGTGGTGATGCTCTTTGTGGGCATGCAGCTCCTGGCTCAGGGGGCGGAGCAGGGGCCGGCGTTCGCTGAGGGCGACATCTCCGTGGTCGAGGCAGCGGTGGCTGGGCACGAGACGGTGCAGGTTTTCGAGAGAGCGCCGGCTCCGAACCTCAACACTCAAGCGGGGGTGAGCCGATCGGCGCTGCGCCTGGAGGGGTTTCCGCCGAATCTCCTGGCGTACATTCCCGGCTCCCCCTGGCGGT
>CALMZR010000262.1 GCA_937870845.1 uncultured Chloroflexota bacterium
GCGAGCGCACCGGCGGACCCGCGCCGCGGCCGCTGGACCTGATGCGGGTGACGGTGGACGACGGCGGCAGCGTGCGCGTCGACACGGGGGCGATTACGACGCGGACGGACTACGCGCCCAGCCAGGCCGTGCCCTACGCGGCCTGACCTCCCGTGCGCGCGGACTGTGCGACATGGCCGTTGGCATGCTGATGCTGATGGACATCTACCAGCAGTTCCTTGCCCGCATCGTGGGCATGGCCCCCTGGACACCCTGGGAGCCGAGCTTCTGACCGGACGGTAGGCCGAATAGTGGAGGGTCTGTCCCCGCTGCATGGGCCGCTGCCCCGCAACGAGCGTCCACCTTGGCGGCGTCGACTCCCGACGGCGCCCGTCCACGAATCGACCGGCGGCCTGCCGTTTTGGCGAGGTTGGAGTCGGATCGCGTGACCGTTCATCCAAACCAGAATGGCCGGCTTGGGTCGCCAGCGGCGAGTCGCGAAGTCGCTCCTGTCACGTGATGGATAGGCGCGCTTACGACCGCGTTCGATGCAAATCCGCCGGAATGTGGGCCACCTTGACGGTGACGGAGCAAGGGACGCCGGGGCGGGAACCTCGCCAGCGGTGTCCGGATCGTACGTCGCGCTCAATCGCCGTCACTCGTGGCCCGCGTCGTCAGCGATGGTTTCGCCGGCGCCTACTTCGAAAATCGCGGGCTGGGGTTGGTACGGGCTGAAGAACGTGTCCTCGGACACGAGCTCGCCGTCTCTCATGACCCGCCGGGTGACCGTCACTTCTAGCCCCTCCTGCGCGACCTGCACCTGCTCGCGCACCCCCTCGGGCAACTCGGGGTTTGGCCGCTCCTGCGGTGGCGGGACCGGGATCGGTTCGCTCATGACTGGATCGCTCACCTCAACCTCGTAATCGGTCGGAGCGCCGTAGACCTCGGCGATCACTGTTTCGCCAACGATCGAAACCTGCAGGAGCAGCCACGCGTCGGTCGGGTTGACGAACTGCAGATCGACCTCGCTGGAAGCGTCTTCGTCCTGATTCGGCTGGTAGATCACCGCATCCATACCGGGCGACCAGCCGTCGAGCTCATAGAATGAAACGCGGAACGAGTGCGGACGCCATACCGCGAACGGCAGCCCCGCCAGCAGCGCCGCGCGGAAGACGGTCGTCGAGACCTGGCAGACCCCGCCGCCGAGGTCGCTGGCGAACCAGTTGTCCCGGATGATTTTGCCCTCGACGTACCCCTGCTCCGGCGTGATCGGGCCCAGAGACGCGTTGAACGAGCAGATCCCGCCGGGCGGAGTGAGCTGCGACCCGATGTGCCCGACCGCGACGGCGACGTTGGTGGCGCGGGCTTCCGCGGAGCCGGCGAAGGAGGAATCGCCGCGCGCGAGGAGCGTCGTGACGTTCAGCGCGCCAAGGTTGCTCGCGTCGACGACTGGAGCCGTATAGGTGACCGGGAGCTCGACCGTGCGCTCATCGGCGAACGCCGCGGCGGCAACCCGCGCGACCAGCCGATCGAGGTCGACGGTTGTGCCAGCGTGACCTTCGCTCGTGACGTAGAGACCACCATCCCAGGCGACGGTGGCGTCGTGCGGGGGCTCGTCCACTTCCGTCGCAATGGGCGCGAGGCGCTCCCGGAGCGCGTCCGGATCGAGGGACGGGGAGGCGAGCGAGGGGGCGTCGGGCAGGACGAGGGCCGCCATGAGATCGGCTGGCGTCAGCGTCCAGGTGCGGTCTCCGAACGCAATGGCCACCGGAGCCGCAACAGCTCGCTCCGCAACCGCGCGGGCGCGCTCCAGGTCGGCAACCGCTATCCGCGGCGCGACCTCGGTGACTCGGACCTCCACTGCAACCGGCGCGAATTGCTCCACCGCCTGCATCACCGCCTGGCGGGTTCGCTCGCGGTCGAGCCGGACGCCGGTCAACCCTGGCGAGACCGTGACGGTCAATCCGCTTGCGGTCAAGCGGGCGTCCTCCGCCGCGCGGGCGACCTCGGCGCCCAACTGATCGAGGTAGGCGCCGAGCACGGTCTGGTCGACAGCGACGACGGGGGCGATCACGGCGCGGTGGCCGGCGGCGCCCAGGAACTGGAAGCGCTGCAGGAACCCGCCTTCGCGCCCGTAGCGGCCAGCTCGGTCGACCGTCGCGGGAACGTCGACGCGGATACCCAGCTCGGCGGCGGTGGCGGTCCAGGTGCGATCGTCGAGGCGGAACGTGATGGCGCGAGCTCGGAACGGCGCGAGCCGCTCGTCGAGCCGGGCCGCGGCTTGCGCCTCTGAAAGGCCGCCGAAGTCCAACCCGAGGACCTCGACGCCGGGGTAAATGCGGCCAATGTAGCGCGCTGGCCAGATCATGCCGACGCCGACGCCGGCGCCCGCGGCCAAGACGGCGCCGATAACTTGCCGCCGTGTTGCCCCCAGACGCGGCAGCTTTTCCCGACTCGCCACCTTAGTCATCTCCGTTCGGCTCGTTCTAGGCCCATTCGCTCTCGCCAAGCCGCCGCCGCGTGCGGCGAGTTCACGCGCCATCGGCGTCTGCCGGGGTGGGGGACCCGCTCAAACGGATTGCGGATGGTGCGGTGGGCGTGCCCGCGCGTCTCCCGTCGCCCCCCGCTCCTCGGCGCCCAGGGAGCCGGGCGCCCGCCGGGCGGCGGTCGGGGGGGCGAGGGTCCGTCGCCGCGACGGCCCGGTGTCCATCCGCGTGCCGTATCATTCATGGACCCAGACGCTCGTGCCGAGCGGCGCCCAGCCGTAGAGCCAGGCCGCGAAATCGAGGGGCAGGTTGACGCAGCCGTGGCTCATCTTCTGCCCGAAGTTGTTGTGCCAGTAGGCGCCGTGCAGCGCCTCGGCGTCCATGTTGAAGTACATGACGTGCGGCACCGCCTCGACGGCGTAGGGGATGGTTCCGGGAGGCGCGTCGCCGGTGCCTAGCACCTCGCCCGTAGCGTCGGTGAAGCCTTGCATGTCTTGCTCGAGGTACTTGAGCCGGACCCGAAAAAGTCCGAGCTCGGTCGGGTTCGGTTCGAGCCCGGTGCTGACCAGCGAGGTCGAGATCAGCGTTTGACCCTGGTAAGCGAAGAGCTCTTGCCGCGCAATGTCGATTTCGATCCACTTGGCTCCTGGTGTGTACGGGTCGCCCAGGGGGTTCGGGTTGTCCGCCATCCAGAAGAGCAGCTCGTCGTAGTCAGGGAGATCGCCGCGCGGAACGGATGAGGTCTCGATCCCGAATCGCGGCGCCAGTTTGGCGCCAAGCGGCGCGAGCGCAGTTCCTTGAACGTCGGAGCGCAGTTGACCGCCTGCGAACCACTGCACGGTGACGCCCCGCTCGCTGAACGGTTCGCTCAGCGGCGGTCCAAGGTAGAACGCGCCGTCGTTGGCGGTGTACCAGGCGAGGAATTCGCCGGAGATCGTGTGGCCGGTCACCTCGACGAAGATTCCACCCTCCGCCAGGGCCTGGACCACGGACTCGTCGCCCGCCTCGCGTCGTCGCCAGAGGTCGACGCGCCGATCGCCGCCGCCCAAGCGTCGTCGGTTGCGGAAGTCGCCGGCGCCGGCTCGCGCCTCCAAGCGGCCGACCGGCATCAGGCGCACGATCGGCTCTTCGGTGTAGAGGAACTCCGGGCGGTACTGCAGGATGCCGCGCTCGAATGCCTGGCTGTAGTACCCATCGGTCGCGGCGAACGGCTCCGAGATGGGGTGGCCAAAGATGGCGCCGGCGCCGCTGGCGCGCCAGTAGTCGAGCATGACGCCACGCAGCGTATGACCGGTTGAAGCGACGTAAACCTGGATGCCGGTCTGTCCCAACTCGGGGGGCAGCTCGACGCTGGCGAGGCTGTCGGCGGCTCCGTCGCTCTCGCCGTGGGCAAAGGCTCGGTCTGCGCCGACCGATCGCCAGCCAGCGCCGGCCGCGACCACGCCCGCGCCGCGAACCAGATCCCGCCGGGACATCGACGAACGCTGGCGAACGGCTCCGTCATCGCTTGCGCCACGTGACTTCATCAACCCCTCCCACGCGCCTCGCAGACGGCCCCGCTGCCACGGGCAAGACACAAGGCCGATCAACCCGACAAAGACGCCTGCACCACCGACGGGCGTCCTCAACCTACTACGGTATCATAGGAGATATCGCCCAGAATTGGAACCGGATTGCGGAAACGGCGGGCGCTTCAGGCTATGGCTGCCCGGAGCGCACACATCAAACTCCGAGTGGAACTTGCCATGCCCGCATCCAGGTCTCGCTGCTTTCGTGTACTGTACCGTTGAGTCGTGGCGCCGGGGCCGCACGCGATCCGTTCCGCGGCTCCTCCGCAGGAGACACAGCGCATGTCAACGCTTCAGCACTACCTGGTGCTCGCCGGGCTCATCGTGGGGACCATCGGACTGGTCGTGACGTTGCTGCTCCTGGCGCGGGCGGTCGGGCAGACGCGGGCGGAGGCCGGCAAGGATGTTCCCTTCGCCGGCGGCACGCTGGCCCCAAAGCCGGTCTGGGTGCGCTACCACGTCCGTTACTACGGCGTCGCCCTCCTCTTCCTGGCGTTCGACATGGAGATGGCCTTCATGTACCCGTGGGCCGTCGTCTACCGCGAGCTCGGCCTGCCCGCGCTGCTCGACATGGGCGTCTTCCTCTCGGTTCTCTTCCTCGGCATCCTCTACGGCTGGAGCGAAGGAGCCCTGCGACGGCAGTGAACGGAGCGCGCCTCGGAACCTGGACGTGGCCGCGCCGTCTGGCGGCGTGGGCGATCGCGCGTGACTTGCAGACGTTCGTCGTGCCTGATGCGCGGTTGGCGCGTGGGGCAGGACTCGATCTGGCGGCGGCCGGCCTGCGTCCGGTGGCGACTCCTCGCCACGCAACGGTGCTCGTGGTCGTGGGTGCGCTCCCGGAGGAGTTGGCGATAGCTGCCGCCATTGCGCACGTCCAGATGCCTCGCCCGCGGGCGATCCTCGCCGTCGGTTCTCCATCAACCCCGGGGTTGCCTGAACCGGATGTCGCCGCGCCGCTCGGGCAGGAGGCGCTCCGGGTCGGCGTGGCCACGCTCCGCCGGGTGCTCGCCGCGGGCGCGTTCGCGCCCGACGTGGAGGTTGCCGAGAGCGCCGCGGTGCAGACCCGCACGGAGTTTGTCTGTCCCATGCACCCGGAGATCGTGAAAGACGAGCCAGGGATCTGTCCGATCTGCGGCATGGATCTCGTGCCGCGCGAGACGGCTGGCGAGACTTCTCCACACACCCGCGGCCACGGCGGGATGGACGCGCATGCCGAGGCGCCCGATCGGCCGGAAACCGCCGGTGACGCGTACACCTGCCCCATGCATCCGGAGGTCGTGCAGCCGGAACCCGGACGCTGCCCCATGTGCGGCATGAATCTTGTACCGAGAGAAGACGCCGTCGCCCGCTCCCAGCCAGGCCATGAGGCAACGCCGATGGCCGTTTATGCGGGCCACGAGCCGGCGGCGACCGCTCGCGTGTCGCACGCGGCACACGATGTGGACCATGCGGAACACGACGCGCACGCGGCCGCCATGCCCGACGAGCGTCCGATCGACCATGCCATGATGGGACATGGCGATATGGGCCAGCAGACGCCCATGGGTCTCCAGACCGCGTCCCATGTGGCCATGAATCATGGCGAACACGCCAACCACGCCGACATGGCGATGACCGGCAGCGAAGCCGACGCCACCATGCCGGAGATGGACCATGCCGCGATGGGGCACGCCGGGATGGAGGAGGGCATGATGGATCACTCCATGCACGGCGGTTTCATGTCAATGGTGGCAATGACGGAGCGCCTGCCGCGCAGCGCCGATGGTCTGCCGATGGAGTGGATCGAGGCGCCGTTCGGGCCGCTCTTCCCCGGTCTTCCTGGTGGTCTGGACGTGACCTTCACACTCGACGGCGACGGCGTGGCCGCGGCTGCGGCCACCGTGGCGACGGCGCGAGGTGTGGAAGCGACGTGGCTTGCTCCGACCGAAACCTTCCCGGATCGGCTGGCGGGCGTCGATCCGCTGGCGCCCGTCGCCTACCGGCTGCTCGCCCGGCGCGCCCTCGAGGCGGCGGCTGGCGTGGAGATCGACCAGTCGATTGCCTATGCGCGGGTCAGGGACGCCGAATGGGAACGGGTCGGGAGCCACCTCGGTTGGCTCGCCGAATTTGGGGCGCTGATCGGGGATCAGTGGGTCGCCGATCGGGCGGCTGAGCTTCAGATCGCGGTCGTGCGGTTAACGAGCGAGCCTGCCGCCAAGCTCATCCGGGAAATCCGGACCTTCGCCTCAGCCGTCGCGCGCGCGCCGTTGATTGCTCGCCGGCTGGCGGGCATCGGAACGACGGCGCCGAACGTGGCCGAATCGGTCAGCGGGCCGGTGGCGCGTGCGGCCGGGATCGCCACGGACGCGCGTCTCGAAGATAGATGGTATCGAGCGCTGGGGTTCATGCCGTCCGTCCGCGAAGCCGGCGACGCCCTCGCCCGGCTGCACGTGCGACTCGCGGAGATCGGCGCCAGCCTCGATCTGGTTCTTGCGGCGGATGGATACCGAGGGGAGGGGCCGGATCCGACATTGTCGGCGCATCTGTCCGGCGCGGGCCGGGCAACGGTCGAGACGCCACGAGGGGAAGCCCGGCTGCGGATCGTGGTTGAGCACGGGTCGGTGGTCGAGGCGCGGCTCGAGTCGCCGTCGACGGCGCTGATCCGCATCGTGCCGGACGTCTCCGTGGGCGAGGAGGTAGCGGACGCGCTCGTGGCCGTCGCTTCGCTCGACCTGTCGCCGTGGGAGGTGACGCCGTGACGGCGGCCACAATTGTGGCGGCGCTGCTGGCCGGGGCGTACGTGGTCGCGGTGCTGGAAGGGTGGGCGACGACTGGCCGTTTCCAACCGGGGGCGCCATTGGTGGCCGGGCTGGCGCTGCTGGGGCGGGAGTCGGTCGTGCCGCGCCGCCCGGATCGGCTGCTGTACGAGACGGCGCCCGTGCTGCTTCTGGCCGCCGCCGTGATGGCCGCCGCCGTGCTGCCGTTGTCCCCAGAGCTGGTTGCCGTGGATCTGGCCACGGGGGCGCTCTTCGTCAACGCGGCCTGGGCCTACGTGATGGTCGCGCTGGTGATGGCCGGCTGGGGGCCGAACGGCGCCTACGCGATGGTCGCCGGCTGGCGGTTTCTGGGCCAGCTCATCGCCTACGCCATGCTGATCGTGATGCCGATCGCGACGGTCGGCATGCGCGCCGAGTCCCTGGCGACGACGGCGATCGTCTCCTCGCAAGTAGGGCTCTGGAACGCCGCAACCCAGCCGATCGGCTTCGTTCTCTTCACGCTGGCGGCGATGGCGGTCGCCTTTATCCCCCCGTTCGATCTGCCCACGGCGCCGGGGGAACTGGCCGGGGGCGTCGCCGCCGAGTACACCGGCGTGCGGTTGGCGATCTTCCGGCTGGCGCGGCTCGTTCTGGTGGTCACCCTCGCCGCTGCCGTCGCCGTCTTCTTTCTGGGCGGCTGGCTCGGGCCATGGCTGCCGGCGTGGGCGTGGACCGGCGTCAAGACGCTGGCGGTCGCCGCGGCCATGTTCGCGGCGGGGCGCTTCGTGCCACGCCTCCGCGCCGAGCACCTGCTGCAATGGACGTGGAAGCTGGGCATTCCGCTGGCGCTGTTCAACATCGCCTGGGTGGGGGTCACGCTCTGGTGGGCGGATCGATGATCGCCCAAACCGTCGCCGTGGCGCTGCTGGGCGCGGTCGCCGTCTGGTTCGGCGCCGCCGTGTTTCGCACGTCCTCAATGGTCCGCTCCGCGCTCTCGTTGCTGGCCTCGATGGCGGCGATCGGCGGCATGTTCCTGGCCATGGAGGCCGAATTCCTCGGCGTGCTGCAGCTGATGATGATGGCCACCGAGATGGCGATCATGGCGGTCTTCATGGTGATGTACATGATGGACCCCGGCGGTCTGGGGCAGATGGACATGTCGCATCAGAAGCGGCTGTCGCTGGCGTCCGGCGTCCTCGCCGGGCTGGCCGCGCTGGCCATCGCGTTCCTGGGCGGCTGGGGACCGGTCGCCGCGACGGCGCCCGACGCCGCCGCGCAGACGCGCGCGTTGGGCATCGAGATGATGACTCGCTCCCTGCTCGTCTTCGAGACGGCCGCGGTCACGATCCTGGTGGCGATGATCGCCTCGGTCGCCGTCGCCATCGCGAGGCGGCGATGACGACGCTGCTCGTGGCCCTCGCCATCGGGGCCGTTCTCTTTGCCATCGGGCTCTACGGCGCGCTCAGCCAGACCAACCTGGTGATGATCATGATGGGCGTCGAGCTGATGCTGGGCGGGGCCATGGTCAACCTCGTGGCCTTCTGGCGCTTCCTGCACCCGGAGCGGATCGAGGGGCAGATGTTCGTCCTGATCGTGATGACCGTGATGGCCATCGAGGCGGCGGTCGGCTTTGGGCTCGGCACGGCTCGCTTCCGCGCCAAGGGGTCGGTCGAGATGGAAGAGGCGGCGGAGCTGAAAGGGTGAGTGTCGTCGCGACGATCGTGCTCGGCCCGTTGTTGGCCGCGGCGGCGATCCTCCTCATCCGGCGCTGGGCCGCTGCCCTGGCGTTCACGGGCGCGCTCGTTGGCCTGGCAGCCGCCGGGCAGACGCTCACCCTGGTCGAGGATGGCGCACCGCTGGCCGCGGAGGCGCCGGGGCTGCCGGGGTTGCCGCTGCGCGTGGCCGTCGACCCGCTCGCCGCGCTGCTGGCGACGGTCGTGGCTGCCGTCGGGTTCCTGGTCCTGGTCTACGCCGCCGGCTACATGCGCGAGGAGCGAGACCAGGGCCGCTTCTATGCCGCGATGGCGTTCTTCGTCGCCGCCATGCAGATGCTTGTGCTTGCCGGCGACTGGCTCCTCTTCCTCGCCGGTTGGGAGCTGATCGGGCTCGCGTCCTATCTGCTGATCGGGTTCTGGTTTGAGCGGCCCTCCGCTGCCGCCGCGGCGACCCGGGCCTTCACCACCACGCGCGCGGCAGACGTTGGGCTCTACGTTGGCATCTTCGCCCTCACCGCGGCGGCCGGCACGACCGAGATCGCCGCGACGCTGACGGTCGGCGGGACGGCGGCGACGCTCGCCGGTCTCGCGTTTCTCGTCGCCGCGATGGGCAAGTCGGCGCAGGCGCCGCTGCAAGGCTGGCTGCTGGACGCGATGGCCGGCCCGACGCCGGTCTCGGCGCTCCTGCACGCGGCGACGCTGGTGGTGGCCGGGGTCGTGCTGCTGACCCGCGCCTCCCCGCTCCTGCCCGATGACGTCCGTCTCCTCGTCGGCATCGTGGGCGGCGTCACCGCCGTCGTCACCGGCGTGACGGCCGTGGCCCAGGGCGACCTGAAACGATTGCTGGCCGCCTCGACGTCGAGCCAACTCGGGTTGATGCTGCTGGCCATCGGCGCCGGGTCGGTTGGGGCCGCCGTCGTCCACCTCGTCGCCAATGCGGCGATGAAGAGCGCGCTCTTCCTTGGCGCCGGCGTCTTTCAGCACGCGCGCGGCTCGACGGCGTTCGCCGCCCTGGCGGGCGTTGGCCGCGAACGACGACTCGCCTTTATCGCGGTCGTCGTGGCCGGGTTGGCCCTGGCCGGGGTTCCGCCGCTGGCCGGCTTCTGGTCGAAGGACGCGGTCATCGCCGCGGCGCTCGATGCGCCGACGCGCGTCATCTTGACGCCGCTTGCCTGGGTGGCGAGCGTTCTCACTGGCCTTTACGTAGCGCGATTGCTGTGGCTGCTGTGGCAACCGGGCGCGGAGCGGAGGGAGGACCAGCAGCAGAATGACCCCGGAAGGGTGTGGATGACCCTCGGCCTCGCGGCGCTCCGTCCGGCACCCGCGGGCCTCCCCGACCCGAACCTGAGGCCACCGGTCGTGGCGGAATCGGCCGATCCGTTCGCCACGCTGCGCATCCTGGACCTCGTCGCACGGATCCCCCGCGGGGTTCCCGTCCGCCTCGACGACCTCGTGGATCGCCTCAACGCGAGTTACGTCGACTGGCTGTTCGATCGCTCCGTGGTGGCGGACGCGCTGATCGCGCTCCAGGCTAACTGGATGACCGACTACCGCAGCAACGCCGGGATCGTCCTCGAGGATGGGCCGTACGGCAGCACCGTGACGCTCGAGGACAGTTCGCGTGTCGATCCATGGATCGTGCGCCAGGCACAGCGCGCAGCGGTCTCGTGCCGCGAGCGCCTCGACGCATTCGCCCGTCGCGACCGCCTGTTCGACGGGGGTTGAAGCCCGTGCCGATGCCCGCGCCGCATGCGCTCCTCGCGGGCCGCTGCGCGTGTCCCTGGCGGGCCCGGTCGATGCGCCGATGGCGCATGGCTGCCGGTCGCCCGCCCGCTCCTGCGAACGAATCCTCCACCTCCCCGTCACCGAAAGGAGCCTCACCCCATGACCGTCCCCGGCTTCGCCAAGGACGTCCTCGTGTCCGCCGACTGGGCACAGCAGCACCTCGACGATCCGAACGTCCGGTTCGTTGAGGTCGACGTCGACACCACCGCCTACGAGCAGAGCCACATCCCGGGCGCGGTGGGCTGGAACTGGACCAGCCAGCTCGCCGATGGGGTGCGCCGCGACATCGCGAGCCGCGAGGAGTTCAGCGAGCTGCTGTCGCGCAGCGGCATCGGCCCGGACACGACCATCGTCCTGTACGGCGACAACAACAACTGGTTCGCCGCCTGGGCGTACTGGCAGCTCAAG
>CALMZR010000263.1 GCA_937870845.1 uncultured Chloroflexota bacterium
CGGACAGGATCGGCTCGATCGCCCCCGGAATGCCGCGGGTGAGCGCGACCTCGACGAAGATCAGCGGATCGTCGTTGAGCGCCGGATGGAAGAACGCGTAGCAGCGCCGGTCCGGCGGATCGATGCGGCGGCGCAGATCGTCCCAGCCGTTGATGCGATGCACCGCCTCGTAGCGGATGATGCGTTCGAGGATGCTCGCCGGCGTCGACCAGTCGATGCGGCGCAGCACCAGGAAGCCGCGGTTGAACCACGACGAGAACATGTGGACGAAATCGCGGTCGACGGCGCCACTGTGGATGCCGAAGGTGCGGCGCGCCGCGGCATTGATCGACTGAATGTCGTAATTCCGATCGACGATGACGACGCCGATCGGCAGACCGAGCAGCGCATCCTCCGCGCGTGGTCCGATCCGCGGGCGCTTCGGATTGCGATCGGGGCGTCCGGCGCGGGCGCTCGACACCGGTGCGTCGATCCGCGGTGGGATAGGGCGCAAGGGGCTGGACGAGATCGACTCCTTGATCCGGCTCGGTGGGATCGGGGCGCGGTCGCCGGCCCGGCGGAAAACCTTGAGGCGTGGTTGGTCGACGGCGAAGAACTCGGCAAGCGGGCTGACCGTCTCCGACTTGCCGAGGACGAGATAACCGCCCGGCCGCAGCGAGAACGCGAACATCTGCAAGGCGCGTCGCTGGAGGGCGGCGGTGAAAAAGATGAGGACGTTGCGACAGAGGATGAAGTCGATGTGCGGGAACGGGGCACGCTGACCGAGGTCGTGTTCGTCGTCGGGCCGCTGATCGCCTTCCTCGGCAATGCCGGGGCGCTCCTCTCCCGCGATCTGCTCGACGACGCCGACGACTCGGCGCAGCGCACCGCGACGACGATCCACACCGTCGTTATCCACGCGGTCGCCTTTTTCGCGCTCACCGCGATCTACCTGAACAAGATGACGACTCCCGTCACGGCCTTGCTCGTCGCCGTGGTTACCGCCCTGCTCGCCGTCGAGACGCTGGAGCGCAGCTCGGTCGACGAGGCGCGCAAGATCACCATGGCGCTCCTGGCCGGCGGCGCCGTCGCCGCCGCGTCCGTGCCGTTGATGTGGTGGCCGACGCACGGGTTGACCGGCGGCGGCGTTCTCTTCGTCGTTTTTTACCTCGCGATCGGCATCATTCAGACCGGGGTCGAGCGCCGGGGCTGGCTGCCGCGAGACGGAATCTTGTACGGTCTCGTCCCCTTGGCCATGTTCATGCTGCTGGTCATCACGGCATGAGCGGCGAACGCCCTCAGGACGATCTCCAGACCGACAAGCCTCGCTCGGAACACGCGATCCTGCTCCGCATGGACCTCGCCACCGAGGTGCTGGAAGGCCTGGACGAACTCGGTCTCGACACCCGTGAACAGGTCGAGGCGCTGCTCGCCGACCTGGAGCGCCAGCTCGGAGACGCCACGTGAGCCACGCGGGAGGACGGCATCGACCTGTTTGAGGCCAACCGCCGCGCCACGCTGGCGCAGGCCGCCCCCCTCTCCGCCAGAATGCGCCCCCGCTCGCTCGCCGAGCTGGTCGGCCACGAGGAGGTCGTCGGCGAGGGAACCCTGCTGCGGCAGGCGATCGAGCGCGATCAGCTCTTCTCCCTCGTCCTCTGGGCCCCGCCTGGTTCCGGCAAGACTACCCTCGCTCGCCTCATCGCCAACGCGACCGCGGCGCACTTCGTCTCCATCAGCGCCGTCTCCTCCGGCGTCGCCGAGCTGCGCACCATCGCTCGCGAGGCGGCGGATCGGCTCGGCATGCACGGCCAGCGCACCGTCCTCTTCATCGACGAAATCCACCGCTTCAACAAAGCGCAACAGGACGCCATCCTCCCCCACGTCGAGGACGGGACGCTCATCTTCATCGGCGCCACCACCGAGAACCCCTCCTTCGAGGTCAACGCGCCCCTCCTCTCCCGCTCCCGCGTCGTCGTCCTCCAGGCGCTCGGCGACGAAGACATCGCGACGATCGTCATCCGCGCCGTGACCGACGATGAGCGCGGCCTCGGCGCGCGCCGCCTTTCGCTGGACGACGACGCTCGGAGCCTCCTCGTTAATCTCGCCAACGGCGATGCCCGCTTCGCCCTCAACACCCTGGAGTTCGCCGCAGCCGGGCTCGATGTCGGCGGAGTCATCGACGCCAACCGAGTCTTGCAAGCCGCCCAACGCCGCGCCGCGACCTACGACAAGTCCGGCGAAGGCCACTACGACGCCATTTCCGCGCTGCACAAGACCCTGCGCGGCTCCGACCCCGACGCCGCCCTCTACTGGCTGGCCCGCATGCTGGAGCGCGGCGATGATCCTCTTTATGTCGCGCGCCGCCTCGTCCGCTTCGCCAGCGAAGACGTCGGCCTCGCCGACCCCCAGGCCTTGCCGCTGGCCATGGCCGCGCAGGGAGCGATCCATTTCCTCGGCATGCCCGAGGGCGCCCTGGCCCTGGCCGAGCTGGCCGTCTACCTGGCCCTCGCCCCGAAAAGCAACGCCGTCTACCGCGCCTACGGCGCCGCGGCCGCGGACGTCGCCCAGACGCGCAACGACCCCGTGCCGATCCACCTGCGCAACGCGCCCACCGGATTGATGCGGGCGATCGGCTACGGCCGCGGCTACCGTTATGCCCACGACTACGGTGAAGGCATCATCGGCCAGCAAAACCTGCCCGCGAACCTGGGCAGCAGAACCTACTACGAACCGACCGATCGCGGCTTCGAGCGCGAGCTTTCCACCCGGCTCGAGCGCATCCGCCGCATCTACGAGGCAACGTCCCCGCGCGCCGGAGAGGACGCCAACCCATGAGCCGAGCCGATGGACGGGCGCCAGATGAGCTGCGCCCGCTGCAGATCATCCCGAACACCATGCCCTACGCCGAAGGCTCCGCCGCCATCCGCCTGGGCGACACCCACGTGCTCTGCGCCGCCTCAATCGACGAGCGCGTCCCCTCTTGGATGCGCGGCCAGGGCCGGGGGTGGGTCACCGCCGAATACGGCATGCTCCCCCGCGCCACCAAAGAGCGCACTCCCCGCGAAGCCGTCGGCGGCAAGCAGGGCGGCCGCACCGTCGAGATCCAGCGCCTCATCGGCCGCTCCCTCCGCGCCGGCATCGATCTCAAAGCCCTCGGCGAGCGCCAGATCGTCATCGACTGCGATGTCGTCCGCGCCGACGGCGGCACCCGCTGCGCCGCCATCACCGGCGGCTACGTCGCCCTGGCCCTGGCGATCGCCGCCTTGCGCAAGAGCGGCCGCCTCAGCCGCGACCCCCTCCTCGCTGTCGTCGCCGGAGTTAGCGTGGGGATCGTCCGCGGCACGCCCGTCCTCGATCTCAACTACGTCGAGGACAGCGGCGCCTCGGTCGACTGCAATATTATCGGCAACGCCGACGGCGAGCTAATCGAGGTTCAGGCCACGGCCGAAGGCAAACCGTTCGCGCGCAAGAGCCTCGGCGACCTCATCGACCTCGCCGCCCTCGGCCTCGACGAGCTCTTCGCCGCGCAGCGCACCGCCATCCGCGACGGCTCCGCAACTGGCTGATACCGGATTCAGGTGGTTTCCGGCGTAGGGCCGCGCTGGCAAAGAACGCAAAGATTGCCAAGATTGCCAAGATTGCCAGCCCCGGCGGGCCGGGACGATTGGAAGCCTTCCGTCGCCCTGGGAACGCCCCTGGCAGCCTCCGCCCAGGTTCTGTATGGCAAGCGTTCGCACGCCGGGCGAGCCCCCGAGCGCCGCCGCGGCGATGTCAATCTGGGCGAAGCGAAGAATCTCGACTCATCCAAGGCAATGCCCGGCGAGTGTCGAGCGGTTTCGCTGAGCCCGACATGACGCGGCCGTCTTTCGACAGTGCCCAAGCGTCAGTCCAGGATGTCCGCCCCCAACTCCACCAGCGCCGCCCGCAATCGGTCCATGGCCGACCGCGAGCCAATCCCGATGCGCACCACCCGCTCCAGCCCGATCTCATCGGGTGCGTAGATCAGCACGCCCCGTCTGGCAAGCCCGGCCACGACCCGCTCCCGCGGCACGAGATCGACCCGTGCCGCCAGGAACGGTCCCCACGACGGTATCGGCTCCAGAAACGAGAGCTTACGCAGGAACCTGTAGAGCCGAGAGCGCTCTTCGCGCAGCAGCCGCAGCGTCGCCTCGACCGTATCGAGACTCGCCAGCGTCGCCAACGCCCCGGCGATCGCTTCCCGGCGCGGCGGCTCCCCGTCCAGCCCCAGCGCGGCGGCCGCCCGCGGCGACGCAGCCACCCAGGCGCAGGCAGGATCGTCGATCCCAGCCCAGTATTCGAACGAGCGCACCACCACCACGTTGTCGAACTCCGCGCTCAGGTGCAGCAGGGAGAAGCCGGCAACCTCGGCGTACCGCTCGTCCACAATCAGGAATCGGCCCGCCCGCGCCAGCCGCACGGCATCGGCGGTCGAGAGCAGCGACCCGAGCGGATCGGACGGCGAATCGACGACGGCGATCCCGTTCGCGGGCAGATCCATGGCCCGGTCCAGCGGCACGCTTGCAGCCCGGCCCGGCCCCCGCGCCAGCGCGGGGACCACGCATCCCGGCGCCCAGTTCGAGAGACTGGCCG
>CALMZR010000264.1 GCA_937870845.1 uncultured Chloroflexota bacterium
GTCGCCGGGGCCGGCCCCAGAGCCATCGCCGCCACCGCCGCCACCGCCGCCGGGACCGGCGCCCGTTCCGCCGCCACCGGTTCCGGACTGGTCACCGGGTCCGGCGCCGCTGGAATCGCCGGGGCCGGCTCCTGATCCGGCCCCGCCCGAACCGGCGCCGGCGGTGGCGCCGGACCCGGAATCGGCGGCGGCGAGGGCCACGTATCCCTGGGCATACGCGGCGCCAGGACGCGCCCCTACTTCGGAGAATGCGGCGGTGAGGACGATTTCCTCCTGCGCCGCGGCGAGTCCGGCCCACCGGACGCCGATGGCGCCAGCCAGGGCCGCTCCGCCCGCGAGTTTGGCCGCCGAGGTCAGCATGAGGCGACGAGAGACGCTGGGCGACGGAACTGAAGCTGTGACGTGTATGCGCGGATCGTCGCGCATCCTGCTCCTCCATTCTCTGCTTGCGCAATGCGCTCCGGCACGTCCGCGGCAGCATCGGCCCCGACCGAACGGCCGCCGCCGCTGCCGTGCGCATTCTACACCCGAAAAACCGCGGCACATCTGCCAGAGTCGGCTCATGGGGCGGTGCGGCAAAACGGAGGACGTGTCCATGCGTCCGCTTCACCGTTGCTTCCGCTGCCGACCCCGAACCGCCAGCGCCCATCTCGGCGGAGCCGAGGTTCGTGGAGCATGAGTCGTGCCAGCCCGGCACTTTGCCGTGCCAAGGGGCGTGTCGGGCCGCATCGTGGCAGAATGCGCCGTCGTCGCCTTTGCGAGAGTACGGGAATGGAGGGCTCGTGGAGGATCAGATCCTGACCCAGCTCGGCGCCGCGCTAGTGCATGGCTCGCTGACCGACGAGGCGCTGCTGGCCCAGACGGATGCGCAGCCGGCGCTGCCGATCCTGCCTGATGCGAATGTCGTCAAGATCGGCGGGCAGAGTCTCATCGATCGCGGGCGGGCGGCGGTCTTCCCGGTCATTGCCGAGGTCGTGGCCAACCTACCCCAGCACAAGATGATCATCGGCACGGGGGCGGGGACGCGGGCGCGCCACTCGTACAGTGTCGGACTCGATCTGGGGATGCCGACCGGGGTGTTGAGCATCCTGGGGACGTACGTCTCGATGCAGAACGCGCGGATGCTGCACTACCTGCTGGCCAAGCACGGCATCCCCTTCATCGAGCCGGTGCAGTTTCCGCAGTTGCCGCTCTTTCTGGAGGAGCGGCGGGCGGTCGTCTTTTTCGGCATGCCGCCGTACCTGTACTGGCAACCGAACCCGGCCGTGGGGCGCATCCCGCCGAACCGCACCGACACCGGGGCGTACCTCGTCAGCGAGGTGTTCGGGGCGCGCTCGATGATCTTCGTCAAGGACGAGGACGGGCTCTACACGGCGGACCCCAAGAAGGACCATGGGGCGAAGTTCATCCCCGAGATCACGGTGCAGGAGTTGGAGGCGATGGACTTGCAGGACGTGGTCGTCGAGCACAGCGTGCTGACCTTCATGAAGGACGCCGAGCACCGGCGCTCCATCCAGGTCATCAACGGGTTGAAGCCGGGCAATCTGACGCGCGCCCTGAACGGGGAGCACGTCGGGACGATCATCACCGCCTGAGGATGGGGAAGCGATGACGGAAGCAACGCGGGAACCGGCAGTGGATCGCCGCCATCACGTGCGCTCGCTGCTGATGCGGGAGAGCCTGCTCGACAAGGGGGTGATGTCCTCGACCGAGACGCCGGTGGTGCGCATGCTGCCGGACGCGCACGTCATCAAGGTCGGGGGGCGCTCGATCCTGGACGGGGGCAAGGCGACGACCTATCCCCTGGTGGAGGCCATTGGCGAACAGCTCGGCGAGAAGAAGCTGATCATCGGCGTCGGGGGCGGGGTGCGCAGCCGGCACACCTTTTCCATCGGCATCGATCTCGGGTTGCCGACCGGGGTGCTGGCCCAACTGGCGCTGGCCGACGCGCTGGGCAACGCGCACATGCTCGGTACGCTGCTCTCGCCGTACGGGGTGGTGGCCCCGCCGCCGGAGGTGTTTGGGCATCTGCTGCCGCTGATCATCCAGGCCGTGCCGGGGGTGATCTTCAACGGCGACCCGCCCTACTCGCTGTGGGAGCGGCCGGCGGGCGTGGGCCGCATCCCGCCGCACCGCTCCGACGCCGGGGCGTACCTGCTGGCGGAGTGCTTCGGCGTGGCGACGATGACGCTGATCAAGGACGTCGACGGGCTCTACGACAAAGACCCGAAGGAGCACTCCGACGCGGCGTTCATCGACGAGATCACGGTGGGCGAGCTGCGGCAGCGGAAGCTGCCGACGCTCCCCTTCGACCGGGTGCTGCTCGACCTGCTCGCCAACGCGCGGCTGGTGACGCGGATCCAGGTGATTAATGGGCTGGAGCCGGAGCGGCTGGCGGCGGCGCTGCGAGGGGAGCGGGTGGGGACGATCGTCAAGAAGGACGAGGCAGGATAGGTCGCCTTGACCCGTGCCCGTCGCGAATGAGCCCTTCTCGACGGGGCTGTCGGTAGCCGTCGAAGAATCCGAAGATTCTGGGGACCCTGGTTCGGTTTCGGGGAGGATGCTCGCCGGGCGCCGTCAGGGCCGTCTACGCGTCGCGGCGTGTCAGGGGGGCCGCCTGTCGTCGCTGGCCGCCGCGTCCCTCCCCGCCGCCGGAACCTGACTGTTGGGTTGTGACGGTTTCGCGCTGACGGGTCGCCGACGGCGCGAACTGCTCGGTGTAGAGCTTGGCGTAGAGGCCGCCCTCTTCCAGCAATTCTGCGTGCGTGCCGCGCTCGACGATGCGGCCGCGGTCGACGACGAGGATGAGGTCGGCGGCGAGGATGGTGCTGAGGCGGTGGGCGATGGCCAGGGTGGTGCGATTGCGCATGAGGGGGTCGAGGGCGGCCTGGATGAGGCGCTCGGAGCGGGTGTCGAGGGCGCTGGTGGCCTCGTCCAGGATCAGGATGCGGGGGTTTTTCAGGATGACGCGGGCGATGGCGATGCGCTGCTTCTCGCCGCCGGAGAGCTTGTAGCCGCGCTCGCCGACGACGGTGTCGTACTCCTCGGGCAGCTCCATGATGCGCTCGTGCATCGCCGCGGCGGCGGCTGCCGCTTCAATTTCCGCTTGCGTGGCGTCCAGCCGTCCGTAGGCGATGTTCTCGCGGATAGTGGAGTGGAAGAGGTAGGTCTCCTGGGTGACGAGACCGATGATGCGGCCGAGGCTGGCCAGCGTGGCGTCGCGGATGTCGATATCGTCGATGGCGATGGAGCCGGAATCGACATCGTAGAAGCGGGGCAGGAGGAGGGCGATGGTGGTCTTGCCGGCGCCGCTGGGACCGACGAGGGCGGCTAACTGGCCGGGCGCGATGGCGAAGTCGATGTCGGTCAGGCCGAACGGGGCGAGGTTGGGGAGGAGGCCGTCGGACTCGGCGTCGATAGCCGCGCCGTTCGGGTCGGTCAGGGCGACTTGGCGGCCGCCGCCAGTGCGAGGGGCGGCGTGGGGGTATTGGAAGGAGACGTGGCTGTAGGCGACGCGGCCCTGCACCCGCTCCGGGTCGAAGGCGATGGCCCCCTCGCGCTCGGCGATGTCGATGGGGAGGTCGAGGTACTCGAAGATGCGGTCGAACAGCGCCATGGCGCGCTGGATCTCGACCTGGACGTTGAGCATCTGGCCGAGGGGGAAGAAGAGGCGGGCCTGCAACGTGGTGAAAGCGACGATGTCGCCAATGGTCAGCGCCGCGCCGCCGCCGATGATCTGCACGCCGGCATACCAGTAGACAAAGGCCGGGGTGATGGCGAAGAACGTGCCGATGATGGCGAAGAACCAACGGCCGGCCATCTGCTGCCTGATCTGTAGCCCCGTGAGGCGCTGGTTGATGCCTCGGAATCGCTCCGTCTCCCGGCCCTGCTGGCCGTAGGCTTTGGTGAGGAGCATGCCGCTGACGGAGAGGGTCTCCTCCACCTGGGAGGACATGTCGGCGATCGTCTCCTGCGCAGCGGTCTGGATGGCGCGGCGGATTTCGCCGACCTTGTAGGTGGCGACGAGGAAGACCGGCAGCAGCCCGAGCGAGATGAGGGTCATCTGCCAGGAGATGATCCACATGGCAACGATGGTGGAGAGGGCGACGGCGAGGTTGCTGACGATCGAGGTGGCGGTGTCGGTCACGACCTGCTGCACGCCGCCGACGTCGGAACTGAGGCGGGCCTGGATCTCGCCGGTGCGCGTCGAGGTGAAGAAGCGGAGGGGCATCCGCTGCAGGTGGCCGTAGAGGGCGTTGCGCAGGTCCTGCATGACGTTCTGGCCGATGACGGTGTTGAGGTAGGTCTGGCCGACGCCGATGAGGCCGGTGAGGATGGGGAGGGCGATCATCAGCCCGACGTAGAGGTAGAGTCGGTCGAGATCGCGGTTGGGGATCGCGTCGTCGATGATCAGCTTGAGCAAATAGGGGTTGACGAGGCCGATGACGGCCACGACGATGATGGCCAGGATGGTGATGGCCACGCGCTGGCGATAGGGCCGGAAGAACCCCAGCACCCGGCGCACGGTCGCCCGGCTGATGGGGCGTCGATCCGCCTCGGTGAGGGTCGAGACGCGGAACATGCCACGTCCGCCGCCGCCGCCGTGCATCTCAGGCGCTCTGCCGGAACCGGTAGGAGACGTCGCGCGTCGTCATGGCGCTCAGTGTGATGCAGGATGCGCCGCGGGTGCGAGGAGGCGACGGGGATTCTTATCTCGACCGCAGTTCAGGTGCTACGATAAATACTCAATGGCTGAATAGTCAATCGGAGGTCGAGATGAGCGGTTCGTCGCGAGTCCCGCCGAGTGGGTGCATCCGGCGGCGGGGGCTGCTGGTGTGCCTGGCGATGGTGCTGGCCGGCGGCGTCTGGCCGGCGGCCACGCTCTCGGCGCGAACGCAATCCGGCGCGTGGGAATGCCCGGCGCTGGCGGCAAGCGCTCCGGCCGCGGCTACGCCCGTTTCCAACGAGGGGGATCCCGCCGCGATCCTCTCCGCCGAGGGGAGCGTCACGGTCTTTGCCGCCGCGTCGCTGACGGACGCGTTCGAGGAGATGAAGGCCGAGTTGGAGGCGGCGAATCCGGCGCTGGCGATCGCCTACAACTTCGGCGGCTCGCCGGCGCTCGTCACGCAGTTGACGCAGGGGGCCGTGGCGGATGTCTTCGCCTCGGCGAACACGGCGCAGATGACTGCCGCCCAGGGCGCGGGGGTCATCGCGGGCGACCCGGTGACGTTCGTCCGCAACCGGCTGGCGCTCGTGACGCCGCCCGACAATCCGGCGGGCATCGCGAGTCCCGCCGACCTCGGCAACGAGGGGATTCGCCTCGTGCTGGCTCAGCCGGAGGTCCCGGCCGGGCGCTACGCGCGGGAGGCGGTCTGCCTGATGGGCGCCGACGCGGCGGCGAATGGAGAGGACTTCGTCGGGCGGGTCGCGGCCAACGTCGTCTCGGAAGAAGAGGACGTGCGCGACGCGCTGGCGAAGGTGCAACTGGGGGAGGCGGACGCGGGCGTCGTCTACATCTCCGACGCCGCCTCGGCCGGCGACGATGTTCAGGTCATCCCCATTCCGGACGCGGTGAACGTGGTCGCGGCCTACCCGATCGCGGCGGTGGCGGGCGGGGACGAGTCGATTGCCGGAGCATTCATCGCGTACCTTCTCGGCGCGGACGGGCAGGCAATCTTGCAAGAGTACGGATTCGAACCCGTAGCGTAGTCAGGAGCGCGGTGGCAGTCGGCACGCGCGGCGCCCACGCCGCCAGGGACGCAGTCGAGGCGGGGATCGCTAGCGCAGCGCCCCGCGGCGTCGCCGTGCCCAGCGCCAGCCCGATAGCAATCCGAACCGCCGCAAGCCGTCGAGCGACCGTCGTCCTGTGGGGTCTTTCCGCCCTGCTGCTGCTCTTCCTCGCCATCCCGGTCGGGGCGCTGCTCGTGCGCGCCCTCGAGTCAGGCGAGGGATGGGATGCGCGGGCGTTCGAGGTGCTGCGGCAGGCGCTGGGGTTGAGCCTGGCCACGACGGCGCTGGCGATGGTCTTCGTCATCGCGCTGGGGACGCCGCTGGCGTTCCTGCTGGCGCGGAGCCGCTTTCCGGGGGCGCCGGTGGTGGAGGCGCTGGTCGATCTGCCGATCGTGCTGCCGCCGACGGTGCTCGGCTTCTACATCTTGATCGCCGTTGGCCCGATGAGTCCCTTTGGACGCACCTACGAGGCGGTGGTGGGACGGCCCCTCGCCTTTTCGTTCCAGGGCTTGTTGCTCGCCTCCGTCCTCTACAGCCTCCCCTTTGCGGTTCGACCGTTCATGGCCGCCTTCGCGGCCGTGGACCGCCGCCTCATCGAGGCATCGTGGTGCCTCGGCGTCTCCCGACTGCGTACGTTCCTTCGCATCGCCTTTCCGCTCTCCTGGGCCGGAATTCTCACCGGGGTGATCCTGAGCTTTGCCCACACGCTCGGCGAGTTCGGCGTCGTCCTCATGGTCGGCGGCAACATTCCCGGGGTCACCCGAACCGTATCGATCTCCATCTATGATGAAGTGCAGGCGGTCAATTACAGCCAGGCGGCAACGACCTCCCTGGTCCTGCTGGCGTCCTCGTTCCTCGCGCTTAGCGTCACCCATCTGGTGAATAGAAAAGCGTTGTGAGAGCAGGATGACTTTTCCTCGCATCGTCATCTCGCCCGAGGTTTCATGGTCGCGCATGATCTTTTCCCAACGCCGTGCCTCATGCTCCAGGCGCCAAGCAATCGCCGCGGATAGTTGAGCGCCATATGACATCGAAGTTGCCACAACCGCATCACACGATCTCTGGGCGGATCGATGCGTTCGCGCGCACAGGTGGCGAGAC
>CALMZR010000265.1 GCA_937870845.1 uncultured Chloroflexota bacterium
GAAGAGATCGGCCTGGCCCGGCCAGACCGCACGGACGAGCTGGCGGCCCTCAAGCACGATGTCGCCGCCCGCGCCCTCGCCATCGGTCCCCAGGCCGACTACGCCATGGCCATCCGCGAAGCCCTCCCCGACGACGGCATCGTCTTCTCCGAGATGACGCAAGTTGGCTACTGGGCCAATTTCGCCTTCCCGGTCTACGAGGCGCGCACGTACCTCACCCCCGGCTACCAGGGCACGCTTGGCTACGGCTTTCCCACCTCGCTCGGCGCGAAAGTCGCCTTTCCCGATCGCCCGGTCGTCTCCATCAACGGCGACGGCGGCTTCGGCTTCTGTCTCAACGAGCTCTCCACCATGGCCCGCCACGACATCGCCGCCATCGCCATCGTCTTCACCGACGACGCCTTCGGCAATGTCAAGCGCATCCAGCACGAGCAGTTCGGCGGCCGCACCATCGCCTCCGACCTGCTCAACCCCGACTTTCTCAAGCTCGCCGAAGCCTTCGGCGTCAGCGGCCGGAAGGCCGAGTCACCCGAGCAACTCCGCACGGCGATCGAAGCTTCGATCCGCGCCGACGAGCCGACGCTGATCGCCGTGCCGATGGGACCCGTGCCCAACCCCTGGACGAAGCTGGGCTTGCGGTAACCCCCAACCCGTGAACCCATCAACTCCGACCGAGCCGCGCCTCCACTGCGCCGCCTGCGGCGCCATCACGGAGGAGCGGCCGGTCGAAGGCTTCGCCCGACCCGTTTGCTCGGCCTGCGGCCAGGTTTCCTACCTCGACCCGAAGCTCGCCGTTGCTGTGCTCATCCTGCGCGAAGGCCGCATCCTGCTCGGCAAGCGCGGTTCCGGCACGCGCGAGCCGGGAAAATGGAGCTTCCCCGCCGGCTTCGTCGAACGAGGCGAACGCGTCGAAGCTGCCGCGGCCCGAGAGGCGAGGGAAGAGACCGGACTTGACGTAATGATCGGCAACCTGATCGGGCTCTACTCCAGCGAAGGCGAGCCAGTCGTCCTTGCCGTCTACGCGGCCTCAACCGCCCACGGCGAGCCCGCGGCCGGCGACGACCTCACCGAAATCGGCTGGTTCGCCCCATCGGAACTGCCGGAGCTGGCCTTCCCCCGAGATATACGCATCCTCGAGACATGGCTGGCCGCAAACGAGCCGTAACCATGCCCCGTCCTGGCCTCGTGTCGAGCCGAGACCGCGTTTAGGCTCCTGTGTCATTCCGAGGAAACGTACAGAGGAATCTCGCCCGAAGGGCGCGTCCGTCCGCCCATCGCTAGGCGCCTCGACGCTACCTCGGCATCGCGACATCGCACAGACGGTGTATTGAGCGAAGCATCTCAGCCGCGGGCCACGCCCCTCGGTAAGCGCCGTATCCTCAGATCTTTGGCATCTTTGGCATCTTTGGCATCTTCCGCCGACCAATTCGACCATCGTGGCACGAAAAAAGCCCCTCTCCCTGCGCACAGGGCAGAGCGCCCTCTGGGTGGCGGTTGGGGTGAAAGCCGGTCGCTAAATGTGCAACGCGTGCCCCAGTAGATCGAGCGCTGCCTCGTGGATCACCTCCGACACCGTCGGGTGCGGGAACACGCTGATCCCGATCTCCTCCGGCGTCACGTCCAGCAGCCGTCCCATCGCCAGCCCGCCGATCAATTCCGTCGCGTGCGGCCCCACGATCGTCATGCCCAGCATATCGTTCGTTTCCGCGTCGGCCACGATCTTGGCGAACCCGTCCGTCTCCCCCTCGATGACCGCCTTGCCGTTCGGCCGCATCGGGAACTTGCCCGTTTTGACCGTGCGCCCTTGCTCGACGGCCTGCTTCTCGGTAATCCCGACGCTGGCGATCTCCGGCCGGCAGAAGGTGACCATCGGCGAATTGAGCACGTCCAGCGGGTAGGGCGTCTGCCCGGCGATATGCTCGACGGCGATCACCCCCATGTGCATCGCCGTGTGGGCCAGCATCTGCTGCCCGTTCACGTCGCCGATGGCGTAGACGTTCGGCACGTTCGTCCGCATCATCGCATCGACCGGGATCAGCCCGTCCTCGACCGCAACCCCGACCGTCTCCAAGCCGATGTTCTCGACGTTCCCCTCCCGCCCGATCGCCACGAGCAGGACATCCGCCTCGAGCGTCTCTTCCTTCCCCCGGTCGTCCGTGACCCGCATCCTGACGCCCGACTTGGTGACCTCGATGTCCTCCGCCGTCGGCCGCGAGGTGGGAAAGACCGCGATCTCCTGCCGGCGAAACGCGCGGGTCAGCACCGCGGCCGCTTCCTCATCCTCCGAGGGCACGATCCGCCCCACGAGATTGACCTTCGAGCCGTAGCGCCCGTAGATCGACGCCCACTCCACGCCAACGGCCCCGCCGCCGCGGATAATGAAGCTTGCAGGCAACTCCTTCAGCGCCACCGCGTGGTCGGAGTTGATGATCCGCTCCCCGTCGAACGGGCAATCTTTGATGGCCCGTGGCCGCGTGCCGGTGTTGACAATGATGTTGCGGGCGCTGAGGGTGTACCCCTCGCCGCCGCCGTTCGGCGCCACCCGCACCTGTCCCGGCCCCGCGATGCTGCCGACCCCGGCGATGACCGGGATCTTGTATTTCTTGTCGAACAGGTAGAGCAGCCCCTTGTACTGCCCGTTGACCACCTTCTGCGACCGGGCCAGCGCCGTCGGGTAGTTGAACGTGAAAGCCCCGGACACGTCGACGCCAAACTCCGCCGCGTGCTGAACCTCCTCGAACACGTCAGCCGATTTCAGGAACGCCTTGGTCGGGATGCAGCCGCGATGCAGGCACGTTCCCCCCAGCAAATCCTTCTCGACGACGACGACGTCGAGCCCCAATTGCGCGGCCCGAATCGCCGCGACGTACCCCCCGGTGCCCCCGCCGATGAGGACGATATCGAATGCTTGACCATCACGCGGGGTGTGCTGCGCCTCTGCCATTCGTGTGGATCTCACTTCCCATGTGTAGAGCGGCCTACGGAATCCGTGTCATTTCCTCGCAGGAGGAATCTCGGCGCCCATGACAGGGTTGTCCCATGGAGCCGAGATTCCTCGCGGCGCTCGAAAGGACGCGAGTTCATCATCGCCCTGCTGCTCACATCCGGCCGCCCGAAAGCCTCAGTGAGGCGGCCGTTCGGGAGTATACGACGCGGGCTTTGGCGTTCCGCCGTGCCGAATACGAAACCACAAGTCGCCGGGCAAGCTCGTATCCGGCTCGTCGTCGTCATCGAGATCGTCGATGGCGTCCTCCTCCGGGAGGAGGCGGGAGATCACGTGCGGGTGCATGCTGCCGGCATACTTCTCCCCAGCGCCCGTCCGGGAGCGCCCGCGGCGTCCAACAGATCGGGAGGCAGTATGACCGCCATCCGGCATGTCCGTCTCGATCGGTCGCAAAGCTCGCCATCGGACAATCCCATCTTCACCGGCTCGGTCTCCATTCAGGAAGTCGTCAACGACGCCCTCGGCGATCTGTTGCGCGTCACCGCGGTGACGTTCGAGGACGGCGCGGTTAACCGGCCGCATCGGCACACCACCGACCAGGTGCTGATCGCGACCTTCGGCCATGGCTTCGTCGCCGCCGACCAGGAGCGTCATCGGATGCAGCCTGGCGACGTCGTCTTCATCCCCGCCGGGACGCGCCACTGGCACGGCGCCGACGACGGCGAAACCTTCACCCATCTCGCGATCTTGACTCCAGGGCACACCGAAATCCTCGACGACGAGGCCGGCGCGTAGGGGAATAACTCTCGCGTCGATTCGTCCGTACGCGCGCCTGCCGCGATCTCCGCAACCGGGGCGATTGCGCAAAAATTGTCGCAATGACGCCCAGAACTCCCAACTTTCCGTGCCAGAATGGCTGTTGTGTTCCGGCCTCTCGGGCGCCAGAATAGGGCCATCCCCCGCATCGACAGCCAGCGAGGCGAGGCCACGGCGGCGACATCCGGCGAGCATCCGGGTGAGGGCGTCTGGCGCGGGGAGCCCATGTCCGGGGCCACCACGATTTCGGCGCGTGCCATGGCGGGCAAGCGCCGGTCAGGGCACGCAGGCCAGCAACCGGCCGCGTGCGAGGAGACGAACCCGACCCAGGAGATGTTGCCGCCCTTGCGGTGGCTATTGCAGCCGGACGCCAACCGCTTCGCCCACCCGGCGGAGGTCGAGCTGGCACGGCTCCTGACTTTCTACGGCGTCCGCTGGTCCTACGAGCCGACCACCTTTGCCCTGCGCTGGGGCAGCGACGGCCATCCCGAAGAATTCGTCACGCCCGACTTCTTCCTGCCGGACTTCGACCTCTACCTCGAGCTGACCACCATGCGCCAACGGCTGGTCACCCGCAAGAACCGCAAGTTCCGGCTCCTTCGCCAGCACTACCCGAACGTGCGGGTGCGGATCCTTTACCTGCGCGACTACGAGCGCATCCGCGACATCTACGGCACACGCGACATCGAGCCGGAAGGCCGCCTCGGCTCGATCCTCCTCGTCGAGCAGGAAGTCGAGCAGCGCATCGCCGCCCTCGCGGTCGAGCTGAGCCAGATCCTCGACGCGCGGCCCAGAGGCGACTCTCCCCAGCGCCCGTTGTTGCTCGGTCTCGGGCCAGGCTCGGAACGCTTTCTCTGCGCATTGGGGGAGGGTTTGCGCGCGCACGGCGTCGCCGTCGACCTCGACCGGGCCGATCTGACCTCCTTGGCCAGTGCGCCCGAGGCGGAGCGTGTGAAACTGGTGCGAACGCCGGCGCTGCCGGTCGCGGGGCGCACGGTCGTCGTCGTGCAGGAGGTCATCAGCTCCGGCCTGAGCGCCGCGTTCGTCCAGGCGTGGCTGCAGCGTCGCGGCGCCGCCGCCATCGACATCTGCGCCCTGCTCGACCGTGAGGCGGCCCGCATCATCGATATCCCGGTCGCCTGCCGCGGGTTCGCCGCCCCCGATGTCTCCCTGGCTGGCTATGGACTGGCGCGGCGGCGAGAATTCGGCAATCTCCCGTACATCGCGGAGATCGAAACCGGATAGGGGAGGCAGCGCCAGCCGTCCGCAACGTCGCGCAGGCGCTCCCTGAGCGACGCATGGGCCGACCTCGATACGACGAACCGTTCCACTGGTGGGGTCCGGGCTGGGAGACTCCGTGCGCCCGCGGCATCGGCGATCTGCTGCGCGACGAAACCCTCGATTCCTGGACCGGAGCGGTGCTGTGGGCCGCCCTGGCGCGGCGATCCTCGCTTGTCGTCGCCGCCGGCCCGAGCGGCGCCGGCAAGACCACGCTCCTCACGGCGCTGCTCGAGTTCCTTCCCACTTCGACGCGCCGCATCTACCTCCGCGGCAGCTTCGAGAGCTTCGCATTCCTCTCCGATCCCGCGATCGTTCCCCACGAATCAGTCTTGCTCGTCAACGAGATCAGCCCCCACCTCCCCATCTACCTCTGGGGTCCCGCCGTCGCGCGCGCGCTTGCCGCCGCAGAGCGCGGCTTCTCGCTCCTGGCCACCGCCCACGCCGAATCGGTCGCCGAGTTCGTCGGCCTCCTGACGGGGAGCCCGCTGCGCATCCCGGCGCCGATCGTCGCCTCGTTCGAGTTCGTCGTCTTCCTGGACCGGTCGCCGGACGCGCCCAGCGGCCGCCGCGTGCGTGACGTCAGCCGCCTGACGCGAACCGCGGGCGGGATCGCCTTCGAGCCGTTGTCGGCCAATCCGCGCTGGTTTCCCGCCGACGAGTTGCGGCAACGTCGACGCGTCCTCGATGCATTCCGCCTGGGACGCATCGGCGCGCTACCAAGGCCACCGGATATGCCTTGAGGCTTCGCGGCGTGGGCGTGTAGCATCATGTCAGGCGCGGATGGATGCGCCTTCGCCCAGTTGCCATGCCCCCCGCGTCCCTCAACGGCCCGCCTGAGCCGAACGCGTTGGACATCAGAGAGGAACACTACCCGTGAGCGACGTCGCCGCCCAGGCCGACGGGTCCGCACGGCCCACGACCCTCGGAGAGCTCCGTGATTCCGGCTACGAGCCGCGCTCGATCCGCGAAGAGATGCGCGCCAACCTCATCGCCCGCATCCGCCGCGGCGACGACCTCTTCCCCGGCATCGTCGGCTACGACCGCACCGTCATCCCGCAAGTGGAAAACGCCATCCTCTCCGGCCAGGACATCATCCTGCTCGGCGAGCGCGGGCAGGCCAAGACCCGCCTTGCCCGCAACCTCGTCAACCTCCTCGACGAGGCCATCCCCGTCGTCGCCGGCTCCGAGATCAACGACGACCCCTTCGCCCCCGTCTCCCGCTACGCCCGCGACCAGATCGAGCAGCTCGGCGACCAGACCCCCATCGAGTGGGTCGGCCGCGACCGCCGCTATGGCGAAAAGCTCGCCACCCCCGACACCACGATCGCGGACCTCATCGGCGAGGTCGACCCGATCAAGGTCGCCGAGGGCCGCTACCTGTCCGACGAGCTGACGATCCACTACGGCCTCGTTCCCCGCACCAACCGTGGGATCTTCGCGATCAACGAGCTTCCC
>CALMZR010000266.1 GCA_937870845.1 uncultured Chloroflexota bacterium
TCCCCTCGCCCCGCGCACGGGGAGAGGGGCTGGGGGTGAGGGGTTTTCGCGGCGACGACAGTTCGGATTCACAAGGGAGCACAGGAGGCAAATCATGAACAAACCCTCGCGCTGGATTCGCTCGGCGGCGGTTATCGCCCTCGCCCCCCTCGCCTTCGGGCTGACGGCGCTGGGCTCTGCCGCGCAGGACGCTACCCCGGCGGCGACGCCGGCGCTCGACTGCTCGACCGTCGAGCCGGTCGACGTGGCCTTCTTTGGCTTCGCCGCGGCCAACGGGTTCGCCCAGGCGACGTGGGCGGGAGTGCAGCAGGCGGCGGCGGAGCTGTGCGCCACGGCGCGCTTTTTCGACCCGAACTTCGATTCGGCCACGCAGGTGGCGCAGATTCAGGATGCGATCACCTCGGGTGAGTTCGAGGCGTTCGTCATCCAGTCGAACGACGGCAACTCGGTCGTGCCCGTGGTCGAAGAGGCGGTTGAGGCCGGCATCGTCGTCGTCGGGGAGTTCACCCCGATCGGGAGCGACTACGACAGCATCGAGCCGCAGGTGGAGGGGATGACCTCCTACGTCGGCACCTCGATTGTCGCCAACGGCGAGGGGCTGGCCGAGCTGGGCATCATGGCCTGCGAGTCGCTCGGCGCCGATCCCTGCCAGGTCGCCTACCTGCAAGGCTTCCGCGCCCTGCCGCTGGACAACGCCCGCACCGAGGCGGTGCTGGCTGGCCTGGAGGCGGCGGAGAACGTCGAGGTCGTCGCCTCGCCGGAAGGCGGTTACACCCAGGCGACCGGGCTGGCCGCCGCGCAGGACGTGCTGCTGGCCAACCCCGACGTGGACGTGATCATCGGCTCTTCGCAGGCCATCCTCGGCGCGGAGCAGGCGGTCGAGGATGCTGGGCTGACCGGCCAGGTCGCCCTCATCGGCAATGGCGCGCCGCGCCAGGCCGTCGCCGCCGTGCGCGAGGGTCGCTGGTTCGCCGTCTGGGCCGACGCCGAGACGAGCGCCGGCAAGGAAGCGGCTTCGGTCGCCATCCGCGCCGCCCGCGGCGAAGAGGTCCCCTCCTCGGTCGATACGACGAAGCTGCTGCCAACTCCGTTCGGGACGGCGGAGAACCTGCCGGAGGACTTCGAGGGGCAGTGGGACGCGTAGGGCGTGCCCTCACCCCCCACCCCCCCTCTCCCGTGGGACACGGGAGAGGGGGGCTTTCCGCTCGTGCGTGGGACGTGCTCCCCTCTCCCCTCGGAGCGGGGAGAGGGGTTGGGGGTGAGGGGCGCTCGGGAGAGGGCGCAAGATGACCACCGTCCCCACCTCCGTCGACACCCCCTCTCCCCGCCGCGCCCGCTTCCTCGACACCATCGATGTCCGCTCTTACGGCATCGTCCTTAGCTTCCTTGCCCTTTTCGTCGTCCTCAGCCTGACCAGCCCGGTCTTTCTCACCCAGCGCAATTTACTCAACATCCTCGACCAGTCGGCGCCGGTCGGGATCGTCGCCTGCGGGGTGACGATCGGGATCATCGCCGGGGTGTTCGACCTGTCGGTGGGGGCGATCTTCGCCGTCGCGGCGGTGGGCGCCAGCAAGCTGGCGTTGGTCACGGACCCGTGGGTCGGCATCGCCGTCGCCATCCTGATCGGGGCGGCGATGGGCGTCGTCAACGGGGTGCTGGTCAACGTCATCCTGATCAACTCGTTCATCGCCACCCTGGCTTCGAGCATCGTCTTTCGCGGCATCGCCATCCTCGTCACCGGCGGCATGATCGTCACCGTCACCGACGAGCGGTTCTCCTTCCTGGGCACCGAGACCTTGCTGGGGGCCAAGTACACCGTCTGGGTCTTCGCCCTCGTCATCCTGGCCACGTCGTTCCTGCTGACGCGCACCACCCTCGGCCGTTACTTCTACGCCGTGGGCGGCAACGCGCGGGCGGCGCGCCTTTCCGGGGTGCCGGTCGGGCGCGTGCGGACCATCGCCTTCGTCATTTCGGGGCTGAGCGCCGGCATCGCCGGGGTGCTGGCCGCCTCGCGCACCTCCTCGGCGCAACCGGACCTGGGGATGGACCTGGCCTTGCAGGCGATCGCCGCCTCGGTGGTGGGCGGCACGAGCATCATGGGCGGGCAGGGGGCGATCTGGCGGGCGGTGCTGGGCGTGCTGATCCTGGCCATGATCGGCAACGGCTTCAACCTGCTCGGCATCGACACGATCTACCAGCAGATCGTGCAGGGGCTGTTGATCGTGCTGGCCGTGGGGTTGGACCAGTTGCTGCGGCGGCGACAGTAACTGCAACGCCGCAAGGGCGCCTAGTCCCGGGGGCGCCAATCCCACTCAGTGTCATTCCGAGCGCCAGCGAGGAATCTCGGCGTTCAGGACACTCAAGGGTATGTGACGAGATTCCTCGTTCCTCGGAATGACACCTGACGCCCACGCTCTCACGTCGCCAGCGCGAACGTGCGACCTGCGATATGCTGCCTATTCGATTCCACCGCGCCCGTTCGTCTCCCGGAAACCGGTCCGGGCCCGTGTGGCGCGGTCGAAGACGCGAAAGGAGCCGTGGACCGTGGACCAACCGCAGCGCACGTTCACGAATCGCCGCACGCTGCTCCGGGGCGGAGCCGCGCTCTCCGGCGCGGCGGTCGCCGTTGCCGGGCTTGCCCCAAACGCCGTGCTGGCTCAGGATGCCGCGCCCAGCCGGCTCACCCAGGTCATCGAGCGCGGCCGCCTCATCGTCGGCACCGGGGCCACCAACCCGCCGTGGCACTACGAGGACGCCGACGGCCAGCTCATCGGGTTCGACATCGAGATGGCCAAGCTGCTGGCGCGCGGGCTCTTCAGCCTGACCGACGAGCAGCTCGCCAATCGCGAGGAGTGGTCGCAATACCTGGAGTTCGTCGTCGAGGCGGCGGACGCGCGCATCCCGAATCTCCTCTCCGACCGGATCGACATCGTCTGCCAGTTCATGACCATCACCCCGGCGCGGGCGCTGGAGGTCGAGTTCACCATCCCCTACTACCGGGAGGCGGTGACGCTCCTCTTCCTCGCCGATTCGCCCTACACCGGCACGGAGGACATCACCGGCCAGGGCGCCACCATCGCCATCCTGGAGAACCCGACGGCCGTCTCCATGGTGCAAAACGGCGTGGCCGACGCCGAGGTCTCCACCTTCGATTCGGTGGCCAACTCGGTGCTGGCGCTCGATTCCGGGCGCGTCGACGCCACCGCCATCGACCTCTCGACCGGGCAGCACCTGGCCGCCCAGGACCCCGGAAAGTACAAGGTCGGCGTCGATTCGTGGCAGCCGCAGACGTATGCGTTCGCGGTCAAGCCGGGCGACCAGCGCTGGCTGAACTGGGTTAACACCGCGCTGCACGAGTACCTGGCCGGGCTCGACTTTTCGTACTACCAGACGGCCTTCGCCGACAACTTCGGCGTCGAGCTGGAGCCACCGCCGGCCGGGTTCCCGATCGAATATCGGTAGGATTGGCTCGAGTGGCCGGGGCGAAGGCGGCCCGGCCGCGCGATAGAGCGGCGGGCCTCGCCAGCGGTGGCGAGGCCCGCCCCGGAAGCGCGTGTGTTCGGTCTCAACTGGGATCTCATCTGGCGCAACCGCGAGGAGTTTCTCTGGGGGCTCGTGCTGGGCTTGCAGATGGCTCTCATCGGGCTCGCCATCGGCTGCGTCATTGGGCTTCTCGTCGCCTTTGCCCGCACCTCGCGCCACCGCTGGCTGAGCGCGCCGGCGGCGGCCTACGTCGAGTTCGTGCGCAACTTGCCGCTGCTGCTGATCCTCTTTTTCCTCTACTTCGGGGTTCCGATGTGGGCGAACTCCGCTCTGCCCCGCGATGTCGCGGATCTCCTGATCCTGGACGGGGAGAACACCGTCATCGCCGGGTTGGCCATCTACGGCGGGGCGTATCTGGCCGAGATCTTCCGCGCCGGCATTCTCAGCGTCGGGCGCGCCTTCGTCGAGGCCGGCCGCTCGCTCGGGCTCAGCGGGGTGCAGATCGCCCGCTACGTGACGCTGCCGATCATGTTTCGCACGGTCCTCCCCTCCCTCGGCAACACGTTCATCTCGCTCTTCAAGGACACCTCGCTGGCGATGGCCATCGCCGTCCCCGAGCTGACGTTCGTGACGCGCAAGTTCGTCACCGATACCTTTCAGTTCATCCAGGCCTGGACCGTGGCGGCCGTCCTCTACATCGTCACGGCCTACGCCATCGCCGCCGTGCTCCGCTTCCTGGAGCGGCGCATCCGCTGGGCGGTTTGAGGGAGGCGCGGCGATGGCAAGCATCATCGACGAGCTTCCTCTCCTGTTGCAGGGCGTCGTCGCGACCCTGCAGATCTCGATGCTCGTGGTCGTGGCCGGGTCGATTGTCGGGGTGTTCGGGGGTCTGGGGCTGCTCTTTGGGCCGATCTGGCTGCGCGCGCCGCTGCGCGGCTATGTCGATGTGGTGCGCGGCCTGCCGCTGCTGGTGACGATCTTCATCATCTACTACGTCCCTCCCGCGTTCGACATCGACATCAGCGGCTTCGCGGCGGTCGTCGTCGCGTTGAGCATCTTCGCCGGCGCCCACATCTCCGAGATCGTGCGCGGCGGCGTCGCCTCGGTCGCGAAGGGGCAAAGCGACGCCGCCAAAGCCCTGGGGCTGACCTTCTGGCCGCGCATCTGGTCGGTCGTCCTGCCGCAGGCGCTGCCGTCGATCATCCCGCCCTGGACCAATACGGCCATCGAGATGGTCAAAGGCAGCTCCCTGGCCTACCTCGTCAGCGTCAGCGAGCTCCTCTTCCAAACGTACAAGGTGGTGGGGCGCACCGGCGCGGCGATGGAGATTTACATCGCCGCGGCGCTGCTCTACTTCGCCATCAACTTCGCCGTGTCGCGTTTCGGCGCGTGGCTGGAACGGCGGGTCCGCTATGCGCTCTGACGATCCGCGCAGGAGTCGTGACGATGACTGATACCGGTCATGCGAGTACGGTCGGCGAAGCGACCGCGCCCAACGCCCCCCCCATGGTCCGCATCCGGGACGTCCACAAGCGGTTCGGCGCCCTCGAAGTGCTCAAGGGCATCGATCTCGACGTGCGTCAGGGCGAGGTCGTCTGCATCATCGGCGCGAGCGGCTCCGGCAAGACCACCCTCCTCCGCTGCATCAACTTCCTCGAACCGTACGACAGCGGCCGGATTTATGTCGATGGCGAGCTGGTCGGCTACCACGAGCGGGGTGGCCGCCTCGTGCCGGCGCGGGAGAAGGAGATCGCCCGCGTCCGCGCCGAGACGGCGATGGTCTTTCAGCAGTTCAACCTCTTCCCGCACATGACGGCGCTCAACAACGTCGCCTTTGGCCCGATCAAGGTGCGCGGCGTGGCCAAGGACGCGGCCAGGGAACGGGCGCGCGAGTTGCTGGCCCGCGTCGGCCTCAGCGACAAGGCGGATGCCTACCCGGCCCAGCTCTCCGGCGGCCAGCAGCAGCGGGTGGCCATCGCCCGCGCCCTGGCCATGGAGCCGAAGGTGATGCTCTTCGACGAGGTCACCTCCGCGCTCGACCCCGAGCTGGTCGGGGAGGTGCTGGCGGTGATGGAGGATCTGGCCGCCAGCCACGGGGTGACGATGATCGTCGTCACCCACGAGATGATGTTCGCCCGCGAGGCCGCCGACCGCGTCGTCTTCATGGACGGCGGCGTCATCGTCGAAGCAGGGCCGCCCGACGAGGTTCTCGGCGCCCCGCGCAGCGACCGCCTCCGCGCCTTCCTCCGCCGCTTCACGACGAGTCGTGGGTCGTAAGTCGAAAGTCGTAAGTCGTAAGTCGTGAGGCGTAAATCGAGAGTTGACAGTGGAAAATCGTTAGCCGATAGCCGATAGCCAACGGCCCGCTCCAAATGCAGTACCCGTTCACATACTGAACAGCGCAATCGGAAACGCTCCTTATCCCGGATGGCGAGGCGCCGCGGTCGCCATAACACTTACCCCATTCCGGCAGGTGCACCCTGCCCGTTTTTTTGTGGCTCGTCGCGGGTTGGCGCGCTTGCGCGCTTTCGCGGCCTGGCTCGACGTGTGCTCCGAATGGGGGAAATCGGAAATGGACCGAGGTGGAGACGGAGGGCTGCCTAACGCCCGATCCACCACGTCCCCTTCCCCACGAACACGTTCTCAGGCCGCGAGCGCCACAGCTCCTCGAAGGCGTGGCCCGCGCCGAACTCGTTCTTGCTGCACTTCGCGAAAGACGACGCGCCCGGCTACGGCGTGCTGCTCTCTCGCTACGTCGTGAACGATCGCGAGCCGGGCGAAGGCGGTGGCGCAGAAGTGGAGTGACACCTTTTTCAACGGGGACACCGGTGTCGACGCGCTGCAGGCCGGCCCGCTCCTCGAGCAGCGAGCGCATCTGGTCGGTCTCGTCCAGGCGTCGGGCCACGACCACGGGCTCGGTGGATGGTTCCAGAGTCTCGGCCAGGCGACGTGACGGCGAGAACGAGGTCGCCGCGGCGAGGCGCTCGCGGATGAGCGGGAACTCGAGCAGG
>CALMZR010000267.1 GCA_937870845.1 uncultured Chloroflexota bacterium
CGCGCCCAATCGCCCCGGTCCTGCCACGCCATCGCCGCTTCGGCCCCAACAGCGCCACGGTGCGGGCCAAGTGCCCTAGCCCAAATGCACCCGCGATGCGCACGCAAGCGGATAGGAGCCGCACATTCTTCCGCTTCGGCGCGCGCCGCACGCTCGCTGCTCAGCAGCGCCTGGCGATCTTCCGCCTTCTCGTGGTGGAGGGGACGAACGGGCTGCCCGCGTCCGAGATTGCCGAGGCCGTGGGAGCGGCCCCGTGCACTGCGACGGTCACCGCTTGGCCGCATCCGACCTCACGGCGACCAAACGGCGCGCAGCTCCGCATGCGGTGAGCACGGCGCTCCGCTCGCCGGCGACACCGTACGGCTCGCCGTGCGGGTGGTGGCCGACAGCGCCCCCCGGGTCGAGATCCCCGTGCCCGGTGGCGACACGCTTGCGCCGCTCAGTCTCCAGGTGCCGCTGGTCGTGGACGTGGAGGTCGCGGGGGCGCTGCGCCCGGAGCTGAAGTTTCACGGCCGATCGTTTCGCGCAGCGGAGGGGCGAGCTGCAAAAACGCCAACTGGTCGCGGGTCTCGCCTTTAACGTCGCCGGCAATGGTCAAGATGGCATACTCGGATGCCATGTCGGGAATCGTCACAAACACGCCGGATAGTTCGGAATTCAGAATTTGCGCGGACTTGCCGTGAACTTCCATGCTGCTGCCGCTGAACACCAGCTCCGCCTCGATATTGTCAATACGCGGCCATTCGGGAAGATATTCCAGCACCCCGTCCGTGATATTTCCGCGGACTTCGAAGCGGCCTTGGCCCTCCCGGAACGGAAACTGGTCGATACGGCCGTGCAATACCACCCCCCCCTGCGTCACCTGACCGGCTTGCACCGCACGATCAACCCATGCCACTACTTCAGGCGACATGATGGTGGTCGGTAAATAACGCGAGGTATGCTGGCCTTCACCGTCTTTGAACGTCGCGATCAGATCCAGGTATGGGGCGGTTTGCGCATCCGGCGCACTGATTTCCACCTGGGCGTGTACTTCCGCATCAATGCTGCGCACACTCAAGTCATCGCTGGCGACACGCCAAGCGCCGTTGGCGGCGTCGTGCTCCCACTCGATACGACCTTGCACGGTCCCCAATGGCAAGGCATCGCGAAACACCTTGGGAAGATCCAGCGTCGCGCCCGCTGTGGCGACGTCCAATGTGCCGGCCTGTTCATTGGCGATCAGCAAACCGGTCACGCCGCTGAAACCAGGCAAGGTTTTCCAGGGTAAGGCGGTCAAACTTAGCACGTCGGCGTGCAGTTCATAGCGCAAACGTGGCGCTTCAGTGCTGACATGGATGACTACATCGTGCGCGTCACCGTGCGGCCGCGCCTGCGCTAAATATTCACGCCATGGCCCTTCGACGCGCGGCAGCGCAGCACTGACGGCGACCACATCTTCCACGCGCAGAAAACTGAATTGCGCATTGATGGCCGGCGCCATCCACTCGCGCCCGATCGTGCTCGCTCCGATCATTCCCCAGCGCAGCCTCTTCACTGGCGTTTGCCTCCCGCCTCCTGTCTCATTGGTAAATGATCACGTCCGGCGTCGGCGTCAACGCCAGGATCTCCTGCGGCGTCATCAGCGGCGTGTCCTGCCGATAAAACAGCTTGACGCCGGAGAATTCGATCGGCTCATCGGGCATGATTGCATCGTACATGGCCTGTTTGAGCTCTGGCGATCCATAGCCGTCGGCGTCGATGACGAGCTGCACCCCCGGCTGACTGGTCAGTTGCTCCCGGTTTTCGACCATATCCTCTCGAAACTGATGGACGATGAGGATCTTTGGCGGAATGCCGTTTGTCGCCGATATCTCGGCCAGCACCTGCTGCGCGTACGCGATGCTGTCGGCGGTGACGGACCCGATGTACTTGCCGGGGATCTCGCCTTCCGCCACGGCGAACTCTGGATCGATGGCCAGATGCACGTTCGGCAAGGCCAGGAGGTCGCGCACCTTCTCGATCTCTGCCGCCACGGTGCCGCGCCCGATCTGCAAATCGAGGATGACCAACATCCCGTTCGCGCCCGCGTAATCGATGTACGCGTCGAGCGTCTCGCGCGAGGTGTCGAGGATATAGGTGCCGTCGGCGCCGGGAACCGGTTGCGCCACGGTGGCGATGATCTCGAGCGCCGGGATCACGGGCCGAGAGGGGTCGGCGGCAGCGTAGTTTGCTGCTTCCTCGCGCAGCAATGCCGCCAGCTCGTCGATGTCGTGCTCCCCGACGATGCCCATGGCCGGATCGTGCGGATGCCCGTAATAGGCGACGACGCGGTACTCCGGGAGGATCGGACCTTGCGTCGGGGGCGCCGCCAGCTGCGAAGAAGCGTCCGCAGCGGGCTCGATGGCCTGGGCGAATTCCGGGGCCTGCGCGGCCGCGGGCGCCGTGACATCGCTCGCGGCAGCGGTTTCGACGACGGCCGCGGTCGCCGTCGGGACCGCCGTCGACTTGGCCGGGGCCGCAAGCGTCTGCTCCGTTTGGGCCGTTGGGGCCTCGATCACGCGTGACGTCGATTGGGATGATGCCAGAGGAGGCGCGTTCCCCTGCCGCAGCGCCGCCAGGGCCACGGCCAGCGAGGCGATGACCATCAGCCATGCGCTCAGAATGCGCCCATCAGGAACCCACGTCGGCAAGAGGAACTGGCGCCGGGGCGCCGGCGGCGGAGCGTCCGACGCCAGCCACTCCGATGAGAAGGGCCGGGGGCTCTCCGGCCGCGATGAGGCAGACACCAGTCGATCGCGCATCAGCAGCGCGCCAACACGAGGCGCCTCGCCAGGAGGGCTTTTCCAGCTCGTCCATCGCGGCTGGCGAGGTCAGCGCACGTTCGGGTCACCATCTCCTCCGCGTGTCTGGCCGGCGCCTGAGGATCGTACCGTGTAATCGTCTTGCTTGGCGAACGGCCCCGCCTCAGGCGAATCCGCTGACCAGTTGGACCGGAGCATGCCAGAATGAACGTCGCGTGGCAAACGGGCAGCCGTTGCGCGCGCATCACGCCGGCCGATCGTGAAACTGCCAGGAACCCATGACGCCGAATGCCTCCTGGGACTATCGCCGCGCCCTCGAAGAGCTGTGGAACCGCTCGAGCTACGAACGCGGTCTTATCACCGACCCCTTCGGCGATGCGGCGCGGGCTGAGCGTGGCCTCGCCCGCATGCGCGCACTCCTCGCGCTGCTGGGCGATCCCCAGCTCCGCTATCCGACCGTCCACATCGCTGGCTCCAAGGGGAAAGGGTCGACCGGAGCGTTCATCTCGTCCGCCGCTACACAGGCAGCCCTGCGCGTCGGCTTCTACACCTCGCCCCATCTCCACCGCTTCCCGGAGCGCATCGCCATCGACGGCCGCCCGCTCTCTGACGCGGATTTTGCAGCCGCGGCGAACGTTGTGGCACGCACAGCCGAGGATTTGGAAGCGGCATCCCCGGGCTCGGATCCGGTGTCGGCCTTTGAGCTCGTCACCGCAATGGCGTTCGTGGCGTTTGCCAGGCAGGGGTGCGATCTTGGCGTGATCGAGGTCGGTCTTGGGGGTCGCTACGATGCGACGAACGCGCTGGATCCGGTCGTCGCGGTCATCACTCGCATCGATCTGGAGCACACGGCGGTGCTCGGCACAACGTACGGAGAAATCGCCGCGCAGAAAGCGGGGATCATGCGTGCGGGAGTTCCCTGCGTATCGTCGCCCCAGGTCTCGGACGCCCAACGTGTCATTGAGCGCATCGCCGCCGACGTGGGCGCGCCATTGTCGATAGGCGGCCGCGACTGGCGTTGGCGTGGGACCTGGGACGCGTTCTCCGCCGTCGGACCCTGGGGCGCCTGGGATGATCTGCGGTTGGGTCTCGCGGGTCCGCATCAAACGGAGAACGCCTGCACCGCGCTTGCGGCGCTTCATGCCGTGAACGCCGCGGGGATCGCCATCCCGGAAACGGCAATCCGCCAGGGCCTCGCCCGCGCCGCGTGGCCCGGCCGCTTCGAGCGGATGGCGACCACGAACCGCGAAATCGTCTTCGACGCCGCCCACACCCCGGCCGCCGCTGCCGCCTTGGTCGAAACCTGGCGCGATGCGCGGCTCCCCGAAAACGCGACTGTCATCCTGGGCATGGGCGCTGACAAGAGTCCCCGCGCGTTCCTGGAGGCCATCGGGCCGATCACGGGGTTCCTCATCGCCACGCGCGCTGAGAGCCCACGCGCGGCCGATCCCGAGGCGATTGCCGCCATTGCGGACGAGATGGGCATCCCGAACGACGTCCACCCATCCGTCGCTTCGGCGGTGCTTGCAGCCGAGAATACGGCGCCGGCGCCGCTCCTGATCACCGGTTCGCTGTTCGTGGCCGGTGAAGGGCGCGAAGCCTTCGGGTTGGCGCAACCGGACGCCGTCTGGCGGGCCCTGAGCGATGAGCGGCTGCCGCCGCACGAGACACCGCCAACCGCTTGAATGAGGCCGGGGCCGCCGAGTTAGGCCGGGTCAATACAGTAGACTCCAGTCCAGCGTCTCCCAGACCCGCAATTGACGCCGGCATCGGGGCGCCTCGCGCAGGCAGGCAGAATCGCCCCTGCGACGAGCATGAGGAATCCAATTCCGCCGGTCGAGCCGTATATTCGGACGAGACTGGCATGGAGGCTGCGGTGGCCATGCCGGCCAGCGGCGAGGGCGGGCCAATGCCCGACCTCATCGAAGCGAGCGATGCCGACCTGATCGGTCGGGCCGCGCAGGGCGAGGCCCGCGCGCTGGAGGTCTTGTACGACCGGTACTCGGGCGTGGTCTTCTCCTTCGCGCTGCGGATCGTCGGTGACCGGCCGCTCGCGGAGGAGATTCTGCAAGAGGCGTTCTTTCGCGCCTGGCAGCAGGGCGGCAACTTCAGTTCCGGGCGCGGCACATTCATCACCTGGCTGCTGAGCATCACGCACAACCTGTCGATCGACGAGATTCGGCGCCGGCGCCGGCGGCCACAGAAAGCGGATAGCGAAGAACCGGAGCAGGTGCTGGCCGCCGTGGCCGATACCGGCGCCGGGGCGGATGTTGAGGACGAGGTCTGGCTCGGGGCTTTGCGAGAAACGATCGGCGAGGCGCTGGCGCAACTGCCGCCCGCGCAGCGGGAAGCGATCGAGATGGCGTACTTCCGGGGGCTGACCCAGCGCGAGATAGCCGAGTCGCTGGGGGAGCCGCTGGGAACGATCAAGACGAGAATGCGGCTGGGCTTGCAAAAGCTCAAGGACGCCCTCGGGAGTGACGGAGCACAGTTGGCGTGAGCGACATGCACGGTCAGCAGCATGGCAGCGGTCGCCGCTCGTACCGGATCGCCGGTTTGGGTGAGCGGGCGTTCTCGCCATCCCCGGCATTGCTCGGGCACGTCGAGGATCTCATCCCCGGCTACGCTCTAGGCGCCCTGGACACGTCCGAGGTCGCCGCCGTCGATGCCCACGCGCGCATCTGCCCCTCATGCGAGCGCGAGCTCCGCGATGCTCAGGGCATCGCCGGCATGCTCCCCTTCGTCGTCCCGATGCATGCCCCTTCTGTCTCCGCCAAAGCGGCGTTGTTCTCCCGCGTCTCCCACGTCCAAAAAGCGGCTGCGGCCTCAGCGCTGCCAACGTCGAGCATCGATGCATTCCGGACGCTGACCCTTCCCAGCTCAGGTGGGTTGGACGGTGGTGCTGCGACGCCTTCCGAAGCAGCGCCGCGAGCGATAGCCGAGCAGGGATCTCGATCTGGCTGGCTCGCGACGGCGGTATCGCTGCCGCTGCTGATCGCCCTGATCGCCACCGGTTTCTGGGGCGTCCAAATGCGGGATCAGCTTTCGTCCCAGAACGCCCAGCTCACCGAGTTGCAAGCGGAATTCGCCAACTTCGCCTCCGGCACGACCTCCTACCCCCTCTCGCCCGGCTTCGACGCGCCGATGGCCGAAGGGCAGATCGTGATGGGCGCCAATCAGCAAGACGGGATGCTGCAAATCGACGTCAACAGCAAGGATGGCCCGCGGTCGTACGAGCTGCTGGTGAATGAGGACGGCAATCTCGTCTCTGCCGGCGAAGTCACGGTCAATGCCGAGGGCCAGGGCCAGACGCGCTTCGAGCTCGCCCAGCCGTTCGGCGAATACGAGAGCGTCCACATTCGAGCCAAGGCGGTCGACGCGGCAGCGAATGAGCCGCTCGACACCCTCGTCCGCAATAGCGAGGGGCCGCTCGGCTCAACCGGCTCAGGGCTTGACTTCGGGCCGTAACTCGCGAGTTTCTTATCTTGCCCCCCTGCCCGCGCGCCGGTAGAGGGGGTTTTCGCATTGGCATTCAGGAGCTGCACGCCACATCGGGGTCCAAGGACCGCAAGCGCGGGATCGGCGAGACGAGCAAGGGTGCGAACGACACGAGCATGACCAGACCGCCGACGGCCAACGCCGCCGGCAGCCCGATGCGGCCGCCGAGGTAGCCCCCGAGCAACGATCCGGCGGGCCGGATGCCCCAGACGACGAAGCGCATCGTCCCGTTCACGCGGCCGAGCAGGCGGTCGGGGGTTATGGTCTGACGCAGGCTCATGGCGTTGATGTCGAAGATCACCACGACCACCCACTGCATGAATTCGGCGACGAGGATCAGCGGCAACGCATACCGGGGGAAAACGACCGCCGGTAGGATCGTGAGGCCAAACACGCCGAACAGCGCCAGCGAGCTCACCAGCGTCGGCCCAATGCCCCACCGGGCGCGAATGGTCCCGGCAAGCAGGCTCCCGAAAAGCGCCCCCACGCCGCCGAGCGCGAACACGAGCCCCACGGCGCCGGGTCCGAGTCCGAGCGTCCGCGTCAGGTAGAGCACGTAGACCGCCAGGAAGATAAACGCGCCAAAGTTCGTGACGGCCGAAGCAAGCGCCAGCGCCCGTAAGACGCCATTCCGCCACACGACGCCGCAACCATTGGCAACCTCGCTCAGCACGCTCGAGCCCCGCGTCGGCTCGGGCGCCGGCTCCTGAGCGCGAATGCCGCGCAGGAACAACGCCGACGCCAGGAACGTCAGCGCATCAGCGAGGATGGCCAGCGGCGCGCCGAGCAGCCGCACCATCGCCCCTCCCAGCGCCGGCCCTACGACTTGCGCCCCGGAGGCAGTCGCCTCAAGTTTGCTGTTCGCCTCGACAAGCTGGGAACGTGAGACCAACGTCGGGACGTACGCCAGATAGGCGATGTCGAAAAAGACTTTCAGCGCGCCGTCCAGGAACGCGACGGCGATCAGAAGCTCGATGCTCAGCGCGCCGAGCCAGGCCGCCAAAGGGATCGTTGCCAGCAAAGCCGCGCGCCCGATATCCGCCGCAATCATGATCGGCCGCCGCCGCAGGCGATCCACCCAGGCGCCCGCGAACAACCCGAAGACGAGGTGCGGCAGCCCGGCGGCGGCGGTCAGCACCCCAACCGACATCGGCGAGGCGCCGAGCGACAACGCGGCGAGGAGCGGCATCGCCACCGCCGTGATCTGCGATCCGACGGCAGAGGTTGCCTCCGCGGCCCAGAAGCGCGCGAAGTCCCCGTTGCGGGCGCTGCCTAACGCGCGATCCAGCCAGGCGCGGAGCGAGCGCCCTGGCATCGCTCCCGCGTCGAGACCGTCGTCTCGCGGCTCGTGTGGCGTCGATGGCATGCGGCCCTGGCCGCCGGCCAAAGGCCTGTCCGTGATCGATTCCATGCCGATGCTCGCCCCCGATGGCAGGCGGGAGACGCCGATTGGCGCTTTCTACCGCTGACCTGTTCGCCGATTCGCTAGGTCAGCGGTCCATCGAGCATCAGGATGGACACGGATCCTCCAAGAGCGACGGCCGAATGGCGACCCCTGGCGCCGTCGCGACGCGACACGGTACTCCCTTCTCTCCGCGTCCGCAATCCCATCGCGGACACAGAACCGCCTTGTAGACTTGCCGCGTGTCCGACCATTCGACCGTTCCCGACCCATCGCTTGCCGCCATCGCCGAAGTCGCGGTTTCGAGAGCACGCGCGGGCGCCGATGGCCTGCTGAGCTACGCTGTTCCGCCGGAGATGCAACCATCACTCGACATCGGTCAGGTGGTCTGGGTTCCCCTGCGCGGCAAGCCTGCGCTTGGGGTCGTCGTACGCCTCCATGACGAGACTCCGCCGTTCCCGCTCAAGGTGATCGCGGCGGTTGCCGATCCTCCAGTCGCCGTTTCGCCTCAGCAGCTCGAAACCGCCCGCTGGGTCGCGCGACAGACGGCAAGCAGTCTCTATGAGGCGCTGTCGCTCTTCCTGCCGCCCGGCGCTGCTCACCAGGCTCGGCCCTACCTGCGCCTCGTCGAGCCGCCGCCCGCGGCGGGCCGATTCACCACCGCCCAGAAACGGCTGCTGACGCTGCTGGCCGAGCGCGGCGAGACGAGCCTCGAAGCGGCCAGGTCCGCCCTGAAGACCAGTCTCGCCTCGGTCGTCCCGGCACTGGAGGAAGCCGGCGCGATCGAGCGTGTTTACCAGCTTGAGGGGCATCCCCCCGCTTCGCGCCAGGAGCGCTGGGTTCGCCTCGCACAAGAACCGGGCGCGGATGCGCTGAACCGCGCGCCGAATCAACACGCCATCGTACTCGCCCTGCAACGGCGCGCTCGCTTTGCCGCGGACGGCAGCGATGGATTCGTCCCAGCCGCCGAGGTTCTTGCGCAGTCGGGGTCTACGCGCGCCTCGCTCACCGCACTCGTTCGCAAGGGGATCGTCGAGGAGGCCGAACGACCTGCGGGCTTGAGTGGAGCGCGCGGTGAGCATCGTCCCGACACCGTCCCTGAGCTCACCAGCGCCCAGTCTCGCGCCTGGAGCGCCATCGAAGACGCCCTGCGCCCCCGGAACCCAACCCCGTTTCTCCTTTACGGCGTCACCGGCAGCGGCAAGACAGAGATCTACCTGCGCTCCGCCGCCTGGTGTTTGCGCCATGGCCGCACGGCGCTGATCCTGATTCCGGAGATCGCCCTCTCCTCTCAGGTCGCCGACCGCTTCGCCGCACGCTTCGGCGACCGGGTCGCGGTCCTGCATTCCGGTCTCTCGGCCGGCGATCGCTACGCGTCCTGGCGCGGCATCG
>CALMZR010000268.1 GCA_937870845.1 uncultured Chloroflexota bacterium
AGGCCGCGCCGGCCCTGCAACGCCCGGAAGAGCAGGCCAGGGCTGGTCACGCAGACCACGTCCGCGGGGAAGCCGAGTGCGCCGAGTCGCTGGGCCGCCTGGAGGGCCTCGGGCGTCAGGGCGCCCATGACGACCAGGGTCACCGCCGGGTGAGGCACCCGCCGCATCACGTAGGCGCCGGCGACGACGTGCCGCCGCCGCCGCTCGCGGGCTGCCGGGTCGTCCGGGACCGCGGCGAGCGTCTGGTCGACCGGGCGGGTGGACAGCCGCAGGTAGGCCGAGCTGCCCCCCGGTCTGCCCATCCGCCCCATGACGGCCAGCAGGCACCACTCGGTGTCGATCGCGAAGGCCGGCTCGTAGCTGACGCACCCGGGCTGTTCGAGCCCGATGGACGGGGTCGTGATCGACTGGTGGGCGCCGCCCTCGGGCGCGAGGCTCACCCCCGACGGCGTTCCCACGAGGATCGACTGGCCACCGGCGTAGATGCCGAACGACCAGGGCTCGAGCGCCCGCTCGACGAACGGGTCGTAGAGCACCCCGATGGGGAGCAGCGGCTCCCCCCAGCGGCTCCACGTCGTGCCCAGCTCGCCGATCGCGCCGACCAGGTTCGTCTCGGCGATGCCCAGCTCGATGTGCTGGCCGGTGGCCTTCTCCCGCCAGTGCAGGATCGTCTCGGAGTCGTCGGCGAACCAGTCCCGGCGGTCCTCGTGCGACCACACCCCGACCTTGTTCACCCAGCCGCCGAGGTTGGTGCTGGAACTGACGTCGGGGCTGACCGTCACGACCCGGCGGCCCACGTCGGGCGCGGCCCGGTTGAGGTCGAGCAGCGTGCGGCCCAGCGCCGCCTGCGTGGTCGCCGTCCCCGACGGGGTGCGGTTGAGCCCGAAGCTGCTGCGGCAGTGGGAGCGGCGGGCAGCGATCCTCAAGCAAGAAGACGGCGGCGGCAAGCTCGACTGGGCGCACGCCGAGACGTTGGCCTTCGCTTCCATCCTCGCCGACGGCACGCCGATCCGGCTGACCGGGCAGGACTCGGAGCGCGGCACCTTCTCCCAGCGCCATCTCGTGCTGCACGACGTGGAGACGGGCGAGCGGTGGACGCCGTTGCAGGCGCTGCCGGAGGCGAAAGCCTCGTTCGCCGTCTACAACAGCCCGCTGTCCGAAGCGGCGGCGATGGGGTTCGAGTACGGCTACACGGTCCATGCCCCGAAGGCGCTGGTGCTGTGGGAAGCGCAGTTCGGCGACTTCGCCAACGGCGCGCAGGTCATCATCGATCAGTTCCTGGCGGCGGCGCGGGCCAAATGGCAGCAGGAGCCGGCGCTGGTGCTGCTGCTGCCGCACGGCTACGAGGGACAGGGCCCGGAGCACTCCTCGGCACGGCTCGAGCGCTTCTTGCAGCTCTACGCGGAGGGAAATCTGCTCGTCGCCAACCCGACGAGTTCCGCCCAATATTTCCACCTGCTGCGGCGACAGGCGAAATCGCTCGCCTCCGATCGGCGGCCGCTGGTGGTGATGACGCCGAAGAGCCTGCTGCGGAATCCGGCGGCCGCCTCCACCCTCGACCAACTCGCGACGGGATCGTTCCGGGCGGTGCTCGACGACGCGCGCGTCGACTCGCCCGAGGCGGTGACGCGGCTGGTGCTCTGCTCGGGCAAGCTCGGGGTCGAGCTGGAGAGCAGCGCGGCGCGGGAAGCGGCGGCGGACGTGGCGGTGGCCCGGCTGGAGCTGCTGGCGCCGTTCCCGGCGGACGAGCTTTCCCGCGTGCTGGCGCGCTACCCGAATCTCGAGGAGATCGTCTGGGCGCAGGAGGAGCCGCGCAACATGGGGGCCTGGGCCTACGTTGCGCCTCGCCTGCGCGAGCTCGTCGATACCGAGGGGCGTCCGCTGCCGGTGCGCTATGTCGGCCGCCCCAACCGCGCCTCACCGGCCGAAGGATCGCTGGATCGGCACGGGGTCGAGCAAGGGCGCATCGTGGCGACGGCGTTGGCCGATGCCCCGGCAATGGCGGCGGCGAATGGCCGCGGCCGGGGCCGGACGGCGAAGGCGAACGGGGCCGCCCGCAACGGCGCCCGCGCCAAGGCATCGCGCGCGAAGCAGGCATAGCGGCGTCGGCCGGCATCGGGAACGAAAGCGGAGAGCAGGGTATGGCGGTCGAGATTCGGGTTCCCCCGCTGGGGGAGTCGCTGGTCGATGCGGTGGTCGGGACGTGGCTGAAGCAGGAGGGCGACGCGGTCAGCCGCGGCGAGAGTCTGGTCGAGCTGGAAACGGATAAAGTCAACCTCGACGTCACCGCCGAAGACGACGGCGTTCTGGAGAGCATCGCCCGCCGCGAGGGTGAAGTCGTAACCGTGGGTGAAGTGCTGGGCCTCGTTGGGGCCGGCAATGGCGCGTCCGCCCCTGCCCCTGTTCCCGCCGAGGCCGCGACCGTCGCGTCTGCAACCCAGACGGCCCCGCCCGCTCCTGCCGCCGAACCGCCGCCGATCGCAGCCTCGGCGCCGCCCGCGGCTCCCGCGCCCGCTCCTGCCCCGCCACCCGTTCACGCCGAAGAGGACCCCGACGGCGCCGGCGGCGGCCGCGCCGCCCCGGCGGTGCGCCGCCTGGCGGAGGAGCACCACATCGACCTGAACGCCGTCACCGGCACCGGCCCCGGCGGCCGCGTCACCCGCGAGGACGTGCTCATCGTCGCCGCGCGGCAGGCGGTGCAGGCCGCGCCAACGTCCGCCCCGGCCACAGAACCAACCCAGACGCGCACCCCGGATGCCCCTCCGGCGTCCCCCCCAACCCCCGCGCAACGCCCCGCTGTCCCTCCCGCCCCCGCTGGCGCTGCCCGCCTCCCGCCTCCCGCCTCGGACGACGGCCGCGAGGAGCGGCGGCGCTTCTCCCGCCGCCGCCAGACGATCGCCAACCGGCTGGTCGAGGCGCAGCAGACGGCGGCGATGCTCACCACCTTCAACGAGGCCGACATGAGCGCCGTGATGGAGCTGCGCTCCCGGCGCAAGGAGGCGTTCAAGGAGCGGTACGGCGTCAACCTCGGCTACATGTCCTTCTTCACCAAGGCGATCGTCGGGGCCTTGAAAGCGTTCCCGGAGATGAACTCGGAGCTGCAAGACGACGAGCTGGTGCTCAAGAAGTACTACGACATCGGCATCGCGGTCAGCACCGACGAGGGGCTGGTGGTGCCGGTGATCCGCGACGCCGACCGCAAGACCTTCGGCGAAATCGAGCAGGAGATCGGCGCGCTGGCCACGAAAGCGCGCAAAGGCGATCTGACCCTGGCCGAGATCCAGGGCGGCACCTTCACCATCACCAACGGCGGCATCTACGGCTCGCTCAACTCGACGCCGATCCTGAACGTGCCGCAGGTCGGCATCCTGGGCATGCACGCCATCCAGGAGCGGCCGGTGGCGCGGGATGGGGAGGTCGTGATCCGGCCGATGATGTACCTGGCGCTCTCCTACGACCACCGGGTGATCGACGGGGCGACGGCGGTGCAGTTCTTGGTCAAGGTCAAGCAGATGATCGAGGACCCGGAGACGCTGCTGATCGAGGGGTGAGGCGTCGGCCGGGATCGGTTCTCCCGTTGCTCTGCTTGGTGATCTTGCCAGACGCGTTTTGCCGCGCCTTTAGGGAAGACCCCTTGTCGCGGGCGCGCCGCGCGGAACGCATCGGACCATCATGGTACGATCCGCCCATGAGCCACGTTGAGCATTACAGTATCCACCTCGATGAGCAGGGCCGGCTGGACCTACCGAGCCAGCTGCGGCAACGCCTCGGTCTGCAAACCGGCGACCGCCTCATCGTCACCGTCGACGACGAAGGCGGCTTCCGCGTCGTGCCGGCGCGCGAGCTGGCCCGCCGCCTGCGCGGACTTTACCGCGATCGCTAGCCTGGCCGCTCCCTGGTCGACGAGCTGACCGCCGAGCGTCGCGAGGCGGCTCGGCGCGAAGACGAGGAGGCTCGGCGCGAGGCCGCCGAGTGACGGATGGGAGGTCCGGAGCCGTTCTGGATGCTTCGGCCCTGCTCGCGTACCTCCTGGACGAGCCAGGGGCCGATGTTGTCGACGCGGCGCTTGCCGAAGGGGCCGTCATCAACGCCGTCAACTATGCGGAGGTTCTCTCACGCTTGGCCGACCGCGGAGACGAGCCGGCAACCGCCCACCAACGGTTGGAGCGGCAGGGGCTCATCGGCGATTTGCTCGAGGTGATCCCGCTGCTCGGCGAAGA
>CALMZR010000269.1 GCA_937870845.1 uncultured Chloroflexota bacterium
CCGCACGTCGAGCAGCAGGCACCCCAGCGCCGAGGTGATGCCGGGATACGGGGGGACGACCACCGCCGGGATGTCCAGCTCGCGGGCGAGATGGGCGGCGTGGACCGAGCCGGCCCCGCCGAAGGCGACGAGGCAGAAATCGCGCGGGTCGTACCCGCGCCGGATCGAGATGAGGCGCACGGCGTCGGCCATGTTGGCGTTGGCGACCTGGATAATGGCGTCCGCGGCGCGGGTGGCGTCGTAGCCGAGGGGTTGGGCGACCTTCTCCGTAACCACCCGTGCGGCGGCCTCCCGGTCGAGCGGCATGGCGCCGCCGAGCAGCCCCGCCGGGCTGAGGCGGCCCAGCACCAGGTTGGCGTCGGTGTTGGTCACTTCCTCGCCGCCGCGCTGGTACGCGGCGGGGCCGGGATCGGCCCCCATGCTCTGCGGGCCGTTGCGCAGGCTGCCGCCGGCGTCGATCCAGGCCACGCTGCCGCCTCCGGCCCCGATGGTGACGATCTCGATCGAGGGAAACATGATCGGATAGCCGAACTCGACCGACCACTCGTTGGCGACGCGCACCTCTCCGCCGTACATCAGCGAGATGTCGGCGCTGGTGCCGCCCATGTCGAGGCTGATGGCATTGTCGAACCCGCATTGGCGGGCGAAGAAGGCCCCCGCCATGGCGCCCGCCGCCGGCCCCGACACCGCGATCCGGGCCGCGTTGCGCGAGATCGCCTCGGCGGTCATCACCCCGCCGCCGGAGTGGAGGACCAACACGTCGCCCTGGTAGTCGCCGGCGCGGAGGCTGTCGGTGAGATTCGCCAGGTAGCGGCTGACGACCGGGGCCAGGCAGGCGTTGATAATCGTCGTGCTGAACCGCTCGTGCTCGAAAACCTCGGGCAGAATCTCGTGCGAGGTGCAGACGAAGACGTCCGGCGCTTCTTCCTCGATGATCGCCTTCATGCGCGCCTCGTGGTCGCCGTTCATGTAGGCGTTGATGAAGGTGACGGCGACCGATTCGTAGCCCCGCTCCCTGATACGGCGCGCCACCACCCGCGCCGCCTCCTCGTCGAGCGGGGTCAGCACCGTCCCGGCATAGTCGACGCGCTCCGGGACCTCGAAGCGATCACGGCGGCGGACGTAGGGAGGGGCGACGTCGCTGTAGGCGTCCCACAAGTCGGGCTTGGTGCCGCGCCGGATCTCGTGGACGTCGCGGAACCCCTCGCTGGCCACCACCGCCGTTCTTGGCAATCTCCGGGTGATCAGCGCGTTCGTCCCGACGGTCGAGCCGTGGGCGAAGAAGGCCATCTCGCTCGGCGCGATCTCCGCCTGCTCCAGCGCGGCCATGATCGCGGCCGCCGGGTCGTGGGGGATGGAGGCGGTCTTGGCGACCGAGACCCGCCCCGACGCCTCGTCGTGGACGATCAGGTCGGTGAACGTGCCGCCGACATCGACGGCGACGCGGTATTGGCTCATACGCCCGAATCCCTCCGCTCCTGCCGCATCCCCCACCCGTGTCATTCTGAGCGTGAGCGAAGAATCTCGGCGTCGCCGAACGCCCGTCCAATGGAGCCGAAATGACTTCAGCATGACACGGGGGTGGTTTCGCGGCCCTCCTTACGCCACCGCTCGCAGCGGCACGACCTCGACCCCGGCCTCCGCCAGGCGCTGCCGCACCAACGTCGCCACTTCGACCGCGTTGGCGGCGTCGCCATGGATGCACATCGTCTTCATGTCGAGCGTCAGCTCGGTCCCGTCGACGGCGGTCCCGCGCTCCTCCAGCGCGATGCGCAGCGCCCGCCGCGCCACCTCCTCCGGATCCCATGCGCGCTTGTGCCGCTCCACCACCGGGTAGCCGTTGGGGTGGTAGTCGAGATCGCAGTACGCTTCAGGCAGCACGCGCAGCCCCAGCTCGGCGGCGATAGCCGGCGTCTCGGCCCCGGCCAGGATGACGATCAGGTTCGGGTCGTAGTCGCGCACCGCGGTCAGCACCGCCCGGCAGAGCGCCGGGTCCTGCCCGGCCATGCTGTAGAGGATGCCGTGCGGCTTGACGTGGGTCAGCTCGGCCCCGGCGGCGCGGGCGAACGCCCCGAGCGCGCCGATCTGGTACGTGATGTAATCCTGCAGCTCCTGCGGCGAGACTTCGATGCGCCGCCGCCCGAACCCGAGCAGATCCGGCAGCGCGACGTGCGCCCCGATGTCGGCCCCGACCTCCTTGGCCAGCCCGACCACGCGCCGCATGATGCTCGGGTCGCCGCCGTGAAACCCTGTCGCGATGTTGGCCGTCGGCACGAGCGGCAGGATGCCGGCGTCGTCCCCGAGCGTCCAGCGCCCAAACCCCTCGCCCATGTCGCAGTTGATGTTGATGTGCCTGGCCATCGTTCCTCCCATCCGGGTTTCAGGGTGTCAGGGTGTCGGGGTGACAGGAAGACGCATTTCGCAGGCGTCGATCGGGCGACCGCGAAAGGAGAACGTTATCCTGACACCCTGTCACCCCGACACCCTGACACCCTCCTGAACGAGCGCTTCCTGCGCCAGCCCGATCTCCTCCGCTTCGGCGGCAGCGACGGCGCGGAAGCGGACGATATCGCCCGGTTTGCCCTGGCCGACGACGCCGATGTCGCTGCTGATGACGGTCGCGATCTTGGCGTAGCCGCCGAAGCTGGGCACGTCGGCCCCCATCACGATCGGCTCCAGCCCGCTGGGGACCTGGATGCCGCCGAGCGGCGTGCCGTCGTCGACGATGTTCGACGGGTCGGAGCCGGCCTGCTCCACGAGGTAGTCGGGGCGGGGCAGAAATTCCAGCTTGGGGCCGATGTAGCGGCACCCCATGCGGTCGGAGATGGGCGAGAGCTTCCAGTCTGTGGTGAGGAACGTCTCGACGCTCTCCGGCTGGAAGAGGTGATCCTGCGGACCGAGCACCACCCGCACCGTCCAGGGCGCCACGATCGCCGGCCGCGACGCCGCGGGCCACGCTCGGCCTTCCAACTCGCTTGCCGCCTTTCTCGGCTCGCCGATGCGCAGCTCGTCGCCGGTTTTCAAGCCGCGCCCCTCGACCCCGCCGACGGCGGCGCGCACGTTCGTCGCCCGGCTGCCGAGGAACGGGGGTACGTCGATGCCGCCCGCGATGGCGAGATAGGCGCGGACGCCGCTCCGGGGGGAACGGAATGCGATCTCGTCGCCCTCCCGCACCCGGATCGCCTGCCACATCGGCAGCGGCTGGCCGTTCAGCGTCGGGTCGAGGTCGCCGCCGGTGACGGCGATGACGTGCTCGGTGGCCGCCCGCAAGCGGCAGCCCATGAGCAGCACTTCCAGGCCGGCGTCGCCGGGGTCGCGCCCGACCAGGTAGCGGCCGCCGGGGTTATTGCCGACCAGGAGGTTGGCGACCCGCAGTGAGAAGCTATCGAACGCCCCGGAGGGCGGCATCCCCGTGTGCAGATAGCCCGGACGCCCGAGATCCTGCACGGTCGTCTGCGGCCCGCCGCTCAGCACCTCGAACATCAGCCGGCCTCTACGTGAACGGCTTCGAGGCGCGCCAGGTAGTCATCGAGCGAATACTCGCCCTCCGCGATGTCGTAGCAGTAGGCGCCGTCTTCGACCTGACATCGGATCTCGTGATAGTCGGCCGCGTCGATCGGCACGTAGCGGTGGCGCTCGCCGGCGATCGGCAGGACCGGGCTGTCGCGGAAGACCTCGTTGCGTTGCAGCGGATCGTAGAGGTCGACCGGAGTGCGTCCCAGGAGCTGATAGCCGCCGGGGCTGCGCACCGGGTAGAACGAGGTGATCTTCCCGGCCAGGCAGAGGATGCGCTCCGGCGTCCACTGCCGGGGACGCGGATACTTCGGCGCGGTGATGGCAAAGGCGGGGTCGAGCGGCAGCGCCTGGTAGCAGCCGGGCTGGAAGCCAACCGACGTGACCCACCACTCGGTTCCGGAGTGGGCGGCGATGACGCCGTCGATCGTCGTGCCGTTGATCTCGGCCAGGTATTCCATGTTGTTGGGCGCGCCGTGGGCTTTGGCGCATTCGTCGGACCAGGGGTCGTTGTACCAGAAGGGGATCGTCACCAGCCGTGAGGGCGCCCGCCGCAGCTTCGTCGCCTCCTCCTCGCGCTCGCGCAGGGCATCGATCAAGGCTTTCTGGCGGATGACTGACGAGTCGTAGGCGATCATCAGGGCCCGATTGGACGGCACGGTCTCGGTCACGCCGGGGATCGGGTATTCAGCCAGCGAAAGGTTGAGCCCGATCACCCGGAAGTTCAGCGCCAGGTGCAACTCGTCCCCGAACTCCACGTCGACGAACATGTCGCCCAGGGGCCGGTAGATGGGGTGGTCATAGAGCATGGGGATGTCCGGGGCGGGAGGCGGGCAGCGGCAGCGAGGGCGGGAGACGGGAGGAGATTTGCTGCGAGGCGCACGTTGACCGCGAAGTCGCACTCGTGTCATTCCTCGCTTCGCTCGGAATGACACGGCGTCGGCGGAGCGTCAGGGCGTGGCAGCTCATGCCTCGCCCTCGGCTTTCGGCTCTCGGATTTCGACGAGCGCCTCGCCCGTCTTCCGCTCGGCGCGGATGAGGAAGAAGATGTAGAGCGCGATGACGGCGAAGGAGAGGAGCGTCGTCAGGGTGCCCAGGGCGTAGAGGGTCGGCGTGATCCGGGTCGTCACCGAGGCCATGATCATCACGGGGAGCGTCTGCGTTTCCAGTGTGGTGCCGGTGAGGAGCAGGCTGCGCTGGAACTCATCGAGCGAGAGGGTGAAGCCGAACAGGAGCGAGCTGAGGATGAACGGCTGCAACACGGGAAGCACCACATACCAGTACGCCTGAAGCGGGTTGGCGCCGTAGACCAACGCGGCGTCTTCCAGATCGAGATCGAACCGGTTGAAACCCATAAGAAAGATGATCAGGCAGAACGGCAACGTCCACATGACGTGGACGGCGAGTGCGCTCGAAGTCCAGTTCGGGATGATGCCGAGCCGGTTCAGAACCAGGAACAGACCCAGGCTGACCGTGATGCCGGGGACGATGATGCCCAGCAGCCAGAGATAGAAGACCGCGTTCGATCCCCGAAAGGGCTTGCGGAAGGCGTGGGCGGCCATCAGCGCCATGATCGTGGAGAGGATGGCGACGACCAGAGCCAAAACAAGAGATCGGCCGAGGGCGCCCAGATAGTTCCCGAGAAACTCACCGACGTCGCTGAATTCCGTCGATTGTCCCGGATGGAACAGCTTCCACCACCACCAGGAGCTGACTTCGCGCAATGGGAAGGTGTGCCCGCCGCGCGGCCCCTGGAACGACAGCACCGCCATGATGACGAAGGGGAAATAGAGCATGATCAGGACGAGGACGATGTAGACGCGGAAGAGCGCGCCCGAGAGGCTGAATCGCTTGGTGGTGTTCTCCATGGCCGCGCCCTCGTCCTCAGATGCGCCGAATGTCGAAGAAGCGGAGCATCAGCCCCACCAGCGCCAACGTGATCAGGATCAGCACCACCGCGATGGCCGAGGCTCCCGCGAACTGGAAGACATCGATCTGGCGCTGGATCAGGCCGGCCAGCATCGGGCTCTGCGCCCCGCCGATGGCCCGCTCCGTGAAGAACTCCGCCAGCCCGAGCACCACCACGAACAGCGACCCCGCCATCAAGCCCGGCAGCGTCAGCGGCACGACGACGAGGAAGAACGTCTTCCACGGGCTGGCCCCGTAGACCGCCGCCGCCGACATGATGTCCTCGTCGATGCGCTGCATCGAGAAGTAGATCGGGCCGACCATGAAGACGATGAAGAGAAACCAGAGCGCCACCATCATCGAGAACTCGGAGTAGAGGAGGACCTCCACCGGCTCGTCCGTGATGCGTAGCCCCATCAGCACCTGGTTGACCACGCCTTCGCGCCCGAACATCGGCAGCCAGGTGATCGTGCGCGTCAGGTAGCTCGTCCAGAACGGGACGATGAAGAGGAGCAGGAGAGCCGACTTCCAGTACGGGCTCTTGATGACCCGCCACAGGGTATAGGAGACGGGGTACGCCAGCAGGATGACGCCGATGAGGAGCATCGCCACCACCTGCAGCGTCCAGACGGTGATCCCCCAGAACGACGACCCCGGCCGCAGCAGCGACTGGTAATTGGCCAGGGTGTACTCGGGCCGCAGCCCGGTGAAGCCCGATGTCCAGAAGCTGAAGACGACGATGCTGACCAGCGCCGTGCCGACCGTCAGCAGCATCCAGAGCGTGCCCGGCAGCAGCAGCAACCCGGTGGTCAGCCCCGGCTTGCCCCGCAAGGCTTGCACGATGCGGCCCGAGAGCGAGGCGCGCTGATGCTCGGACAGATCGGGCGCTGCCCCCAGGCTTCTGGCGTCGGTCAGTTGCGCCACGATTGACCCCTCACCCCAACCCCTCCCCCCGGCGCACGGGGAGAGGGGCGTTGGGCACGGCATGCCGTGCCCCTACAGCCGTCCGTCCGCCTCCGGCCTTCCGCCTTCCGCCTCCGTCAGGCCGACAGGAAGTCGTTCCAGCGGGTCGCGTAGTAGTCCGGGTCGTCCGGCCAGGTCATCCAGTGCATGATGTTGCCCCAGCGGGTGTCGTAGGCCCCGGTGTCGCGGCCGGTGAGCGGCCAGCCTTCCTTCGGATCGGGGCTGGAGCCGCCCTGGTACCACCACTCGTAGTCGGTGAAGTCCTCGCTGGTCTGGCGGGACTCATTGAGGTAGACATCGCAGGTGGTCGTCGGGGAGTAGTATCCCTGCAGGGCGACCTGGGAGCCCCACCACCCTTCGAGGCAGAAGTTGACATAGTCGAGCGCGGCCTCCAGGTTCGGGGTGTCCTTCTGCACCGCGATGCCGTGGAACCAGGCGGTGAACCCTTCCTCCGGGAAGGCGTACTTGCAGACGACGTCCTGCTTCTTGACGTCCTCGACCACCGGGTTCCAGGCGTCGGCCAGCCACACCTCGCCCGAGGCGAGCAAGTTGACGCACTGGCCATAGTCCTCCCAGATGGCCCGGAACTGCCCGGCCCGCTTCTTCTCGATCATGTACTCGATGACCTGATCGAGCTCCTCGTGCGTCATGTTGTCGGTGCGGGCGATCTCCACCTGCCCGGAGGCCTTGAGGTAGCCGGCCGCCCAGCCGGGGGTGAGGAGGCTGTCGTTGAGGATGGCGACCTTGCCCGCGTACTTCTCGTCGAAGAGCGAGCCCCAGCTCGTGATGTCCTCTTCGGTCAGGTCGTAGCGGTAGCCGATCGAGTCGCAGTTGTAGAACTGCGGCACCAGCTTGAACTCCGTCTGCGTCTCCGGGTCGACCCAGACCTCGACCAGCGGGTAGCCGCTGACCGGGTCGAAGCCGAGGGCTTCGGCGCTGGTGTAGGTGTCGCGCGCGTACTGCCAGGGGATGACCTGGTCGACCGGGATCGGCTGCAGCAGGCCGGTGTCCCACAGCGCCTGGTTGCGGTTGGCGTTCGTCTCGTTCGTGTCGTAGTTCGCCGCGCCTCCCGCCAGCCACTCGGTGATCATCGCCGTCAGCGTCGTCACCTTGCCGGAGGACGAATGGCCCGTGCGCCGCTCGAACTCGTTGAGGAAGCGGTCCTGCACCGAGACGCCGAGGCCGATGGTGCGCACTTCCAGCCCCGTCGGCAGCGCGCTCTCGCCCTCGGCGAGGGGCTCCCAGCGGTACTTGCGCGGCGAGCGCGGCGTCACCGACGGCTCCCACTCCGGGGCGTTCGGATCGATCGTCGGGTCCTCTTGCGCCAGCGCCGTCCCCGGCCCGCCGACAAGGGTGAGCCCGCCCAGCCCGGCTACGCCGAGAGCCGCCCCGGCCTGCAGACCCGAACGAATCAGTTTTCTGCGATCGACGCGGCTGCCCCCCAGGTTTCCGAGGATGTGCTGTCCATTCCGAACGCGCTTCGACATGCCGGAACCTCCTCGTCTCTGCACTGCCTCGCGCCCGGAACCATTCCGCGCGCGATCGCGGCCTCAGGCGTCGGGGAGGACGAAGCCGTCGCCGGCGTCCCAGCCGACGCGCAACGTCTCTCCGTGGCGTGGGGCGCGGTGGCGGAGCAGGCTTTCGTGCTGCTCCATCTTCACCAGCTCCCCGGAAGGTAGCGATAGGGAGATGGTGCTCAGGCTCCCCGTGTACTCGATGGCAAGCACGGTCGCCGGCAGCTCGTTGTCGGCGCTGCGGCCGTCTTCGAGCCAGCGCACCCGGTCGGCGCGCACCACGAAGCTGAGCCGATCGCGGCCGGCAGCGGCCCCGTTCGCCGCGACCACGAGATCTCCGGCCGGCGTGCTCACCGTCAATCGATTTCCGTCCGCGCCGGCGACGGGTCCCTCGAAGATGTTGTTCGTGCCCACGAACTGCGCCACAAAGCGGGTGCGCGGCGAGCCGTAGATGTCGGCGGGCGGATCGATCTGCTCGAAGCGGCCCTCGTTCATCACCACGATGCGGTCGGCCATGGCCAGCGCCTCGCCCTGGTTGTGCGAGACGTGGATGAAGGTGATCCCGAGCTGTTGCTGGAGCGATTTCAGCTCGCTCTGCATGTCGACGCGCAGCCGCGCGTCGAGCGAGCCGAGCGGCTCGTCGAGCAGGATCAGCGCCGGCTCAACCACCAGCGCCCGCGCCAGCGCCACCCGCTGCCGCTGCCCGCCGGAGAGCTGGCCGACGCGCCGCTTCTCGAATCCCTCCAGGCCCACGGTGCGCAGAGCGCGGCGCGCCCGCTCCCGCCGCGAGGTCTTGTCCACCCCGTGCATGCGCAGCCCGAACTCGACGTTGCCCAGCACGTCCAGGTGCGGGAAGAGGGCGAAGCTCTGGAAGACGAGGGCCACGTTCCGCTCGTAGGGCGGCACCCCCTGCATCGGCTTGCCGCGGATGATGATCTCGCCCGAATCGGGTTGGTCGAGCCCGGCGATCATGCGCATGGTCGTCGTCTTGCCGCAGCCGCTGGGGCCGATGATCGAGACGAACTCGCCGGTCTTGACCGCCAGATCGACGTCGTCGACGGCCACGACGTCGCCAAACCGTTTCGTCGCGTTCCGCAGCTCGACGTCGTAGCCGTCCATGGTCCCTCCCGCGCGGCTCGTCGCCGCCGGCGCCGTGATCAGAACGTCGAAGGCGTGTTCCCGCCGAGAAAGGTCGTCACCCCGTGCGCCAGGTTGGCGAAGCGGTGCTCGTCGGTGCTGGCGAAGGAAAGGCAGTCCCCGGCTTCCAACCGGAAGAACGCCTCGCCGACCCACACCCCCAGCGTGCCTGCCAGCACATACCAGAACTCGTCCCCCTCATGCCGGTAGGAGCCGCCGGAGCTGGCCCCCGGGGCCAGCTCGAAGCGGTGCAGCTCGATCGGCCCGCCGTGCGGCGTCAGCAATGCGACGCCCACGCCCGGATCCCCCATGGCGATCACTTCCGCGTCACCCGATCGCACCAGCCGCCGTCTTGGCTCCGGTGATGCTTCGTAGAAGGAGAGGATGTTGGAGCCATACGCCTGGGAGAGCTTCAACAGTCCGGCGACCGAGGGCCGGGTATAGCCGTTCTCGACCGAGCTGACGTAGGAAGCGGAGAGCCCCGTGCGCTCGGCGACCTGGCGCACCGTCAGCCCGAGCTGGTTGCGCATGCTCTTCAGGCGCTGGCAGATGCGCTGCTCGGACGTGGGGGCATCGGCCTCCGGCGCCTGACTGTTGCGCTCCACGAGGCGGTGCTGGATGTCGCGCAGCGAGAGGCGCTCCTCGTCGCGCAGCCGCCGCACCTCGCGCACCCGCTCCGTCTCGGCGGTGGTGTACCAGCGGCGCCCCCACGCGTCGCGCCGCGGCGACGCCAGCCCCGCTGTCTCCCAGGTGCGCAGCGTCGACGGGCTCACCCCGACCTCCCTGGCCACGTCGCCGATGCCCCGAAGCGCCCTATCAGCGACGGCATCACGGCCGCTCACCCCGCTGCTCGCGTGAGCGCATCGCCCCTAAAGCGCGCCATCGGAGCTTGCGCCGACCGTATGACGGAACGGAGCCGCACCGAGCAGACCCTCCCGCGCAATCGTTTACATCCCGTTCGACCTACTGTACGGAGTTCAGTAGGTCGTGTCAATATGGCAAAGCCGCGCCCGGACTGTGCCGGGGAACAAGAAACCGTCTCCAGAATTGGAGCCAACAGGAGGCCGCCTTGGACATCGGACGGATCGGCATCTGGACCGCTCAGTTCGACCACCAGCCGTGGGCGGCCGTCGCCGAGGCCGCGGCCGAGCTCGACGAGCTAGGCTACGGCGCGCTCTGGTTCCACGAGTATCACGGGCGGGAGCCGCTCGCCCAGGCGGCGCTCCTCCTGGGCGCGACGACACGGATTCCCATCGCCACCGGCATCGCCGTCATCTACGCCCGCGACCCGATGGCCATGGCGGCCAGCCAGCGCATGCTGTGCGAGGCGTTCCCTGGCCGATTCCTGCTCGGGATCGGCATCAGCCACCGCCCGACCGTCGAGGGGACGCGCGGCCACGTCTACGGCCCCCCGCTCGCCGAGATGCGCGCCTACCTCGACGCCATGGACGCGGCCCCATACGACTCGCCGCGTGCGGCCGAGGAGCCGCGCGTACTGGCGGCGCTGGGACCGAAGATGCTCGAGCTCGCCCGCGACCGCGCCATTGGCGGGCACCCGTACTTCGTCCCGGTCGAGCACACGCGGCGGGCGCGAGAGGCGCTCGGAGCAGGCCCCTTGCTCGCGCCGGAGTTGGCCGTCGTGCTGGAGCGCGATCCGAACCGGGCCCGCGCGATTGCCCGCCGCCACACTGTTCCCTACCTTGCTCGGGAAAACTACACCAACAACCTACGGCGCCTCGACTACGGCGACGATGACTTCGCAGACGGCGGCAGCGATCGGCTCGTCGATGCCCTCGTCGGCTGGGGCAGCCTGGACGACATCGTCGAGCGAGCATATGCCCACCTCGAGGCCGGCGCGGACCACGTCTGCATCCAGGTGTTGCCGGCCGATCCGGCGGCCATCCCGCGGCGCGAGTGGCGGGAGTTGGCCGCGGCGCTTTTCGGCTGACGACCGGTCTCCAGTTTATCCGGAGGGGCGCTTCCCGGGCGCGCGGCGCCCCTCGGCGGCACAAGGACGCCAACCACCGCACCCCGCCAGAGTTGGCAACCTTGGCAATCTTGGCAACCTTTCCCACGCGGCGCCACGCCAGCTATCGTCCAGATCCCGTATCAGTGCGCGCGCATGGCCGTAATCATCAGGTTGCCCAGGTCATCGACGGTTAGCCGCTGCCCAGGGTGAACCACCGTCGTCGTGCTCGGCTCCTCGACGATGGCGGGGCCATCGACGACAAGTCCCGCCGCCAGCCGTTCGCGGTCGAAGATTGGCGTTTTCCGCTCCGTGAACCCGGCGCCGTTGCCGGCATCCGGGAAGCGGACGAGACGGCCGCCTTTTCGGGGATCGCCAAGCGCCTTCTGACCGGACGTTCCTAACGGCGGACGCGCGATCGGCGCGGTCGCCGTGACGCGGAAATTGACGATCTCGACCGGCGTGTCTTCCAGGGCGAAGGTGTAGCGCTGGCGGTGCCGCTCGTGGAAGAGGGCGGTCAGGGCGGCGCGGTCGAGGGCGCCGTCGATGGGGACGGCGACGGTATGTTCCTGCCCGCGGTAGCGCATGTCGAGACCGCGCCGCGGCGCCGAAAGGCCGCCCGCGGCGAACCCCTGCGCGAGCAGCGCCTCCCGTGCTTCCGTCTCAGATTCGGCGAAGAGGCGCTCGATCTCCGCCTCGCTGGTCGTCTCCAGCGGCAGGACGCGGGTGCGGATGCGATCGACCCGCGGCTCCGTCAGCAGCATGCCCCAGGCGCTGAAGGTCCCCGGAAACGGCGGGACTACGATGCGGCGCACGCCCAACTCGTCGAGGAGAGCCCCCGCGTGGGTCGGCCCGCCGCCGCCGAAGGCAACCAGGGTGAAATCGCGCGGGTCGTACCCCCGCCGCACCGAGATCAGCTTCAAGGCGTCGATGGTCTGCTCGTTGGCCACCCGGATCACCCCGGCCGCAGCGTCTTCGATCGACACGCCGAGCCGACTGGCAATGCTTTCATACGCCCGCCGCGCCAGGCCCACATCGACGCGCAGGCGCCCACCCAGAAAATAGTCCGGGTCGAGCACGCCCGCGATCAGCAGCGCGTCAGTGACGGTCGGCTCGGCGCCGCCGCGGCCGTAGCAGGCCGGCCCCGGATCGGCCCCAGCCGAGAGCGGCCCCACGCGCAAGGCGCCGCCAGCGTCAAACCAGGCGATGCTCCCCCCGCCCGCCCCGATCTCGACGATGTCGACCACCGGGGATTTCACGGGATAGCCCGGCGAGCGAGGGGATGCCTCCAGCCGGTAGTCGGTCGTGATCTTGATCTCGCCGTTCTCGATCAGCGAGCACTTGGCGGTGGTGCCCCCGATGTCGAGGGCGATGATGTTCGGATCGGCGATGGCTTGCCCGACCAGCGCCGCCCCCGTCACCCCCGCCACCGGCCCCGACTCCACCAGCGCGATCGGCGTCTGCCGCGCCGCCGCGAAGGTCGCCGTGCCGCCGTTGGAGAGCATGGCGAACAGGGGCGCGGCCATTCCCTCTTCGCGCAGCCGGCGCTCCAGGTCGGCCAGGTAGCCGTCGAGGATCGGCTGCACATAGGCGTTCAGCACCGCCGTACTGCTCCGTTCGAACTCGCGCCACTCCCGCGCGATCTCGGACGACGCGGTGACGCGCACGCCCGGCAGCCGCTCGCGCAGGAACGCCGAGGCGGCGGCTTCGTGCTCGGGGTGCGCGTACCCGTGCAGGAAGCAGATCGCGATCGCCTCCACCCCTTCCCGCTCGCAAGCGGCGGCAACCTCTTCGAGGTCGGCGATTTGCAGCGGCGCCCAGACCGCGCCGTCCGCGCCGACCCGCTCCCGGACCTCGAAGCGAAGCCGGCGCGGTACGAACGGGACGGGCTTGTGGAACTTCAGGTTGTACATGTCCGGCCGGTTGCCGCGGCCGATCTCCAGCACGTCGCGGAAGCCGGCGGTCGTGACCAGCGCGGTCTTCACCCCGCGCCGCTGGGTGATGGCGTTGATGACCACCGTCGTGCCGTGGACGAAGGCGGCCACGGTTCGCGGATCGATCCCCGCGGCGTGGATGGCGTCGATGACGCCGTCGGCGAAGTTGGCCGGCGTCGTCGACGCTTTCGCGGCCCAGACGGCTCCGCCCGCTTCGTCGAAGGCGACGACGTCGGTGAAGGTGCCGCCGATATCGACCGCCACCCGCGGGCGCATCCCTTGGCTCATGAAGGACGCTCGTCGTTGTCGAACCCGTAGATCTCGCGGGCGGTCTCCGCGCTGACGTACCCATCGGCCAGGTCGGCGCGCACCAGCTCGCGCTCGCGCTCCCGTGGATCGCCCCAGCCGCCGCCGTTCCCCGTCACCACCCGCACCACGTCCCCCTCGGCCAGCGGTAGATTCGTGACTCTGCCGCCGCGGATCGTCTCGCCATCGCCGTTGATCACCTCGAAGTAGTTGACCGTGCCCGGCTTGCCGCCAGCGACGCCCCAGGGTGAGGTTTCGGAGCGTCCCAGCGAGGCGAGCAGAAAGCCGCCGCCGGGGTTGAGCATGCGGAACTCGCGGATCGTGCCGAACCCGCCGCGCCGGCGGCCCTCGCCGCCCCCGGCCGCGACATTGAGGGCGTTGCGCTCCATGGCCAGGGGGAAGGCGTGCTCGATCACCTCCGCCGGGTAGTTGTAGGTGTCGCCGTCGGTGGTGGCGATGAGACCGCTTTCGCCGTCGATGTCGTCGCCGGCGCCCCAGCCGCCGTCCTGTGGGGTGGCCTGCACCCAGTAGTCGCCGTCGGGCCGCACCCCGCCGATGTAGTAGGCGCACAGCGAGACGTACGAGCCGGCCGAGAGGCGATCCGGCAGGATGGGCGCCAGCGCCTTCCACATCAGCTCGGTGGCGAACGCCGACGCCTCGAAGTACCAGCCGGTCGGGGCGGGCCGGACGGCGGTGAAGACCGTCCCCTCCGGCGCGATCACCTCCAGCGGGGCGAATAGCCCTTCGTTCGAGGGCGCCTCCGGGGCGGTGATCGCCTTGAAGACCGTTTTGCAGGCCGACATCAGCGCCCCGCGCGCGCAGTTGATCGGCCCTCGCGTTTGGGGAGCGGTCCCCGTGAAGTCCGCGATGAGCTTCTCCGGCGTCACCGTCACCCGCACCCGAACCGGGATCGGGTCGTCGCTGATGCCGTCGCCGTCGATCGTCTCCTCTGCGTCGTAGACCCCAACGGGGACGCGTCCCAGAGCGGCGCGGGCGATCGCTTCGCCGTGGGCCAGGATGGCGGCGAACGTCTCCAGCGTCGCGTCCAGCCCGTAGCGCGCGACGATGCCGTGCAGCCGCTCCTCGGCGATGCGCACCGCCGCCACCCCGGCGCTGAGGTCGCCGATCGACATGGCCGGCAGCCGCACGTTTTCCCGGATGAGGGCGATCAGCTCGTCGTTGCGCTCCCCCTCGCGGTAGAGGCGCAGCTGCGGGAACTGCAACCCCTCCTGGAAGATCTCGGTCGAGTCGGGCGAGAGCGAGCCGAGCACCTTGCCCCCGATCTCCGTCCAGTGCGTCACCGAGATGCCGAAGGCGATGACGCGGTTCTCGGCGAAGATCGGCATGACCAGGGCGACGTCGGCGGTATGCGTGCCGCCGCCGTAGGGGCCGTTCGTCATATAGACGTCGCCGGGGCGCATCGACGACAACGGGTGGCGGTTCAACACCGATTCGACCTGAGGTTTGAAGGTTCCGGTGAAGAGGCAAAGCCCGTTGTCCTGGGCGATGACGCGCGCTTCGACGTCGGTGATGCCGCAGGCAAAATCGAGCACCTCGTAGACGATCGGGCTCATGCTAGTCCGCGCCAGGACGATGCCCATCTCCCCGGCGATGGCGACGAGCTTGTTGCGGATGATCTCGCGCGTGAAGGCGTCCACCCCCGTCGCGCGCCCGCGCGGCGCCTCGCTCACCACATCACGTCTCCGCCGTTGGGCGAGATGCTTTGTCCAGTGCAGTAACTCGCCTCGTCCGAGGCCAGGTAGACGTACGCCCAGGCGATCTCGACCGGTTGCCCCAGCCGCTTCATCGGCAACGAGTCGATCTTCCACGCCTTCCAGCGGTCGTCCCCCGAGGTCTGCCAGAGCGGGGTTTCGGTCGGGCCTGGGCAGACGGCATTGACCGTCACCCCACTGAGGCCAACCTCGTGCGCGGCCGAGACCGTCAGCGCCACCACGCCCGCTTTGCTCGCGCAGTACGAGGCGTTGAACGGCGACGGCTTGTGGGCGAGCTGCGACGCGGTGTTGATCACCCGGCCGTAGCCGCGCCCGATCATGTGCGGCAGGGCGTGCTTCATGCCGAAGAAGACCCCGCGCAAGTTGACGTCCATCACCTGCGCCCACTCGTCGGCGGTCTCCTCGGCGAGCGGGCCCTGGTGGCCGCTGACGCCGGCGTTGTTGACCAGGATGTCGAGGTGGCCGAAGCGCTCGATGGCGGAGTCGATGGCCCTCTTGACCTGCTCCTCCGAGCGCACGTCGACGGCAACCGGAAAGACCTCGCGACCGGTCTGCTGGAGTTCGGCCAACAGGCTTAGACCGTCCTCTTCCCGCCCGAAGTCGCCGACGGCGATGTCGGCGCCCTCGAGCGCGAAGAGCCGGCAGACCTCGCGGCCGATGCCGGTATTGCTGCCGATGACCAACGCCTTCTTGTCCCTGAGCCTGTCCATGACCCTCCGCCCCTCCGGAATCGTAAGCGAGCCGCCGTTGACGAAAATTGTCCGCCAGGTCACGAGCCGCGCCAGATCGCGGGCGAGGATGAGCGTCCCGTGGGCGATGTCCTCCGCCTGGACGATGCGGCCCAGTGGAACTCGCATGCACCTGTAGTCGGCCACCTCTTGTCCCATGCTCGCCTGTCGCGTCGGGATCACGCATCGGTATCCGCCCGCATCGGTCGCGACGGGATCGTTTCGATGAAGGCCTCGGCCTCCTCGATGAACGGATAATGGCCGCTTCGCTCGAAAATCGCCACGTCCGCGTGGGGCATCGCGTTATGCAGGCGCTCTGCCTGGCTCGGCGACGTCACCCAGTCGTCGCGGCCGACGATGATCGGCGTCGGGGTGCGGATGGCGTAGATCTGGTCCGAGATGTCGAAGTCGGCGAAGTGGTCGACGGCTACGCAGACGACGACCGCTCCTTCCTGACCATCGCCGATCCGCACATCAAGGGGTATGTCGAGGCTCGCCCAGGTCATCCGCGCCAACCAGGATCGCTTCGCGGACCTGTTCGACTCGAACAGTCAGGTCGAACGGCGCCTCAGCCCGCTCGTCGGGCTGCGCAACACCCTGGCGCACACCACGGAGGCGCAGATCGCCGACACGGTGCGGCGCTCGGGCGATGCGGAGGTGCGCTGGTTCGCCGAGACTCTGGGGTTGGAGATCGAGATTGTTGCGCCGCCCCTACGGGACTTGCCCGCTGCCCGGAGTAAAGGTCAGGGCCGTGCAACCGAGCTCTCTGCTGTTGATCCACCGGCGTTGGCAAGCGCGCCGGAAGACCGTTCAAGGCATGTGACACCTATGGCAAACGAGGTTTGGCAGCCTCCTCGTTTCCGGACGGCAGGGGGCAGGTTGTTCGGGCATGGGAGTTGAAGGACGCGGCATCGGCGCAGCCGGCGCGGCCACTGCCTCAGAACTGACGGGGGGGCGCCCGACGGTCATCGACGGCGCCCTGCAAGAGCTGCGCAGCGGCTCCCCAAGTCAAGATCGGCTGGAGCGATATCGGCGATAGCCCACCGCGTTCACTCGCTTCGTGCGCTGGCGGCGCGAGACTGCCTGGGACGGGCCGATGGCTCGTGCCCAGAAAGTCGGACGCCGCGGTCAGGATGGCCTTGGAGGTCGATGTTGAGAGCAACAACCTCCGGCATACCAGCAAGCCGCCGGGGCGCGAGTACCATGAGACAGCGCCACGACAGCACCCGCATCCGGGCGGTGCGCGAAGTCGCTTTGCACCGTCCTGGCGGTCGTAACCGGCCGTGCAAGCATCCTTCAAGGCTGATCGGGGACATGGGCTCAAGCCACGAGCGCTGCCCCCGATTGCCGTGGCAGCGAGGCGTCTCCGTCGTCATTGACTCGGAGCGGGACAACCAACGCGCGCCGCGAGACTGAAACAGGTCGCCATGGCGGCCTTCGGCGTTTCAAGCATTCTTGGAGTCATTCTGGAATTCACACCTGGACTGCGGGCGAGATCATTGGGATCGTCGCCCAATCTCGTCAATTGACCCAGCCTGAACCTATCTACTATCCTGACGTCGTAGAGATGTTGGCTCGAAACGGGGTGGCGTCGGCTGATGCCAGAGGCGACGAGATTCGAATGCGATGCTCACGTTCGCGTAGCAACGAGCGAAGGCACGATGCCTCATCGCTGCGCGAGCGCACAGCAACGTTGGCCAGTCGTTGCTGGGGTTTTGTTGCTTGCGATTCTGCTTGTGACCGGTACGATCCAACAAGCCATGCAGGAGACCGACACTGGTACGGTGGTCGGCGCAGCAGCTCCGGATTTTACGCTGCAGACGTTTGACGGCAACGTCGTGCGTCTCAGCAGCTTCCGAGGGCGACCAGTCGTCATCAATTTCTGGGCCTCCTGGTGTCCACCCTGTCGCGCCGAGGCTCCAACGCTTGGCAACGTCGCGCGCGCCGAGCACGCCGCGGGACGGGCCGCCTTCATCGGAATCGACATCCGCGACCAAGAGGAGAGCGCCCGCAAGTTCCTGGCCGATTTCTCGATTCCGTATCCGAACGGACCAGACACTCAGAATCTCGAATCGGCGTATGGGTCCATTGGCTTGCCGTATACGGTCTTCGTCGATGCCGACGGCACGATCGCACGCACCTGGATCGGCCCGTTGGACGAGCAGCGACTGGTGGCGATCATCGACGAGATAGCGTGAAATGCCGATCCCATGAATACCGTGACATCGCTGATCCTGGCCGCGTCGCCCTTTCTTACGCTCATGCTGGCGGCATGGGTGGTCGGACGCGGGGCCGAGCGGGCCGCGCCCCGTGGGGGACTTTCGCGCGCGGCGATCGGGGAGCTCACGACCGCGATCCTGGTGGTGGCGCTGGCGGTTGCGCGCCTCTTCGCCGTAGCGCCAGCATGGCGCGGCATCGTCGCGAACCCGCTGGATCTGCTGCGCTTCACTGGCAGTGGTCAGCTCTCACCCCTGGGGGGCGTCGTGGGAGCCGGCCTGGCGTTGCTGGTGTTCACGCGACGGCGTGGTCTGCCGCTGCTGGCAACCGCCGATATCTACGGGCTGGCGCTCCCCATGGGCATGGCGGTGTACAGCGGCGGCTGCCTGATCCGCGGCGACTGCTACGGGCGCGTGGCGCCCGCGCCGTTCGGAATCGTCTTTCCCGGGTTGACGTTGCCGCACTACCCGGTCGGGTTGTACGTGGCCGCGCTGGCGCTCTTCGTGTATGCGGGCGTGGACCAGTTTAGCCGGCGGCAAACCCGGCCAGGCTCCGTGGCGCTTCTGGCGGTGACGGCGCTGGCCACGGCGCAGGCCATCCTCTCGCCCCTGCGGCTCGAAGGAGCGTCGGGACTCCTCGATGGGCAAGCGGCTCTCGTCGTCGCCGTCCTCCTCGGCGCCATCTTCGTTGCCCAACTGAGCTGGTTGGCAACGGCGCATCGGCCACACATCGCCGGTCCCATCGATCACGCGTCGAGTCCTCGGGATTCGGGAAACTGATAGCAGCAGCTGCAATCGCTCCTCGTGCTGTTTGCGCCATCCATCGGGTGTCATACGGAATTCGGGTGGACGCTGCCGGGGGCGCGTGGGCGACCCCGCGGCGGCCGAAGGGTGCAGACCGCCCTATCCCGTAGCCTTTGCATCCTTTGCACCCTTCGCCGGCGCGGCTCCTCCCCGGCAATCACCCGGATTCCGTATCAGTCCTCGCGGCCTGTAGACGTTCCGCTCCTGGATCGCGAGCAACACGATCAGCCCAAGACCAAGGTGGAGGTGGACGCCAAGCCCCCAGCGAAATCAGCGCCACCCGCTTGCTGAGATCGGTAGAACCCGTCGCTGGCTAGCGGTTTGGTCATGGCGAGAATCCACCACGGCTCGCCCCAATCTTGAAAGGCGCTCAGAGGATATCACCGCTGGCGAGAAGGGTCGGGTCGCGCGCAGCCGCAGCATTGCCTACTCCGATGACGCACACCCTGTCCATGCTGCGGGACTTGACCTGACCCTTCAGGCTGGGCATCTGTGTCAGGCAATCACCGAGACGGCAGTCCCGATCGGAGCCCAGTCGTACAACCAGTCCGCGACGTCGAGAGGCAAGTTGACGCAGCCGTGGCTCATCGGCGTGCCGAAATTGGAGTGCCAGTAGGTGCCGTGCAGGGCATTGCCCAGGTTGTCGAAGTACATGACGTCGGGGACGTCCTCGACGAAGTAGTACTCGTCGCTGATCGTCCCCTCCATGTCCTGGATGTCGTACTTGGTCAGGATCGACCAGTAGCCGATGGGCGTCGTCGTCTCGGGCACCTCCGCGGTGCCGGTGCTGACGTACGAGGAGATGACCAACTCACCGCCCTCGTAGGCCCACATCGCCTGGGCCGAGATCGAGACAACGACCTCTTTCCAGGCTCCCTGCTGGGGGCCGGGGCCGGTCGATCCGACCGCCCACACATTCCATGCATTGGGAGAATTGGGCTCTTCTATCGTTGGCTCAGGTTCCGGGGGCGGCACGAACAGCAGTTCGTCGTAGACCGGTACGTCGGCCGGCGGTTCCAGGGGCTCGGTATCCAGCCCGTTGATCGTCGCCGCCTGCCGCCCCAACGGGAGCGGCTTGACCTCCCCTGAACCGTCGAGGCGCAGCGCGGCGGCCTCGAAGTACTGGACGAGGCTGCCGTCCGCGGCCCGGAATGCCTCGGTCATCGGCTCTCCCAGCAACGCGCCGTCGCCGGACTCCCAATAGGCGCGGAACTGCCCGCTGACGGTGTGCCCGGCCTCGGCGAACCCCAGGCAATCGCCGGCGCCGCACACGGTGCGTTCAGCGGCGCGCTCCAGCGCGAGCGGCGGGCTCGCGTCCAGCGCACGCTCAAGGGCCTCGCGGCCAAGCTCCAGCAGCTGCACTTGCGCTTCCGGCGCCTCGTCCGGCAGGTAGATGAGCGCGACATTCTCGTAGAATTGGACGACCTGACCCGTTCCCGCTCCTTGTCGCCACCCCAACTCCGGCGAGAACTCGGCGGTGATGGGGTCACCGATCAGGTGGCGCTGCTCGAGCCAGAGGTCGAGAAAGAGGCCGTCCGCGGTCTGGCCCGTCTCGGGGACAAAGACGGTTCGCGGCGGCGCCCAGTCGGCCGCGGGAACGCCGACGGGGACGGCAAGCTGGATCAGGAGCGCCAGCACCGTCGCGAGCATCAGGCGGCAGGCGCCCGAAGCAGTATGGCGGCGGGACCACGACCGTACACGCGCGTTCACGAAAAACAGCTCCTTTCACCCCGTGGGCCGCCAAAGCGCGGCCCCCTAGTCCCGCCGCTCCGCGATTACCACGACGGGGCCACCGACAGCGACATCCCGTCCAGGACCGCCCACATCCAGGCGAAGGTGTCCCAGTCGTAGAAACCGTAGTCCCCTTTGGCCGGATCCGAGACGTAGACTCCCGTCTCGTCGTACCCGTAGGCGACGACGACGTGGTAGCCCGGCGTGAGCTTGTAGGGCGTCCCGTCCTCGGCATATTCATAGAAGCTGAGATCGCCCCACAGCGCCAGCCAGAGCAGCATCGGCTGGCCGGCATCGAGGTGCGACTGGAGCACCGACATGTCGCCCTGGGCGTAATGCACTTCGCCGACGAAGCCGAGCTCGGCTAGCGGCCCGACCAACGCCTCGGGATAGACGCCGTAGTCGGTGGTGTTGCCCCACCAGCCGTTGATGTCGCCGCGGAAGCCCCAGTGGGGGTTCGGAGACCAGCCAACGCGTCCGTCGAATTCGTACTCCGACACCCATCCCCCAAACGCGGCGGTGGCGATGGTCAGCGCGGCGTACTCGCAACTCAGGTTGCGCTGCTGCGCGTAGGTCGGCACGTCGATGAACGCGCCCGTCTCGCCGCTCGCTCGCGTCGCCGCCCCGAGCGGCAACACCGCCAAGCCGCCGATGGCGGCGGAAAGCAATCTCCGTCGGTTCATGTCCCCCTGCTCCCCCAACGTCCTGGGCGCTCCGATCCCCGTTGGAGCGCTCCAGCACTTGTGACCCGCCCCGTTGCGGGGCGGGCCCGCGACCTCCTACGTCTGCATCGCTCGGAGCGCCGTGCGCTCGCGGTACGTCCCCGTGGCGGCATCCCAGGAGCCGACGGTGCAGGTAATCAGGGTCAGCGCCTCGGCCCCCGCGGATCCGATCATCTCATCGAGATCCTCCGCCGTCATCTCGGCCACCACGTAGTTTTTCATCCACTCGACCGCGTAGGCATAAGGGCGGTCCTGCTCTGACACGACCTCGATGGCATCGCCTGGGACGAGTTGGAACAAGTTCCAGAACACGGCGGGCCCAACGTTCCAGTAGTCGACGTGCCCGGCCATCACGACGTTGTCCCCGCGGCCGAGGGTCGCCAAGTCGTGATACCACGAAACCACCCAGGGGCCGCTCGGGTTCTGCATCACGCCGTCGACGATCTCGACCCGCTCGACGGGCGCGTCGACGGCCGCGTTGGGAATGCTGATCGCCATGGGGATTTCGCCGCGCGGCGTCTCGGCCGACCCCGCCTCGGTGCTTGACATCGGGCCGGGGCGGCGGCCACCCATGGTCGGAATCCTCGGCCAGTTGCGGAATCGCAACCTCATCCTGGGCCCTCGCCAGGCGGGGAACGAAGGCGTGCAGCAGCACCGCGCCGCTCAGCCCAAGCAGGAACTGGCGCCGCTGCGTGCGACATCGCGCCGTTGCCTGCTCGGTCATCGCCGATGAAGACGACGCCGAGCCGCCCTGGGCGCCGCCAAGCCCGCGGCGGCTCCATGGCGAGCGCGGGCAATCGGCCAGACTCACGGAACCCCTCTCTTTACCTGGTGCGCGACCGGGACGCAGGTCCGATCTACTACACGAGCATAGTAACAGGGGACCCTGTGTGTTGTGAAGCCCCCCGGCCGTCCGGGACGCGACGCGCGCGGCCTAGCAGAGTGGATGGATCCAGAACCCGATCAGCGCCACGATGCTGCCGTTGGTGATAAGGGGCGCCAGAAGGACCACCTCCGCCAGGAGGACCAGCGCGGCGAGGCGTCCCCGTCCGCGAGGCAGCGCCGGCGGATGACCCGCGAGCGCCGCGGCGCGCGCCGCGGCATGCCCTTCAAACCCCGGTTGGGCGGCGGGCGGCGCGACGCACTTGGCCAGCGCGCTTGCGAGCGCGCGCGGATGGCCCATTTCGGCCACGACGTGGCGGTCGGCCGCGACCTCCATCGCGAGCACATAGTCGCGCACCTGGCGGCGAACCTCGGGGACGGCGCCAAACGCCGCTCCGACCATTTGGACCATGAGCAAGCGGAGGGGGTCGCGCCGCGCCGCGTGCCACCCCTCGTGGTGCAGGACGGCCTCCAACTCGGCATCGTCAAGCAATTCCATCTGTCCGGTCGAAATGCACACCCGAGGCCGAATCCAGCCATAGGCGAAGGCAAACGGCCGTGGCGCGTCGATGACGTCGAGGCGGCCGAGGGAAAGAGTCCTGGCGGCGATGGCGGCCACTCGAGCCGGCGGGGCGGCGGCTCGGGCCAATCTGGCCGCGGAATGGAGCTCGGCCACGCTGGCCCGCGCCTGGCTGGCCGCCCGCGCGCCGAGCCATAGGGGCAGCGCGGCGACGACGGCCAATGCCAAGGCGGAGGCATGGATGGCGGTATCCGTTCTGGAAACCGGCGCTATCAGGCACCAGGCGGCATTGGCAGCCGAATCGCCCGTGCCGGCGCTGAGGACGGCGAGCTCCAGGGCGGCCACCAGCAGCAACCCGACGAGGGCGCAAGCCATCAGGAGGACGCGAGCGAGTACGCGATTCGGCGAGGCAGTCACGGTTCGTCGCCACGGGCGATGCGCTCCAATTGCGCGTATCGCTCAGGCGACAAATCGCTTACGGTAGCCACGAATTGGGCTATGGCCAGGTCGCCAAACTCATCGACAAGCGCTTGCACGCGCTTTGCCGCGGTAGCGCGGACGAATTGATCCTCGGTCGATGCCGCCCGGTAGACGTGAGTCTTGCCGGAGAGCTCTCTGGTCAAGAGATCCTTCTCTGTCAGCCGCGCCATGACGGTCATGACCGTCGTGTAAGCCAGGGACCGGCCTTCCGCGCGCAGCAGATCGAAGACGCCGCGCACGGTCGACGACTCCATCGTCCACATCATTCGCATGATCGGGGCCTCGAGATCTCCCAGGAGATGGTCGATCGTGGCGTCTGGGCGTTCTTTGGACATGCTGGTAATCCCTTTGTGTCCACGACACCATAGCAGAGCCGCGCCCGGCCGGGGCATCTTTGCCGGTCCCTGGGCGACCACACTGCCTCGCGAGAAGCTGCCGCGCGAGAAGCGGCGATGTGACGGCCGATTCCCAATGGGACTCCCTAAGGGCGCCAAGTATTGCGCCCCGGCCCCAAATCTACTACGCGCCAATAGTTGACGCGGTTGAAGAAGTCTGCTAGGTTCGTCGTGGCGTTCCGCTCCGGCATGACCCGACGTCTTCGCTACCAGGATTTGGTGAACGCCAAGGCATCCGGCCGCGGCGTGGATGGACGCCCGGCGCCGGAGCCGTTTCATTGTCCCGGCGGGCTCGGGATGGGCCGCCGGGGCGGGCGACGCGGGGCGAACCCCAGACAGAGGAGGACGCAGCCAGGTTCCACACTCCCGACGCCTGCGGGCCGGTCGAGGGGCTGCTCGGCCGGGAACATTGGAGGGAAGGGTCTTGACGTCTCGTCCGCCGATCGTGCGCGCTCGCCGCGCCGCGCTGCTCGCCTGCTCCCTGATCGTCACCATCGTGCCCATCTCGGCCGTGGCCGAGCCGGGCATCGCGCCGGGCAGCGGCGCCGTCGTCACCGCGGGCGGTCCGCTCCTGGTGCGCGCCGCGCCCGGCTGGGACGCGGAGGTTTCCTACGAAATCGCCGACGGCTCCGCCGTCACGGTGTGGGACGTGGCCCAGACCGCGCCGGACGGCACGCTGTGGTATCCGGTCGACGGCGGCTTCGTGCCCGTCGAGGCGGTCACCAGTCTGGGCGCGCTCGACGGCGGCGTCGCGCTGTACCAGGAAGCCGAAACCGAAGAGTGGGTCGAGCCCGTCGCCAGCGAGGGGTGGGTCGATCCCAACACGGGCGCGTGGGTCGAGCCGGCGACCGAGGAATGGGTCGATCCGGCGGCGACCGAGTACGTCGAGCCGGTCGCCGAAGAATGGGTCGAGCCGGCCGCGCAAGACGGCTGGGTGGATCCCGCCACCGGCGACTGGGTCGAGCCCGCTGCCCAGGCCCAGGAGGGTTGGGTCGACCCGAACACCGGCGCGTGGGTTGAGCCGGCGGCGGCCGAAACTGGCTGGACCGATCCAAACAGCGGCGAGTGGGTCGAGCCGACGGCGGCCGAGACCGGGTGGGTCGATCCCGCCACCGGCGAATGGGTGGAACCGGCCGCGGACGAGGGCGCGGCGCCGGCCGAAGAATGGGTCGAGCCCGCCCCGACGGAGATGGTCGCCGCCACCAGCGGCGGAGCCGAGGCGTGGGGCGAGCCGATCGGCACGGCGTACATCGCCGGCAGCAGCGGCGACGGGGCCGTCTGCCGGGCCGGGGCCGAGCGCGGGTCGCAGCGCCTGGCGGTGCTGGCCGAGGGGGAGGCCGTCGAGGTGCGCGGCGAGGCCGTCGGGGAGTGGCAGCCGGTCAACTGCGCCGGCGTCGGCGGCTATGTCCACTCCTCGCTCATCGCCTGGGAGCCGGCCGCGGCGCCCCTCGCCGATGCAGGGCGGCGCGGGAACCGCGGCAATGCTGGGCTCGACGGTTCCGCCACCTCGAGCGGAAGCGGAGTCGTCGACTTCGCCATGCAGTACGTCGGTTATCCCTACGTTTACGCGGCTGCCGGCCCGTACGCCTTTGACTGCTCCGGGTTCACCAAGTTCGTGGTGCAAAACACGCTCGGCATCGACATCAGCCAGGATCTGTTCCAGCAAGCCGCATCGGGCACCCCGGTCAGCAGGGACGAGTTGCAACCGGGAGACCTGGTCTTTTTCCAGAACACGTATCGGCCGGGGTTGTCGCACGCCGGCATCTACACCGGGGGCGGGCAGTTCGTGCATTCGGAGAACGAGCAGACCGGGGTGAAAGTCAGCGACCTCAATTCCGACTACTACTCCTCCCGCTGGTACGGGGCAGTGCGCCTGACGTAGGAGGTCGGAAGCCATGGGGGATGATCGTCTCGATTACTACGGATCGCGCTGGGCTGGCGCTGCGCGCCTCGCGTAGCGGAACAGGCCCGCGCCAGCGGGATCCTCGGGGGACGAGGGCTGGGACCGGCGGTAGCGCCGGGGACCGGCAGGGGGAAAGCGAAGGGGGCGCCGCGATCGCGGCGCCCCCTTCGCGTTGACCGGGCTATGGGCTATGGGCTATGGGCTTGCGGTCGTATTGGGCGCCACGCCGGGTACGAAAAAGCCCCTCTCCCCGGGCCCGGGGAGAGGGGCTGGGGCGAGGGACGGTCTCTACTTCAGGTCGTCGTCGGCGAACATCGAGCCCGCCGCCCCGCCAACCGGCGCGGCTACGGGCTCGTCCTCTTCGGACTCGCCGCCATCGAAGGCGAGGCGGCCGCTCAGCTCGGGGGAGCCGGCCTTGATGCGGTCGCGGATGGCTTCCAGCACGTCGGGGTTGTGCTTGAGGAACTCCTTGGTGTTCTCGCGGCCCTGGCCGAGCCGCTCCTCCTCCAGGTAGAACCAGGCGCCGCTCTTGCGCACGATGCCCAGGTCAACCCCGACGTCGAGCACGCTCCCTTCGACGGAGATGCCCTGGTTGTACATGATGTCGAACTCGGCCTGGCGGAAGGGCGGGGCCACCTTGTTCTTGACGACCTTGACCCGCGCCCGCGAGCCGACGGCGTCCTGGCCGTTCTTGATGGTTTCGATGCGGCGGATGTCCATCCGCACCGAGGCGTAGAACTTGAGCGCGTTGCCGCCGGTGGTCGTCTCCGGGCTGCCGAACATGACGCCGATCTTCATGCGCAACTGGTTGATGAAGATGACGCAGGTGTTGGAGCGGGAGATGGCCCCGGTCAGCTTGCGCAGCGCCTGGCTCATCAGCCGCGCCTGCAAGCCGACGTGGGAATCGCCCATGTCGCCCTCGATCTCGGCCTTCGGCACCAGCGCGGCCACCGAGTCGATGACCACGATGTCGAGGGCGGCGGAGCGCACCAGCGTCTCGGCGATCTCCAGGGCCTGCTCACCGGTGTCGGGCTGCGAGATGAGCAACTGCTCCAGATCGACGCCGAGGCGGCTGGCGTAGATCGGATCCATGGCGTGCTCGGCGTCGATGATGGCGGCCATGCCGCCCAGCTTCTGCGCCTCGGCCACGATGTGCAGCGCCAGGGTCGTCTTGCCCGACGACTCCGGGCCGTAGATCTCGACGATGCGCCCGCGCGGCACGCCGCCGATGCCGAGGGCCAGATCGAGGGCGATGCACCCGGTCGGGATGGCGTCGACCTGCATGGGGTTCATCTCGCCCGGGGTCATCTTCATGATCGAGCCCTTGCCGAACTGGCGCTCGATCTGGGCGATGGCGGTGTCGACCGCGCGTTCTTTTTCTGTCATGGGACCTCTTCCCTCGCAGGTGTGCCGGGGAGCGCCCCGGGCCGCTGATTTCCCGATGCGGGAGCCGAAACCGGTATAGAAAACTTGTTCTATTTTCCGGGGGAATAGTACCCCAGTTGGGGCGTCCGGTCAATGCCGAAGCGGGTGTCGGGGTGATAGGGTGTCAGGGTGCTGGGAGGGCTGCCATGGCGCGGGTGACGATCCTTGGCGCGGGGGACATGGGGACCGCCTTGCTGACGCCGCTGCACGCCGGCGGCCACGAACTGCGCCTGTGGGGAACCGAGCGTGACGCGCCCGTCCTGGCCGCTCTGGAGCGCGGCGATCCCCACCCAAGACTCGGCACGACTTTACCGCCCGGCGTCTCGCTCTTTGCCGACGCCGAGGCCTCTGCTGCCCTGGATGGCGCCGACATCGTCGTGGTGGCGATCACCTCGAACGCGATCAGGCCCGTTCTCGGCCGGCTGGCGTCCGCTCTCGGCGCTCCGCGGGCCATCATCGTCGTCGGCAAGGGGTTCGATGCCGGCCCTCATGGCGACGACATCGTGCTGCTGCCGCACGTCGTCTCGGAGTTCTCCCCTGCACCGGTGGTCGCCGTCGGCGGGCCGTGTATTGCCAAAGAGATTGCGCTCGCGACGCCGACCGCGTCGGTCTTCGCCAGCGCGGACGCCGCGGCGCTGGAGCTCGCCCGACAGGTCTTCAGCACGCCCACTCATTACGTCGAGTCGACCGACGACGTTGTCGGCCTCGAAGTGGCGGCGGCGATGAAGAACGCCTACGGCGTGGCCATCGGCATCGCCGACGGCATCGAAAAGCGCACGGGGCTCCCGCACGCGAATTTGCGCGCGGCGCTCTTCCCGCTGGCGGTGGCGGAGATGGGGCGGCTGGCGGAGCTGCTGGGCGGGCGGCGGGAGACCGTGGACGGACTCGCCGGGGCGGGGGATCTGCAGGTGACGGTCACATCCGGCCGCAACCGGCTGTTGGGCGAGCGGGTCGGGATGGGGATGAGCGGGGCGGAGGCGTTTGGGGAGTTGACCGCGTCGGGGACGACGACGGAGGGGTATCTGGCGGCGGAGTTCGGATATCGGCTAGTGCAACGAGCCGTGATCGACGGTGAGTTGGT
>CALMZR010000270.1 GCA_937870845.1 uncultured Chloroflexota bacterium
GGTGGGGGGGCGGGGGGGGGGGGGGGCGGGATGGGGGGGGGGGGGGGTGTTGGGGTGATGTGGGAGCCGGGTGGTAGCCGGGACGCGGGCGCGCAGGCGAAGGGGGCTAAGGGGGCTAAGGGAACGGGAGGTAGGGCGGGCGCATCCTTTGGCCGCCGCAGGGGCGTCCGCGCCCTCAGGCAACGCTCACCCGAACACCCGGACACCCCGTCACCCCGTCACCCCGTCAGCCGCGTCCAATGCCGCGGGGCCGCTGCATGACCAGCGGCCCCGCCAGGCGATTGAAGTGACGAACAGGGACGTTACGCGGCCCGCGCCGGGACCCACTTCTCCTCGGGCAGGCGCACCTCCGCGATGGAGCGGAGCTGATAGAAGATGCCCGCGATGGCGAGGACGATCCAGACGATGAACCAGAGGAACGAAAGCCGTCCCTCGTCGACGACCGCCACGCTGACCCCGGTGGAGAGCTCATCGACGGCGACGTTGCCGAGCAGCACCAGCAACCCGGCGATGGCCAGCGAGGCCCCGCCGAGGGCGGAGTTGACGATGACGATGTAGATCGGCAGGTTGAGCAGCAAGGCGCCGAGCGCGAAGATGACCGCGCCGATCGCCGCGACGATGAAATGGACGGCGCCCCACGGCTGGTTGATGATCGCTTGCAAGACGCCGGTGAAGAGACTGGCGCCAACGGCTCCGGCGGCGATGATCGCCCCGGCGTACCAGACGAAGTACGACAGCGCCGCGAAGACGAGCGCCACGACGAGCCCGACGATCCAGGAGACGGCCGTGGAGAGGAACCCCTGGCCGAAGATCTCCTGCATCACGCCCGCGCCGACGAAAAAGCCGATGATGGCTCCGAAGGCCGGCAGCAGGATGAACCAGAAGCGCAGCCCGAAGAAACAGATGGCCAGTCCGAGTACGCCGATGATCAGCCCGATGAGAATCTGCATGGCCGTGTCGCCCCCCTCTTGATGATCCCCACGGCCGGTCCTTACCCCGACGGCTCCGGCCGCGCCCATGGAGCCGCGCCGGAAGGCGACGCCGCTCACGCTCGCACTATACGTACACTTTCCGCGAAGTCAACACCCGATCACCAAAGTGTTGTCGGGCGGCGCCGAAGGAGCCGCCATGTCGCTCATCAGAGCGGTGCATCGGACGGGACCGGCCACCGAAAGGTCCGCGCCTCCAGGCGCGCCCTCGACCGCGAGCGCCGCCGCCCAACCGGGGCCGGCGTCGAGAAAGCGCACGCCACAGCGGGACGCGGCGTCCGGGTCGTGCGCGTCGTGGACCACCGCGCGGCGATCTGGCCGAAACTCGATCTCCAGCATGCGCGGATCGCGGAACAACCCGAGGCCGATGGCCTTGAGGTACGCCTCTTTCGCCGTCCACAGCTCGAGGAATCGCGCCACGCGGTCGGGAGGGGGCTGCGCCTCGACGCTGGCCGCTTCCACTGAGGAGCACGCGATGGTGAGGAGGGAGCGCAGATCGAGGTCCGGGTCGATCGGCTCCAGGTCGATGCCGACCTCGCGCTCCCAGGCGACGGCGAGGGCGGCGCGGTCCGCGGCGTGGGCGAGGCTGAAGCGGAGGCGGGGATCGGAAGCAAGGGTAGGTTTGGCGATGCGTGTCCTCATCCCTTCTGACTCCGGGTCCGATGCGTACTCCACGTCTTGCGGCGGGAGCCCGAGGTATCCCGCGAGGATGCAACGCACGGCGATGCGTGTCCGGGTCCAGCGGGTTCGGTCGATCTGGCGGTGAAACCGGGCGGCGCGGGCGCGCTCGGGCGGCGAGAGGATGGCGTCGGAGGCGCCGGGCGGCGCCCGGAGGTCGAGCCACCAGACGTGGACCTCCTCCGGAGCGGGGATCGCCCAGCGGCGCGGATCGGTCACGAATCCGCGGCTGGCGGACACGCCGTGCGCGGCAAGCCCCTGGCCGCGGCGAATCCGAGCAGGACCACCAGCAGCATCAGACCGTCCTGGAGGAGCAGGGCGCGGGCGAGGGGCTCGCCGCGGGCGGCGGCGAGGCCGACGATGGCGCCGCCGATCCCGGCGCCGAGCGCCGAGCCGAGGACGGCGGCAAGCTGAAGCGAGGCCGAGGCGTCGCCTTCCTGACCCGGCGCGGCCTGCTCCAACATGGCGAGCCCGAACGTGGTGTAGGCCAGGCCCATCCCCAGCCCCGCCATTCCCCAGCCGACATACGCGGCCAGTAGCGGCGTGCGCACATCGAGCACGGCGGCGGTGACGACGAAGGCGCACCCAAGGCAGAGCAGGCCGGCCCATGCGGTCGTGCGGCGCGACGCCCACAACGCCGTCCGCGCCTGCACCCAGGCCGCGGCCGTCCAGGTCATGCTCGCGGTGGTCAGGGCGAACCCGGCGGAGGCCACAGAGAGGCCCCGCACGTCGACCAGCGCCAACGGGACGAAGGCGCTGACGCCCGCGAAGGCGAGGTTGAGCAGCCCCATGGAGACGACCGTGGCGGGCATGCCGGGAGCCGCGCGTAGGGTTCCCGCAGGAAAGAGCCGACGCATGGCAAACAGCGCAATCGCCGCCCCCGCCACGACGAGCGACAGGGCGGTCAGCGGATCGAGCCGTCCAATGCCGGCGAGGAGCGCGCCGGCGCCAATCGCGAGCACCACGGCGTTGACGACGCGGGAGCGCGTCTCGGGCGACCGCGTCCCGGCGGGCATGCGCCGCAGTACCGGATAGGCGAGCAATGCCGCGAGGCCCGGCAACGGGGCCAGCGCGAGGAAGACCGATCGCCAGCCGAGGGCGTCGCTCATGACCCCGGCCAAGCCTGGGCCGATCAGGCCGGGGAGCACCCAGGCGGTGGAGAGGAGCGCCAGCATGCGCGGCTTGGCGGCCTCCGGGTAGCCGCGCCCGATGGCGACGTAGGCAATGGAGCCGATGGCCCCGCCGCCGAGCCCTTGCAAGGCGCGGCCGGCGATGAGCACCGGCATCGTGGGGGCGAGGCCGCCCACGAGCAGCCCGAGCGAGAAGAAGACGATGCCCAGCACGAAAGGCACGGCCGGCCCGCGCTGGTCGGCGAGTAGACCGGAGACGACGATGCCGACCAGTTGCGTGAGCAGGAAGGCGGAGAAGGCCCAGCCGTAGAGGTGCAGACCGCCGAGGTCGGCGACGACCGCCGGCAGCACCGTGGAGACGGCGAGGGTTTCAAAGGCGACGAAGGAGACGGTGAGGAGGAGGCCGACGGTCAGCCCCAGGCGCCTCGGCCCGAAGGGGCTTTCGTCGATGGCGACGGGCCGATCCTTCTCCGCGATGGCGCCGGTCGAAGCGTTCAAGGCCTTCCCTGGTCGACGCGCAACCCCTCATGGCGCACGGTCGCGTGCGAGAATGGACGCACGGCAAACCGCATCGATCGCGCGGCAACGAGTGTAGCCCCGAGCGCCCGCTCCGTCGTCGCAAACGGAGTGGCCGCAAACGGCGGTCGCGCGTGGCGAGGAAGACGGATGGCCTACGACTGGCGGAAAGAGGAGTACGAAGTTACCCGTCCCGGGCGCACGCGGATCGACTACCGCCAGGAGATCGGCCGCGCCCACGTCCCGATCGGGGTCGAGCGCGGCTTCACCGTCGTCGATGCGGAGCGCGCCGAGACGTTGCGCGCCTGGGTTAGCGCCCTGATCCCGGCGGCGGGGGAGCGGCCGGCGGCCGAGGAGGTCGGCGCCGCCGAGTACATCGACGCCACCGTCTTCCTGACTCCGCGGCTGCGCGGGGTGCTGCTCGACGCCGTCGACGCGGTCGACCGGATCGCGAGCGAGATGGTCGGCGAGCGGTTCGCGGTGACCGGTCCCGCGGAGCAGGAGGCGGTCTTGCGCGCGTTCGAGGCGAACGACCCGCTCGACGCCTTCCCGATGGTGCGAGACCTGACCTACGAGGCCTATTACGCCCATCCCCGCGTTCTCGAGGTTCTCGAGCGAGAGACGGGGTGGCGGTACGAGATCGCGATCTCGGGCGGGGAGTTGGAGCCGCTCGATGAGCATCTGCTGGCGCGGATGCGGGAGGTTCCGGCTCGGTATCGGAAGGTCTGAGGTCCCCGACGCATCAACCGTGTCATTCCGACGTAAGGAGGACTCCCAAGACTCATTTCGGCGCGGGGGAAACGGCATCATGGCTGGGCCGAGATTCCTCGCTCTGCTCGGAATGACACCGGTGGCGATGATGACGCATCGGGGCTAGGACCAAACGCGACGGGGGAGTCAACGGTGGCGGACGAGGAACGCGACGTGCTGATCGTCGGGGCCGGGGCGGCTGGCGGGGCGATGGCCTGGAGCCTGAGCCGGCGCAAGGTTGACGTGGTCTGCCTGGAGCAGGGGGACTGGGTTCCGCCGGCCATGCTGCCCAAGAACCATCTCGATTGGGAGGTGCGCGCCCGCCGCTCCTGGTCGCCCAGCCCGAACATCCGGCAGTGGCCCTCCGATTACCCGGTCGCCTCCTACGGCGACGACCCGATCAGCGTCTTCATCTACAACGCCGTGGGCGGCAGCACCATCGGCTACGCCGGCAACTTCTGGCGCTTCGCCCCCTCCGATTTCCGGGTGCGCAGTCTCGATGGCGTCGGCGTCGACTGGCCGATCGGCTACGAGGAGATGGCGCCGTACTACACGATCAACGAGCGAGAGATGGGCGTCGCTGGCTTGGCCGGTGATCCGTGGAGCCCGTCGCGGGAGCCGTTGCCATTGCCGCCGGCGCCGCTCGGCCCGCACGGGCGGCTGATGATCGACGCTTGCGAGAGGCTGGGCTGGCAGTGGTGGCCGACCGAGCAAGCGATCGCCACCCGCCCCTACGACGGCCGGCCAGCCTGTGACCTGAAGGGCTTTTGCCCATTCGGGTGTCCGCAGGGGGCGTTGGCCACCGTGGACGTCACCTACTGGCGCAAGGCGCTCAAGTCCGCCCGCAACGGCGTCGATCTGCGCACGAACGCCCGCGTGCGGGAGATCACGCTGCACCCTGACGGCCGGGCGAAGGGCGCCCTCTACTACGACGGCGAGGGGCGGCTGCAAGAAGTGAGGGCCAAGGTGGTGGTCGTCGCCGCCGGCGGGCTGGGCACCCCGCGGGTGCTGCTGCACTCGACCTCGGCGCGGCATCCCGACGGGCTGGCCAATTCCAGCGGGATGGTCGGCAAGAATCTCATGGTCCACGTGCAGACGTTCGCCATCGGCCGCTTCGCGCAGCCGCTTCAGGGGTGGCAGGGGACGTGGGGCGGGGCCGTCTCGACCCGGCAGTTCTACGAAACTGACCCGGCCAACGATTTCGTGCGCGGGTTCGTGCTGAGCATCAATCCGGGATGGTCGCCGCTGAATCTGGCCCTGCAAGTCGCGCCTTGGGGCGCAGAGCACCACGCCGCCATGGACGCGCACCTCAACCACGAGGCGACGCTCTTCTGCTGCGGTGAGGACCTGCCCGATTCGCGCAACCGGGTCGAGCTGGACTGGGACTCGCTCGACGCTCATGGCCTGCCGGGGGTCAAGACGTTCTACGCCTTCGACGACAATAGCACCAAGCTCGGCGCGGCCATGATCGGGAGAGCCAGGGAGTTGCTGGACGCCGCCGGAGCGGTGAGCGTGCGCGACTTCGGCGTTTCGCCCCCGCTCGGCTGGCACCTGATGGGCACGGCCCGCATGGGCGACGACCCGGCCACGTCCGTGACCGACGCCGACAACCGCGTCCACGACGTGCCGAATCTGTTCATCGCGGACAGCTCCAGCCTGCCCACCGGCGGCGGGGTGAACCCGACCTCGACGATCCAGGCGGTGGCGCTGCGGTGCGCGGAGCGGATCTGGGAGATGCGGGGCGAGTTGGGGTGAGGAACGGCGGCAAACCGAATTGCGCCGTTGACACCCCTCCCCGATGCCCATACCATCGCCGCCCATCGAGGCGCGGCGAGGCGAGGAGGCAGTTCCGGTGAAGTTCGGCGTATTCCTCCCTTCCTTCATCCAGGGCGAGCCGCAAGACCAGCATGCGCAACGGCTGCGCGACTTCGCCCGGCACGCCGAATCGCTCGGGTTCGACTCGCTCTGGATCACCGACCACATCGTCACCGCGCACCGCTTCTACCGGGTGAGCTGGCTCGATGCGCTGATCACGCTGGCGCACGTGGCGGCGATCACGGAGCGGGTGCGGCTGGGGACGTCGATCCTCATCCTGCCAGTGCGTACGCCGGCCATCCTGGCCAAGGAGATCGCCACCCTCGCGTACCTGTCCGGCAACCGCTACATCTATGGCATCGGCACGGGCTGGTATGGGCCGGAGTTCGAAGCCTGTGGGGTGCATAAGCCGGAGCGCGGCGCCCGCACGGATGAGGTGCTGGACGCGACGATGGCGCTCTTCGCCGGGCCGGACGTCGATTTCGACGGTCGGTACTACCGACTCGAAAACGTCACGGTCGAGCCGCACCTCGACCCGCTGCCGCCGGTCTGGGTGGCCGGGGGCAGCCAGCTCCCGCACGAGCAGTCCCCGGAGAAGCCGGAGATGCACCCGAACGTGCTGCGCCGCATCGCCGAGTCGGATGGGTGGATTGCGCGCACGACCGCCCCGCCCGAGTTGATCGCCTCCGATCTGGCCTTGATCCAGCAGGCGAGGCGGGACATGGGCCAGACGAAGCCGTTCACCATCGCCCAGGAGAACTTCGTCTGGGTCGAGGAGGGGAACGACCGCGAGGCGGTGATCGCCGAGCAGCAGCGCCGCTTCGCCGGGGTGGTCAGCGCCGAGCGTCCCTGGGAGTACCTGACCTCGGTCTACATCACCGGCACGGTCGACGAGATCCAGCGCCAGATCCAGACCCGGGTCGACATGGGCATCGAGTACATGATGCTGCACACGCTGACGCCGGACCTGGAGCAGCTCGATCTGTTCAACAAGCACATCCTGGAGCCGTTCGGGGACTGAGTCGTGAGTCGGAAGTCGTGAGTCGTCAGTCGACAGGAGGTGGAACGCGGTGGCTACGTTGAATCGGCAGGCACACGTGCAGCGGATGATGCGGGCGGCGTTCGATCGGCGGGCGGTGTTGCGTGGCGCGGCGGCGGCGGGGATGGCGCCACTGGCCGGGTCGTGGCGAGCACGGGGCGCGGCGGCGCAGGGGGACCCGATCCGGGTGGGGGCGATCATCCCCTTCACCGGGCTGGAGACGCACAACGGGTTGTCGATGCAGTACGGGCTGGAGATCGGCACGGCGGAGATCAATGAGGCGGGCGGGCTGGCGGGGCGGCCGGTCGAGGTCATCATGGAGGACGACGGCAGTGACGTGGCGCGCGGGGTGCGCGCGGCCGCCAAGCTCGTCGGGCAGGACAACGTCGATTTCCTCAACGGCACCCTGACCAGCTCGGTGCGAACGGCGGTCTTCGAGGAGACGCGGGGGACGGAAACCCTCTTCCTCAACCCGACCTACTACGAAGGCCTCCTCTGCGACCCGTTCTACTTCAGCACCGGGGCCACCCCCAACCAGGGGATCGAGCCGATGGCGGCCTACGCGGTGGAGAACCTCGGCACGTCGTTCTACTTCGTGGCGTCCGACTACATCTGGGGGACCGGCTCGGTCGCCGCGGGCATCCCGGCGGTGGAGGCGGCTGGCGGCACGGTCGTGGGGGAGGAGTACGTGCCGTTCGGGACGTCCGACTTCACGGCGGTCATCAACCGCATCCAGGAGGCGGCGCCGGAGGTGATCTTCCCCTTCGTGGCCGGGCAGGACGGGATCACCTTCATCAAGCAGCTCACCGATTTCGGCGTGCGCGAGAACGTGCAGATCTGCGCCGACTCGATCGACGAGCTGATCGTGCCGGCGCTGAGCGAGGAGGAAGCCGCCGGCATCGTCAACTGCTCCTCCTACTACATGATGCTGCCCAACGAGGCGAACCAGGCGTTTATCGCCACCATGCGCGAGACGTACGGCGAGGACGCCCTGATCGGCAGCTTCGGCATGAACATGTACAACAACATGAAGCTCGTGCAGGCGGCCGCCGAAGGGCTCGACGAGTGGAGCAAGGAGGCGGTCACCGAGCGGCTGCGCGAGGCGGCGTTCGATGGGCCGAGCGGGCCGATGACCGTCGACCCGAGCAACCAGCACGTCACCCAGAACGCCTACATCGCCACCATCCAGCCCGACAAGTCGTTCAAGCTGGAGCAGACGATCGAGAACGTCGTGCCGAACGCGGGTTGCACCGTGTCGCTGTAGGCCGGCCCACCAAACGGGCGCCATTCCGACGAAGGAGGACTCCGAGGAATCATCTCGGCGCACAGGGAACGCCGTCCCCTGGGGCCGAGATTCCTCGCTTCGCTCGGAATGACACGAGGTGGGAGGCTCGGAATGACACGGGGGTGGGCTCGGAAGGGCGCCCAATTCGGAATGACACGCGAATGCCGTAAGGCTTCTTGATGGGCGAGACGCTGCTGACGCAAGTCCTCAACGGCCTGAGCCTGGCCAGCATCCTCATTCTCATTGCGCTGGGGCTGGCGGTCATCTTCGGGCTGCTGGGGGTGATCAACCTGGCCCACGCCGATCTGTTCATGGCCGGCATGTACACGCTGGTGCTGGTGCAGGGGACTACGGGCAGCTTCTGGCTGGGCGTCCTGGCGGCGCCAGTGGTGGTCGGGGCCATTGGCTTCGTGGTCGAGCGGGGCGTGGTGCAGTGGCTGCGCGCCCGCCCGCTCGATACCCTGCTGGCCACCCTGGGCGTCGGCATCGTGCTCCGGGAGGGGGTGAAGCTGCTCTTCGGAGCGGGATACCGGCAGGTGTCCAATCCCCTGCCAGGCAACGTTGCCGTGGGACCGGTGGTCTACCCGATCTACCGGTTGCTCCTGATCGCGATCACGGTCGCCATCCTGGCGGCGCTCGCCGGTTGGCTCTACCGGACGGCGCCGGGGCTGCGGTTGCGGGCGATGCTGCAGGACCGGGAGACGGCCGCCGCGTACGGCATCGACCCGAACCGGGCCAGCATGGCCGCCTTCGTCGTCGGCGCGGCGCTGGCCGGGATCGCCGGTGCGCTGATGAGCCCGCTGGTCACGGTGGGTCCGGACGTCGGCGTCATCTACCTGGCGCGGGCCTTCATGGTGGTCGTCGTGGGAGGCGTCGGTTCGCTGCTAGGCCTGGTTGGGGGCGGCGTCGTCATCGGCGGCGGCGACACACTGGCGGGGTACTTCCTCGACCCGACCATCGCCAATGCGGCGGTTCTCGTGCTGGCGATTGTGATCCTGCGCTTCCGGCCGGGCGGGCTGTTCCGGTGAGCTCGCGCGGCGCCCCGCGGGAGGCGACGGGCGTCGCCGCGCCGGCACGAAGCACAATCGACCGGCTGCTGGCCGGATTCCCCCACGCCCTCGCGCTCCTTTTTCTCGTCGCGTTTCCGCTCGTGGCCAGCGGCTATCAGACCGAGCTGATGACGCAGTTCCTGACCTTCGGGCTGCTGGCGATGAGCCTCGACCTGCTCGGAGACCGCGCCGGGTTGGTCAGCTTCGGGCATGGGGCCTGGTTCGGGCTCGGCGCGTATGCCCTGGCGCTAACGCTGGAACGCGTGCCGGGCGCGGGGGGCACGTACCTCGGATTCCTGCTGGCGGCGCTGGTGGGCGGAGGATTCGCGGCGCTGCTGGGCAGCCAGCTCTTTCTGGGGCGGCAGCGAGTCGGCGGCGTCTACTTCGGGATCATCACCCTGGCGGTGGCGGCCATCTTGCAGCTCGTGGTGATGGGCTGGAGCAGCTTCACCGGCGGCTCCAACGGGCTGTACGGATTTCCGACGCCGGAGCTGGCTCCAGGCGTCGAGGTGTCCGGGTCCCTGACTCCCTACGTGCTCACGGCGGTCGTCTGCGTTCTCATCTATGCCGGGCTGCGCTGGGCGCTCGGCTCTTCGCTGGGCCTGGCGCTGCTGGCGGCGCGGCAGAACCCCAGGCGGGCGGAGGCCGTCGGCGTGCCGATTGGCCGATTCCAACTGCTCGTCTTCGCCGTGTCGGGGGCCATCGCCGGCATCGCCGGGGCGCTTTATGTGCCGGTCGGGTTCGTGGCGCCAGACCTGTTCGGGTTGACGTTCAGCACGTATGTCATCGTCTGGATGGTCCTCGGGGGGCGAGGCACGCTCATCGGAGGATTCGTCGGCGCGCTCGGGTTGAGCTGGCTGGAGACGGCGTTGAGCGGCTCCTTCGTCACGCTCTGGTTGCTGATGGTCGGCATCCTGCTCATCGTCGTGGTCCTGGCCTGGCCGCGCGGGGCGATGGGAGCCCTCGCCACCGCGGCGCGGGCAGTGCGCTCGTGATCGCGGCGGCCGAGCATGCGGGAACGGCGCCGTCCGGGAGCGGCCCCCCGGCGCTCCGGGTGGTCGGCCTCAGCAAGCGCTTCGGCGGAGTGGCCGCCGTCGACGGTCTCACCCTCGACGTGCTGCCAGGGACGATGCACTGCATCATCGGCCCCAACGGCGCGGGCAAGAGCACCTTTTTCGATCTCGTCACCAACGTCCAGACGCCGACCTCCGGGGACGTCTACTGCTTCGGCCAGCGCATCACGAGGCTGCCGCCCCACCGGTGCGCCGGCGTCGGCATCGCCCGCAAGTTCCAGGCGCCAACGCTCTTTCCGGAGCTGACTGTCGCCGACAACCTCTTCCTGGGCAAGGTCGGTCATCTGGGTTGGAACCGGCTCCTCAGCCGGCGGGCCGCCGCGCCGTCCGACCCCGACGTCGCCGCGATGCTGGATCGTCTCCGGCTGGCGGATCAGGCGCGGCGCCGGGCGGCGGACCTCTCGCACGGGGAGCAGCAGTGGCTGGAGATCGGGGTCGCCTTGATGGCCCAGCCGCGCCTGCTGCTGCTGGACGAGCCGACGGCGGGGATGTCGCCGCGGGAGACGGCGGCGACGGCCGACCTGCTGCGCGAGCTGACCGCCGGCGCCACAACGATCGTTGTCGAGCACGACCTGGCGTTCGTGCGGCACATCGCCGACGTCATCACGGTGATGCATCGCGGGCAGGCGGTGGCCCAGGGAACCCCGGACGAGATCGCCGCCAACGACCTGGTGCGCGAGGTCTACCTGGGGCGCAAGACGCTGTGACGCTGCTCGTCGCCGAGGACGTCCACGTCCGCTACGGATCGTCCCCGATCGTGCAGGGCGTCTCGCTGACAGTGGCGGCCGGCGAGGTGGTGGCCCTGCTCGGGCGCAACGGGGTCGGCAAGACGACCTTGGCGCGCGGTCTGGTCGGGCTCGCCCCGATCGCGCAAGGCCGCGTCCTTCTCGGCGGGGAGGATGTGACCGGGATGAGTGCACACCGCCGCTCTCGTCGGGGGGTGCGCATCGTGCCGCAGGGGCGCGGCATCTTTCCCCGCCTCACCGTCGCGGAGAACCTACGCATTGGCGCATTTCTCAGCCCTCGCCCCGATCCCCGCGTGCGCGATCTGCTCGATGACCTCTTCCCGGTGCTTCGCGAGCGGCGCGGGCAGCGGGCCGGCACGCTGTCTGGCGGCGAGCAA